>NZ_JAJDWC010000052.1 GCF_022825805.1 Phaeobacter sp.
CGAGCGGTTCTTTGGCAGGCTGAAAGCCTCGTTCCGTCGCATCGCAACCCGATACGAAAAGACGTCACGCAATTTCCTGTCGATGATCAAACTGGCATCCGTCAGACTGTGGATCGAGTTTTATGAGTCGGCTGCCTAGTGTTTCGAAATGTTCAGAAAAGATAAGTCCAAGCGTTCGACTGCAATGGCTCTAGGAATAAGAAGGGGCCCAAATCCATACTTGCCGGACACGTCTCTTGCAGAGTGACCTGTAATCTTGTCGTTGACCCGTTTTTCAACCGCGTTGTCCTTCATGCTCCGCTCAATTTCACCAAGTGAAATCTGGCCTGTTTCAAGTTGCTCTACCATTTCTTCGGTGACGCCAGCGTTTTCGAGCATCTGTTTGAACGTGCCTCTAAGTGAATGCACGGCCTTGCGTGGATGCCTTGTCACTGTTCGGACATATTCCATCAGTTGGCTGCTGGCATCGTTTTGTGCTTTTCCATTCCTGTCGATCTTGTAATCGAAAACGCGGCCCTTTCCTCCACTGAGAAGTGGGGCAATCTGTGAGTGGATCGGAATTACGCGATGGGAGCCATCCGTTTTTACAACGGTCTCATCCGGACGTAGGTCCAGATACATCAACCCGCCAAAGTCTGTTTTGATCTGATCCCAAGTCAAAAGAGCAATCTCGTCCAATCGTGCTCCAGTGGTAGCGAGGATCGTTAAGCATAGCCGGTCCTGTTCAGCCATTTCTTGATCGAACAAACCGCGAAGTTCGTCAGGTTCAAATGGCAGATAAGGCAAAGACTTCTTACCGAAATTGGACAGCTTCATGTTAACTAACGGATTTTCCTGGATGTGACCCTCTTGTTCACACCATGTGAGAAACGCCGAAACTTTGGTGTTCAGGGAAGTAATTGTCTTGTTGGCTCTACCCTGGGCGTGGTTCCACTTGGCATATTGATAACCATGGACCTTGCCTACGTCCTGGACATTCAAGTCGCCCACGACTTGTACGAACTCATTCAATTTATTGAAGCGAGATGTGCGTTCCTTGTAGTCGCCTTGGTTGGTATCTTCCAAGTGCTGAATCCAGGTAGGTAAGAGTCTGGTGATCTTGAGTGCTGGGTCTTTGTCCAAGCCGTGCATCTGGATCGCCAAGGGGTTAGTAACGAAAACATTGGAAAAGTCGCCAATTGTCTGGGTGAAGCCAATTTCATTGGTCTCATTTACATATTGCTTATGTAGCCGAGTCAGCTTTCGATCAAACTCAGCGTAGATTTGGTTGGCCAACGGAACCAGTTTTGTCTTGGCGACTCTTGGGTCTGTTGTACCGGTCGAACGCATCATCTGCTTTTGAGAACCCTTTCTGAGGACATCGGGTATTGTAACGCAGACGTAGTACTTCCCACCTTTGGCAGAGAGCGGCACGAGAGTCGGGGCGTGATAATCAGGTCGATTTTCTAGCCCAATATAGTCCAAATTATAGTCCATCATACCGTTTAAGGTAGGCGGAAATCCTTGTTTTTCAATGCTTTCATGGGGTTAGTCTTCAAAAAGACTGTTTGGAGGCGAGTACCGGAATCGAACCGGTGTACACGGATTTGCAATCCGCTGCGTCACCACTCCGCCAACTCGCCTTCTGTTGCACCGGGGTGCCGGGTGGTGTCCGGCGGCGCTGTCTGACGCAAGTTTTATTTTTCTTCGGGGAGGGGCGCAACCCCAAAAGTGGCTCTTTTTGAAGGGGCTGGGCAGAGCTGGTGTTCGCATCACTGGGTGTGATCTGCGACGTATGCGGGCGTGGGAATGTAGCCGTGACGATATAGCCGCGGCAGTGCGAGCGCAGCAGCGGCTCCAGTGCGCTGATGTTGCCGACCAGGCGTCGCATTCCCTTTGATTGTTCGCTCACGGGATTCTTGGTTGCGCTGTCAGCCAGTGCCGTTACCCAGCGCCCTTTGCAGGCAGGCCAGCGTGGGGCAGGATCACGCGCATGGCGAACCGGCCATTTTCGTTCGTGATCGGAAACACATCCCCGCCACGTCGCCTCACGATGCTGCGGGCAATCGACAGACCCAGGCCAACGCTGCCATCGCTCACATCTCTTGAGTGATCAAGCCGTGTGAACGGAGTGAAGACCTCTTCGGCCATCTGCGCCGGAATACCAGGCCCATCATCTTGAAAATCCAAGCAGATCTGATCTTCGACGCAACGCAGGGCAATCTGCACGCGATCCCCATATTTGATGCCGTTTCCGATCAGATTGCGAAACACCCGTTTGATCGACACGGGATGGCACAGGCTGACGCAGCTGTCATGGATCCGGAGATCGACGTCTGGTTCTTGCGCGGTGAGATCCTGCAACACCGCGCCCAAATCAACGGGTTGAAGGTCTTCTTCGGCTGCCTCCTGAAAGGAAAACGCCAGGTAGCTGTCGACCATGGCCCGCATTTCTTCGGTGGTTTCGATCATATCTGCGCGCAGGCCGTCCTGTTCGATGAACTCGGCCCGCAAACGCAAGGAGGTCAGCGGGGTGCGCAGATCATGGTTGATGGCAGCCAGCATGGTGGTGCGGTCGCGCACGAACCGGGTCAGTCGCTCTTGCATGCGGTTGAACGCATCGGCGGTTTTGGCGACTTCGGCAGGGCCTGAGACCGGAATGGGATCAGTGGTTTCGCCGCGGCCCAACTGTTCGGCGGCATGGGAGAGATCGCGCAAAGGGCGGGTGATCTTGCGGGCCAGGATGGTGACACTGCCGCCAATGCCAAGGAGCGAGGTGAGCACCGAGAGAGCAAATGGCGCCAGATAGACGCTGATGTCGGCATTGGCGAAGGTGCGCACATTGAGCCAGCTGCCGTCGTCAAGCTGCACTGAAATCGTAACAAAAGGACAATCGGAGGCCAGGATCTCGGGCGCTGTGCCCGGGGTCAACACGCAGACCTCGGCGGCATCGCCAAAGAGGATCCAGAGCAGATCCTTGATATTGATGGTGCGCTCTTCTGTCAGCACATTTTGGTCGCCGAAATGATCGCGCAGCACCATGGCATCTGTCGTATCGGGCAGGGGCAGGGTGCCTTTGGGCGCGGTGGCGACCGTGTAGGTGGTTTCATCGTTGCTGGCGGTTTCCAGAATCTGGCGATGGGTCGCTGTGGGCGCACTGCGGAGATACTCTGCGGTGCTGATGATTTTCTGGTAGAAATACAGATCCTCGAATTTGTCGAACTTGGCATCCTGATAGATCAGAAAGACGCTGCTGATCAGTGTCTGGGTCAGAACCGTGGCGACCACGGTCGAGGCGATCAGATATCCGGCAAGACTGCGTGGTATCAGGGTCATAGGCGCACCACATCGCAGGCAAATGTATAGCCTCCGCCCCAGACCGTTTTGATGAACTCAGGGTTTTTGGGATCCTGTTCGATCTTTTTGCGCAGGCGGCTGACCTGGTTGTCGATGCTGCGGTCAAACACCGTGCCGCTGCGCCCGCGCACCTGATCAAGCAGCTGATCACGTGACAGAACAATGCGCGGGTGCTGCAAAAAGGTGGCCAACAGTTTGAATTCAACGCTGCTCAACTCCACGGACGGGTGTGCATCATCGGTTCGGGCCAGTTGCCGTTGGCTCATGTCAAGCTGCCAGGGGCCAAATTGCATGTAACCATCCGACAGGCCGGAGTATTGTTTTGGCAGGCTGTTGACCCGGCGCAGAACACCCCGGATCCGCGCCAGCAGTTCCCGTGGGTTGAACGGTTTGGTGACATAGTCATCCGCCCCCAGTTCCAGCCCGACGATGCGGTCGGTTTCGTCGGTGATAGCTGTCAGCAGGATCACGGGGATGTCGTGGGTTTCACGTATCCTTCGGCAGACGTCGAGACCGCTTTCGCCCGGCATCAGAATGTCCAGCACAACCAGGTCGATCCGCGCGGTTTTCAATGTTGCGTAGGCTTGGGTGCTGTTGCCCGCTGTGCTGGTTCTGAAGCCGTTGCGTTTGAGATAATCGGCCAATGGCTCGCGGATGTTCTTGTGGTCATCAACGACCAGAATATGCGGCTCCTGCACGGTTTCTTGTCCCAAGTTTTTGCGTTGTTCAAAGGTCAGATTAGCGGTCCGGAGCAGCAAACAGAATTGTTCAATTGTCATCATCTGTCCCAGCCCGGTCAGCTGACACATTTTTTTACAATTTGATCGGGCGTTGGCACAAACCGGTGACAATCGCTTCCTACCTGCCATCCCAACAACGGCGCTGTGCGCTGTGGCAGTTGAAGGATAGATCATGGGCGGCAGATCCCATTTCGAACCCCCGCGCGTCACCCGGCGCGCAGTCTTGGCCCTATCTGTGATGTCAGTTCTTGCGGCATGCAGTGCGCTTGAGCCGGTTGAGCTGCCCTCGGCGCCGTCCGTTTTGAACATGCCGGCCGCGTTTTCCACGTCAGCGTCGACCAATGCTCCTATCTCGCAAGGATTGCTGGATCTGTTTGATGATCCCCTGTTGACCGCCGCAGTCAGCGAAGCCCTCAGCGGCAATCTCGACCTGCGGCAGTCGGCAAAGCGTTTGGAGTTGGCGGGCATCGATCTTGCCAGCATCACCGCAGAGCGGGTGCCGCAGCTGTCTGGGGACATCAATGCCAGCCGCGGAAATCTCTCCGGTGAAACCGTGGCACCGACGCTGAACGTGCAGTGGGAAATCGACCTATGGGGCCGGCAGGCAGATCAGCGCCGCGCTGCCCGTGCCGACCAAACGGCCGAGGGGTTTCGCCATCAGGCGATGCGCGATTCCGTGGCGGCACAGGTGATGCAGGCCTGGTTCGATGCAACGGAGGCGCGCCAGCAATACCAGTTGGAACGCCGTCGGTTGAAGGTTCTGCAACGCAGTGCGGACAACACACGCGCGAATTTTCGTGCAGGCATCGGCGCGCTTGAGGATCTTTCTGCGATTGACCGCGATGTCGCCCTGTCGGAGGCACGGCTGGCCGAAAACCAGGGGCGCGCGCATGATGCGGTGCGCCGGGTCGAAGTGCTGCTGGGGCAGTACCCGGACAATGATCTGGCGGTTCCCGGAACCCTCCCGCGGTTGCGCGCCACTCCTGCGCCCGGGGTGCCATTGTCAGTTCTCGGCGCGCGCCCAGATATGCAAGCCGCCTGGCAGGACGCCGTGGCCGCCAACAGCCGGATCGCTGTCAGCCAGAAAGAGCTGCTGCCGCAGATCTCTCTTACCGGTCAGTTTGGCAGCACCAGTCGTGATTTCAGCGCGCTCAGTCAGGGCGCGACGGTCTGGTCCTTGGCCTCTGCGTTGACGGTGCCGATTTTTGAGGCAGGGCGTCGCAGAGCCGCCATTGAGGCGTCAAAGACCCGGGCGGATCGGGCGATGATTTCATATCTGCAGACTGCTGTGCTGGCATTTTCCGAGGTCGAGCAGGCCCTGGATCAGGAGAGCCTGTTGGCGCGTCGCGAAACGCAGCTGGTTGCAGCGGTGGCGCACGCCCGCGCCACCGAAGGGGTTTTTGAAACCCGCTATCGCGCTGGGCTCGCCACCATTCTTGATCTTCTGAGTGCTCGCAGCGCGGTGTTCGACATCCAGAGCCAATTGCTCAGCGTCCGCAAAGATCGATTGAACAACCGCGTCGCCTTGGGGCTGGCGCTGGGAAAAGGAGTGTAACGACCATGCTCAAGAATCTATTGGGCGCAACGGTGCTGGCTGCGGCTGTCGTCTTTGTGGCCTATCCGACTGAAACGCCGCCAGAGCCCGCCCAGGCAGAAGATCGCGCGCTGTTACAGGCGGATGTCCATGTGCTGAAGCCTGGGCCGCAGACCGATATCATCACGGCATATGGACAGGTCCAGCCCCGCTGGCAAAGCCGCCTTGCCGCGGGCGTTGGTGGCCGGGTGGTCATGGTCAGTGACAAGCTGTTGACCGGGGCACATTTCCAGCGCGGTGATCTGCTCGCCCAGATCGAAGACATCAGCTACCGCAGTGCGCTGGCTGCTGCACGCTCGACCCTGGCGGAGGCTGAACGCGCCCTGCTGGAAGAAGAGCAGCGCAGCACACTGGCGGCGGATGACTGGGCAGCGTCCGGCCTGGCGGGAGAGGCAAGCGCCCTGACGCTGCGCGAACCACATTTGATCGCTGCCAAATCCGCAGTTGTTGCCGCGCAGGCCGCAGTCGCACAAGCAGAACATGATTTGCAGCAAACCCGGATCACCGCGCCCTTCGATGGGGTGGTGGCCAGCAGAACGCTCAACCCCGGCGAAATGGTGCAGGCCGGCGCCCAGATCGCAGAGGTGTTTGATCGCCGCGTGTTGGAGGTGGCCATCGCGCTCAGCGCCCGTCAATTTGCGCGCCTCGGCACACCGATTGGCGCAGCAGTTGATCTGACCGCATCACAGGGGGACGTGGTACAGGGGAACGAAGTGCAGGGGCGTGTGGTGCAGGGCCGTGTGGTGCGTGTGGACCCGACTGTTGATGCCGACAATCGCTGGATCACAGTTGTGGTCGAACTGGCCCCAGGGGCCGATGTCATGCCTGGGACGTTTCTGACCGCGCGGATCGAGGGACGCAGCCACGCAGCGCTATATGCGATCCCTCAGGCATTGCTGACGACGCGCGGCGAAATCTGGGCGCTGGATGAAGGCAATCGGCTGCGCTCCCACGCTGTGGTGCCTGTGTTTGTAACCGAGGACACGGTTTTTGTCGCACCGCCTGTCGGGTCTGAACAGAGCCTGCGCCTGGCGGTGCCGCGCAGCGGATATCTTAATGGTGCCGTCGTCGCCCCCAGGATCCTGGCCGAGCCGCGGCCAGACCCGGCCCTGCGCGCGGCCAACGCCCTGCAGGAGGATGTCCAATGATGTCGCGTCATGGGGCCGAAGGTTGGATCGGCTGGTTTGCCCGCAACAGCGTGGCGGCGAACCTTTTGATGGGGATCATTCTGGCAATGGGGCTAATGACCGGCCTCGCCATGCGCACCGAGAGCTTCCCAGCCGATCCGCCGCGCGATGTGATCGTAACCGTTACCTTCAATGGCGCCTCGCCAGAGGATGTGGAGGAGGGAGCCGCGGTGAAAGTCGAAGACGCACTCAATGGTTTGCAGGGGGTGGAGAAAATCACCTCGACCATCACCGCGTCATCTGCCGAGGTCCTTGTGCGGGCGGTGCCTGATTATCCGATGGAGCGGCTCAAATCCGATGTGAAAGACCGCGTTGACGCCATCACCAGCTTCCCTGCAGAGGTGGAAAGCACCACGATCACTTTGGAGCAGGACGAGCGCCACGTGATCTACGTGCAGCTGTCCGGTGCCATAGACCACGCCTCACTAAAGGAGGCAGCACGCCGGGTCCGGGCGCAATTGCTGGACCTTCCGACCGTCAGCAAGGTCACCACCGAAGGCAGCCGCGCAGCGCAAATCGCCGTCGAGCTGCAAGAAGACCAGCTGCGGGCCTATGGGATCAGCTTCGAAGAGGTGGCGCTGGCGGTGCAGAGCCAGTCGATCAGCCTATCCGCCGGCACGTTGGAAGCCGCCAATGGCCGATTGAGCCTGCAAAGCCGCAATCAGGCCTATTTCGGCCCAGATCTGATGGACACGCTGATCCGGCAGGGTGCGAACGGCGCGGTTCTGCGCCTGTCTGATGTGGCCACTGTGGTGGACGGGTTTGACGATCAGCAGCTGGTATCGATCTACAACGGGCAGCCAACCATCCGTCTTGGCGTGCAATTGATCGGCAAACAATCGATCACCGAGACCGCAGAGGCCGTGTTGCAGACCGTGGAAGATCTGCGCGCCGCGCCCTGGTTGCCAGCAGACATCACGCTCGACAGTTGGCTCAACGAGGCGGATCTGATCCGTGACAGGCTGACGCTGATGTCCAACAACGCCCTGACCGGCATGGTGCTGGTCTTTGCCATGCTGGCGTTGTTTCTCGACATTCGGGTGGCGTTTTGGGTGGCGCTTGGCATTCCGGTGTCTTTTGCCGGTGCGCTTTATGTGATGGGGCCAGACTGGTTTGACTATTCGCTCAACGCGCTGTCGACCTTTGGCTTTATCATCACCCTGGGGATCGTGGTCGATGACGCCATCGTCACGGGCGAAAACATCTATGCGCGAAAACGCCAAGTGCAGGATCAACAGGGTGGCGGTGTAGACACCGCAATCCGCGGCGCGCTCGAAGTGGCCACTCCCGCCACCTTTGGTGTGTTGACCACGGTTGCTGCGTTTTTTCCGCTGACGATGATTTCGGGCGATTTTGGCGGTGCCTTTCAGGTCATCGCCGTGGTGGTGATCCTGTGTCTGTTGTTTTCTCTCGTCGAATCCCGGTTCATTCTGCCCGCCCATTTGGCCCATATCGATGTGTCGCCCACACGTCCAATCCGTGGGGTGGGGCGGTGGCTGCGGCCTCTGCAAGCCGCGGTCGAACACGGCATGGACTGGACCATCCGTCGCCTTTACCTGCCAGTTTTGCGCGTTGCGTTGGCGCATCCTATCCAGACGCTTTTGGTGTTTGTCGCCAGCTTCGTTTTTGCGATCGGATTGATGACGCAAGGCATTGTGAAGACTAATTTCTTCCCGGACCGCGATTCCACGCAGGTGCATATGGTGGTCACCCTGGACAGCGGCGTCCCTGCCAACAGGGCGGGGGAAATCGCGCAGGAGCTGGAGGCTGGTCTGTTGCAGACCGCCGCAAAGCTGGAGCGCGACAACGGCCTGCAGCAGTCGGTCGTGACCAGCTATTTTATCACCTCATCACAGCCGGAGGCCCTGACCCTATCCGTGGGTCTGTTGAACAGTGATCAGCGCGGTTTTGGATCTGATCTGTTTGTTGAGACCTGGCGCGCAGCTACGGGTGTCTTGCGGGGCGTGCGGCAGATGGAGCTCTATTCCGATGACGATGGGGCGGAGGATCTGCGGATCGCGCTCAGCTCTGATGATCCGGCGGAAACCGCTGCGGCCTTGGGTGACTTGCAGCAACACCTGCAAACCCTGCCTGAAACCTACGATCTGCTCACCGATCTGGACACCGAACAGCAGGAGCTGTCGTTTGCATTGTGGCCGGAGGGTGAGGCGCTGGGCCTGACCAACCGGGATGTCATCACCCAGCTGCGCTACGCGGTTTTTGGCTTTGACGCGCAGCGCATTCAGCGCGGCAGCGAAGAGGTGCAGGTGCGGGTCCGCTATCCACTGGAACAGCGCAACAGCCTGAGCGATCTGAACCGGGTTCTTATACGCACCCCTGCGGGCAGTTTTGTGCCCTTGGACAGCGTCGTGCGCCTGAGCCGACAGGAATCGCTGCCGGAACTGAAGCGGATCAACGGCGCGCGCACCCTGGAGCTGTCCACCAAGGTCAACAAGGATCTGACCTCGGTGACGGCACTGGTTGAACGGCTTGAGACGACGATCTTTGTCCGGCTCAAAGCCGAATACGGCGGTCTGTCCGTGGCGATTTCCGGCGAAGCCGCCGAAGAGGAAGAGGCGACAGACCAGTTGAGCAGTGGGTTCGTTCTGGGCCTGATGATGATCTACGCGTTGCTGGCGATCCCGTTGAAGTCTTACACGCAGCCCTTCATCATCATGCTGGCTATTCCGTTTGGGATGATCGGTGCGGTGCTGGGCCATCTGGCGACGGGGCATCCCGTATCCCTGTTGTCGTTCTTTGGCATCTTGGCGCTGAGCGGCGTGGTGGTGAATGATTCACTGGTGTTGGTCAGCCGCTACCGGGCCGTACGCGACACCGGGCAGCCCATTGTGGCGGCGTTGATGGAAACCGGAGCCTCCCGTTTCCGCGCTGTCATGCTGACCTCCGTCACAACATTTGTCGGGCTTCTTCCCCTGGTGACGGAGACATCCGAACAGGCGCAAATGCTGATCCCGATGGCTGTTTCACTGGCCTTTGGAGTGCTGTTTGCCACCTTCATCACCCTGATCCTGATCCCTGTTCTGCTGCGGCTGACCCAAAGGCGGGGTGACCGTCTCGCTCTGACCGTCCCGCGCTAACCGCTGATCAGACATCAGAGGCGAAATAGCCCCATGACACTTTTTTACACTTTTGCCAGTTCTCGGGATCATGGCGGTACACCCAGGTCTTAAACCAGCGTTGAAACACCTCGAAAAGAAAGTTCAAGACTGATGAAAATGACGCAAAAACAAACAATTGCAGTGGTTTTGGCAGCCTATTCCATTCTGGTTGCCACGCAGGTGCGCGCAGAAGGGGATTGGGAAGGCAGCATCGGGATCGGTGTCTTTTCAAAGCCCGAATATCTGGGCTCCAGCGAGCAAGAGACCTCTGGATTTCCGGTGTTGGAGCTGATCTGGCGGGATCGCCTGTTCATCGGCCCTGCTGGCATCGGTGGCTATGTCGTCAAAACGGATGATTTCAGCGTGTCGGCATCCATCGGTTATGATGAGGGCCGCAAGGAAAGCGACAGCGTCTTTCTGCGCGGGCTGGGCGATATCGATGGGGGCGCGACCTACAATCTGGGCGTCGAATATGAATTTGGCCCGATCACGCCGTTTTTTGAGGTTACAAAATACAGCAAAGGTTCCGAAGGTGTCAGCGCCAGTGTTGGGGTGGAAGGCATGGTTCCGCTGAGCGTCCTGATGGGGCGTGCCTCCTTTGCTAGCCTGGCGCAAAGTGACTCTCCCGCAGATCTGGGCCCGATGCTGACCGCGGGCCTTTCGGCGGATTGGGGCAATGATGACTACAACAGCACCTACTACGGCGTGAGCGCGGCGCAATCCGCCACATCAGGTCTGAGCCAGTATACCGCAGGCAGCGGCTTTCATGCGATCAACTTCGAAATCGGCCTGCAGGTGCCGATCACGGAGCGCTTCAGCCTGGGAGGTGCGGTGACCTATTCACAGCTGACGGGCGACGCAAAAGACAGCTCCATCGTGCGCGACACCAGTGGCACATCCGTTGGTTTGTTTGGTGTTTACCGGTTCTAACCGGGCGGCTTGTCTCCGCCGCATAGGAATCGGACGCGTGATCCGGCTGTTGCTTCTCTCGATTGCGATTGTCGCAGGTTTCCTTGCGCAGGATGAGGCCGCAGCGGACGCCGCACCGGATCTGATGCATTGGTCGGAGCGGCAAACGGAAGCTGTCGCAAATCACTTGGCAGACAGGCCAAACACCGCATCTGCAGCTGTTTGGGCCCGTCGGGCGGTGCCATAAAATAGATCCGTCGCGGTTTAGCGGCGGATCTCTGACGACAGGAACTAAGTCATACACCTGGAGATGGCCCAGTTGGTGGCCCAGGTGTTTTTACAGCCCAGGTGTTCTCTAACCCGTCTTGGCCCGGCAAATGGCCTTTGCGATCAGGGCAGGGACTGCGGGCAGGGCGCCAAGAACCGGCAGGGTGTCACCAGTGTAGGCCGCTTCCTCCAGCGCCTCGGGGATATCGTCGCGGACGTGTTCCCCGGCCTGGGCAAAGAAGGGCAGGCACAAGCTGTTTTGGGTAGGCTGAGCCTGTTCAATGTCCCGCGCGGTATCGGCGATGCGGGGGTCTTCTTCGACATAACCGGTGCGCAGATCGATGCCCGGCACGGTAGCGCGCATCAGATCGGCAAATGCCTCGGCAGCTTCGGCGGCTTTCGGACCACGCGCTGAGCCGTGGGCGGCCAACAGAACGCGGGTTTGCTCCAACGTCCAGCCGCGGCTGTCACAGGCCTCGCGCAGAGCTTCACAGGCCAGCGCAGGCAGATCTGGGTCAAGGCCGAAAGGCGGGGTGATCGTGCAGGCCACATCGCTCAGCCGTTTGGGCAGCACGTTTGCGGTAAACCAACCGTTGGCCATGAAGAACGGATAGACCACAGCCCCAGCTTCCACCGTCTCTTCAAGGAGGCCAGGCGTCGACAGCGTTGCGGATTTCACCTGCCAATCAGGCAGCAACGGGGCGACAGCAGCGGCCACTGCAGCCAGTGCTGCCTCTTGAGGGGCAGGGTCCGAGGGCTGCCCATGGGAGGTGATCACTGCAACCGGGCGGTCAGGGCTGTGCGTCGCGGAGGCATCATTGGGCATGGCACTGAGGTCTTTCTGTTGTCTGTCTCTGGGGCGTCTGTCGCAACGCCTGTTCATGGGCGTTGGCCGCGCTTCAGCTGCATATGTGGTCTGGCAGAGCGAAACGACAAGGAGGAGCCACGCGCGATGCTGCGCAACAGGTCAGTTGGTTCGCGGGCGTTGGGCCTTTAGGAAGGCCAATAATGCCCGTGGATCAATGGGTTTATGGAATAAAGGCACGCCCAGCTCACTGGCAATGTTGCGGGCCGCCGCGCTGTGGTCCGCGGAGATGAGACAGGCGGGAAGCGGGGCAAACCTTTGGCACAGGTTGGCAATCGCGTCACCACCAGAACACCCCTGGGGCAGCTGCATGTCGGCAATCAAGACATCAGGCAGGATGCCGATCTCGGCGATCAGATCGATGGCGTCCTGTTCGCTGGCGCAGGTCAGCACTTCCATGCCCCACTGCTCCAACGTCAGTGTGAGCGCCTGTCGCAGGTCTGGATCGTGTTCGATCAGCAGGACGATCAACGTGTTTGTGGCTGTATCTGTGCGGGGGGCGTCAGAGGGCTGATTGGCGTCACGGCCTATATATGCGTCCGTATCAGTCATGTCGGTGTCTGCATGGACGGGTGTGGCGTCGCCTGTATCGGTGCCAGAAATTCTCTTCGAATTTTCGCCTGAATCTCTTCCTGAACCTCTGCCTGAACCACGGCTTATGTCTGTGTGTGTCTCAACGCAGGGCAATTCTATCGCAAACACGGTGCCTTTGCCCGGAACCGAGCGCAACGACAGCGGATGATCCAGCAAGGCACAGGCGCGCTCCACGATGGCCAGACCAAGGCCCATGCCATCGGCGGCGCTGGCGGTGGCGTTGATGCGTTGGAATTCTGCGAAAATGCGGGTTTGATCCGTAGCGGCAATACCAACGCCGGTGTCCCAAATCTCCAACCTGACACACGCGCCGCGGCGGCGGACGCCAACCAAAACACCGCCCGTATGGGTGTATCTGATCGCATTGGTCATGAGGTTCTGCACGATGCGCCGCAGATAGGTTGCGTCGCTGAGAACTTGAACGCGGGTTGGTCGCAAACGCAGATCGATCCCTTTGGTTTGGGCAGACGGCCGCAGTTCATCGCCCAGCTGTGTGAGCAGAACATCCAGATGCACCGCGCCTGTTTGCGTGCTTGCGCGACCGGAATCAAAACGGGAGATATCCAGCAGCGCAGTCAACAGATCCTCAACGCTGTCCAGAGCGCTCGCCGCCTTGGCCAATGTATCACGTGCGCCATCCCCGGACAATTCGCTGTCCAGCGCCGCTACGAACAGCTTGGCGGCAGACAGAGGTTGCAGCAGATCGTGGGAGGCCGCCGCAACGAACCGCGATTTTGAGGCATTGGCCCGCTCTGCGACCCTCAGTGCGTCTTGCAGTTCGAGGGTGCGGGCAGCGACGCGATCCTCCAGCGTTTCTTTTGCAGCCCGCATGGCGCGGACCGCCTGACGTTCCCGCGTGACATCCGTGAAGCTGATTACAAATCCATCATCTGGCATCTGCTGCATGAACACCGTCAGGATGCGGTGATCGCTGTGATGAAGATCAAAGGCCAGCGGCACCCGATCCGCGTCCCGCCGGCTCCATCTTGCGACATCATCCGCCGAAACCGCACCATCAAAGGTGAAATCGCTGCGCAACCACTCCAGAATCATGGCAAATGGCAGGCCAAGCTGCAGCTTGGTGGCGGGGATCGCCAGCAGATCGGCGAGCAGCTGGTTCCAACCCACCAATTGGCCCGCACCGTCAAAGATGCCGACGCCTTGGTTCAGATGCTCCAGCGTGGCCTGGATCAGCCGCGCCTGATCATCCAACAGCCGTTCGCGTTCCTGATGCTGCAGACGCATGATGTCTGAGATATCCGTCTGCAGGATCACGGTGCCGCCATCACCGGTGCGATGCTCGCTGACCTGCACCCAACGGTTGCCAGTCATTTCCACATTGAACATCACGCTGGTCTGGGTGTGACGGTCCAACCTGCGTCTGGCCCAGTCCTGCGCGCTGACCCCTTTGGCCAGGGCGAGGTCCGGGCTCTGGCTGGCGAGGTGGACATAGGTTTCGAACCGCAGACCGCTGGTCAGCTGCGGTCGCAGATCGGCCATGTGCATTCCAAAGCGGCTGTTGTACATCACCAGCCGATCCTGCGGATCAAACAGTGCGAAACCTTCCTGGATGGTTTCGATGGCGTTGGTCAGATTGGCGCGGGCCGCTTCTGTTTCGCGATTGGCCTGCGCCAGTTTGCTGTTGGAGCGGTTCAGCAGTTCCAACGTGTGCTGCAGATCGCGGGTGCGGCTGCGCACCTCCGCCTCGAGCATCGCAGCGCGTTCAAACTGTGCATAGGCGACGCCGGAGGCATCGGTATCCTGTTCGACCCTGCGCATCAGTGTCGCGACGATCTTCAGCAGTTTTTGGTTCTGCCGCTGCAGGCTGTCTTGCGGATCAATCAGCCCCTCGGTTCCGGCCAGGCCGGAGGGGGTGGGCTGGGCGCTGGGTGCCTGCGACTGATGCGGATCGTGGGTCATCGTGATCCGTTTGTGTTGAACGGGTTAGACGCGGGCAGGTCAGACAGAGGCACCTTAGAAACGGGCGGGGGATAGATCGCAACGCCCGTCAGCGTCTGGTTGACATGCATCGAATTGGTCTGCTCGCCATAGGTACAAAACCCCACCGCCCGGTGCTGCGCCAACAGGGCTGAAATTTGCGGTGTGAGCTGTTTTTGCTGCGCTTCCATCCGCCGCAAGAGGCAATCAAAGGCCAATATTACATCCGGCGTCTGATCATGGCTCAGCGCGCGCAGGGTGCCATCGAGATGGGCCACCATATCCTGAGAGGCGGCAAGCGTCAGAACCACGCCTTCGTCGATGGCAGAGAAAAACACCAACTCCCCGGTATCGGCGACCTGGCGAATGGCGCGGACATGATGACGCCCGCCAATCCGCACCACCAGGGGATGGGCCGCAAAGGTGAAGGTCGTCAGTTGCTCGGGATCCTTTCCCAACAGTCGGGCGTATTCCCGGGCGGCTGGTTCTGCGTTGATTTCATAGACCAAACGCCTGTCTGGATCGGCGCCTGTGACCACCATGCGCTGGGCGCTCGGTGTCAGATGATCGGTGGTGATCACCTCGATCGAACAGCTGCTGCGCACCTGGACCAAGGTCGCCGCGTTGCTGAGGGGCTGGCCATCGCAGATCACAAAGGTCTGCCCAAATCCAACGCCATCACCAGCAGAGCCACCAAACAGAGGAACCGGTCCCAATGCAGGCGCAATATCTGCTGTCAGCGCGTCCTCGCGCATCGACAGGCCATCCACCAGCAGCAGCGCAAACTCGCCCGTCCAATCCGGGGTGCGCCGTTGCAAGGCCATGCGGTTGCGCACCATCTGGTCCGTCACGGCCTGGCTGTCATATGCGGCAAGATCTGGCACCTTCAGAACCTGGGTGTCAAAATGACTGCGCGGCAGGCCGACCGCCACGATGGTGCCGTCGGTGTAGCCGCCAGCCCCGATTTCACCCGCGGTGGTGCAGCCCACAATTTTAGTCGTGAAAAAATGTCTGCGCGCGGCAGCCAGAAACGGGTCCAGATCGCAGTCGGGCGATACAAACAATATGATCAGCTCCAGCTCCTCCACTGGGGAGAGCGCGGCGGCCAGAACAGCGGCGGGATCCGGATCGGTCGCCGCGGCAAAGGCGGTGCGCACGATGCGCTGTTGATCCGCAGAGTGGTCGCGCCCAAGCGCAGGCAGCGAGGAGGGCAGTTGATCTGGCATATGCGATGCTACTGTCGCTAACCCAAATCGTGCAAGACCTTTGCGAAGCTGGTTTCCTGAGCGATCAGAACGGCTTGGGTGCGGCTTTGGACGCCCAGTTTGCGCATGATGGCGGTGACATGCGCCTTGACCGTGGCTTCGGCGATCGACAGATCATAGGCGATCTGTTTGTTCAGTTTTCCAGCGCAGATCAATTGCAGGATCCTTGCCTGCTGATTTGTCAGCGACGCAAGCCGGGTGGTCGCATCATGGGTCGCATCCGTGGCCGCGTCACTATGCGGTGCAAGCTGAAAACCCGCTGGGATGAACGTGCGGCCCTCGCGCAGCGCAGCAAAGGCGCTTTGATAGACCTCACGCTGGCTGTGTTTGGGCACAAACCCAGCGGCACCCGCATGAATTGCGGCTGAAATGATCCGGTCGTCAGCCATGGAGGAGACGATCAAAATCGGAGCCTCGGTGGTGTTTCGCAGCCGCACCAACCCGTCCAGCCCATCCACATCCGGAAGGTTCAAATCCAGCAGGATCACATCGACCAAAGCGCCAGCAGCCAGTTGATCCATTGCATTTTGCAAGGTCTGAGCCGTCGCAGTTGTGGTGATGCCCACCGAGCTGCGCAATGTCATCATCAGCGCATCACAAAACAGCGGGTGATCCTCGATGATCATCGCGCTGTTCAGGCTGCGCTGCGTGCTGGCAGCGGCATCCGGCTCCGGCTGTGTTTCGCTATCACGCGAGGTTTGCATCGCTGTCCCGCCCAAGTTTGCTCCGCAACCGCCATTGCTCCGTTTCGTTGGGCGTTCGGCAGTTGTGGAGGAGCCTAGCAGCCCAAATCCATTGCGACCAGTGACAT
Source organism: Phaeobacter sp. (assembly GCF_022825805.1). Lineage (GTDB taxonomy): Bacteria > Pseudomonadota > Alphaproteobacteria > Rhodobacterales > Rhodobacteraceae > Phaeobacter. The sequence continues at coordinate 16,626 of NZ_JAJDWC010000052.1, forward strand.
GAAAGGAGCGTGTTGCAGCTTGCTGCACAGGTCTGAGCAGAGAGAGTGTGCAGAGGGTGTCTCTGGTGTCTGACAGGGGTGCCTCGACAGAGCGCTGGAGGTTTGCGAACTGTAACTGCCAAATTGGGTTGATCGAATGGTAGGACGTTGGCTGTTACAGCGCGGCGCGCGCGTGTTTTTCGCGTCCTGACAGTGGGTTGCTGTGCAATTGCCCGAGGCGGCTCGCGAAAAACCGAAAAACCCGCCAGCGACCGCTTGACGCTCCACAGAGCGCGATTTATAGACCGTGTCACTGAGTGCGGGTATGGTGAAATGGTATCATAAGAGCCTTCCAAGCTTAAGGTGCGGGTTCGATTCCCGCTACCCGCTCCAGACATCCCTCCTTGACCTGTGATCACTCATTCCGTGTCCAAAACGACCGGTTAGATGCGCAATTTGATCGACATGCGGCGGTTTGACGGGGGCTGGCCGCTTGACGGGCTGCGCTGTGAGCGTCATGACACTCGCGATGCGCTGAAAACACAAGCGGCGCAACATGACGATCGAAGGAGCAGATATGGCTGCCAACACCGGTGTCCCGACAGCAGAGGACGAGCGCAAGTCATCGCGCAAAATTGGCGTGCTTTCAGCCCTTTGGCCCTTTTTGCGCCCCTATCGTCTGCTGATGGTAACCGCCACACTGGCGCTGGTGCTGACCGCGGCTTTGTCGCTGACCCTGCCGCTGGCTGTGCGCCGGGTTGTCGACAATTTTCGTCTGTCTGACACGGCGCTGCTGAACCAGTATTTTGTCGCGGCTCTGGTGATTGCCGGACTGCTCGCCATCGGGACAGGGCTGCGGTACGCCCTGGTGACCCGTCTGGGCGAACGGGTTGTGTCGGACATCCGTATGGCCGTGTTTGATCGGGTGATCGGCATGAGCCCGGCGTTCTATGAGAAAATCATGACCGGCGAGGTGCTGAGCCGGATCACCACAGACACCACGTTGATCCAATCTGTGCTGGGCTCTTCGGTGTCGATTGCGTTGCGCAACCTGTTGATTTTCTTTGGTGGTCTTGTGTTGATGCTGCTGACCTCGGCGAAACTGACGGGCATGGTGCTCCTGATTGTGCCGACCGTGATTGTGCCGATTTTGGTTCTGGGTCGTCGGTTGCGCCGCATCAGCAAGGAAAACCAGGATTGGATTGCTGCGTCCTCTGGTAACGCTGGTGAGGCGATTGGCGCGGTTCAGACCGTGCAGGCCTACACCCACGAAGACAAAAGCCGCGCCGCGTTTGCCCGCATGACGGAAACCGCTTTTGATGTGTCCATGGACCGGATCCGCACACGAGCCTTTCTGACAGTCATCGTGATTTTTCTGGTTTTTTCGGGGATTGTGGGCGTCCTTTGGATGGGCGCCAATGCGGTCCGCGACGGCGGGATGAGCGAAGGCACATTGGTCCAGTTCGTTATCTACGCGGTGCTGGTGGCGGGTTCTGTCGCCGCGTTGTCCGAAATCTGGAGCGAGCTGCAACGCGCCGCGGGTGCCACAGAACGTCTGGTCGAACTGCTGACCGCAACGGATACGGTACAGGATCCGGCGCAGCCCCAAACCCTGCCAGTGCCGGTGCGCGGGCAGATCCAATTCGACGCTGTGACCTTCCGCTATCCGGCCCGACCCGCCACACCAGCGCTTGATCAGGTCTCTTTGACCGTCGAACCCGGAGAAACCGTGGCCTTCGTCGGCCCATCCGGTGCGGGCAAAACCACCATTATCCAGATGATTGAGCGGTTTTATGATCCGGATTCGGGTGTGGTGCGCCTGGATGGTATTGCGTTGACGGATATGGCACGCGAAGCCTATCGCAGCCACGTCGCCTTGGTTCCGCAGGAACCGGTGATTTTTGCCGGAAGCGCGCGTGAAAACATCCGCTTCGGCCGCCCCTCTGCCAGCGACGCAGAGGTAGAAGCCGCTGCAGAGGCCGCCGCTGCGCATGACTTTATCGAGGCATTGCCGGAGGGCTATGACAGTGAGGTCGGCGAACGCGGTGTGATGCTGTCTGGTGGGCAAAAGCAGCGCATCGCCATTGCCCGCGCGATTTTGCGCAATGCGCCGGTTCTGCTGTTGGATGAGGCGACATCAGCCTTGGACGCGGAAAGCGAACGGGCGGTTCAAACGGCGGTGGATGAGCTGAGCCAGGGCCGCACAACTCTGATTGTTGCGCATCGTCTGGCCACCGTGAAAAAGGCCGACCGCATCGTCGTCATGGACGCGGGGCGCATCGTCGCTGTTGGCACCCACGACCAGTTGGTCGCCGAAGGCGGGCTCTATGCGCGACTGGCGCGGCTGCAGTTCACCGATGGGGTGGCCGCTGCGGAGTAACCGCCGCAAATCCGACTGCAAAACAAGGGCTATCGCACGCGGATCCCGGCTGTGTCGCAGCGTCACAGCGGCGCCTTCCTTCACGTGATCTGTGGCAGTCCCTTGCACAGCCCCGGTTTTCGACCCATTTTGTACGGATAACGCCCTACGCAAAGAAAAGGGCTATAGGGAGGAAACGATGGGATTTGCTTCAGTAGCAGACTGTTTGGCGCTGGAAAACGAAATGCCGTTTGCGCAGCGCAACATGCCGACAACGCTCTATGGGCTGCTGTCTCGGACGGCGGAAAAATTCCCCGACAACAAAGCTGTCAGTTATCAGATCTTGTCAGGGCCTACGGATAAGGCACAGACGCTGACCTGGCGGACCTTGAAGGATAAGGTGACACAGGCCGCCAACATGTTTCGCGCTCTCGGCGTTGGCGAAAGTGATGTGATCGCCTATGTGCTGCCAAACTGTAACGAAACCGTTGTGACCCTACTGGGCGGTGCGGTGGCCGGTATCGCAAATCCGATCAATCCCCTTCTGGAGCCGGAGCAGATCGCATCTATCCTGCGTGAAACTGGCGCCAAGGTGGTTGTCACGCTCAAACCGTTCCCGAAAACAGACGTCGCCCAGAAGGTGGCCGAAGCGGTGCGCCACGCACCCAAGGTCAACACGGTTCTGGAAGTCGATCTCAACCCGTATCTGACACCGCCTAAATCCTGGATCGTGCCTCTGATCCGTCCCAAGCTGGAAAACATGGATAAGCTTGCGCATGCCAGCTACAAGAGCTTCACCAAAGAGCTGGCGAAGCATCCGACCACACTGTCTTTTGCCGATTCCGAAGAGGACCGGGTAGCCTGCTACTTCCACACGGGTGGGACAACGGGCATGCCGAAGGTCGCCCAACACACCTATCACGGTATGAACTACAACGGCTGGCTGGGCAGCAAGCTGCTGTTCAGCGAGACCGACAACATCATGTGTCCGTTGCCGCTGTTTCATGTCTTTGCCTGCCATGTGATCCTGATGGCTGCTGTCGCATCCGGGGCCCATGTGGTTTTCCCGACGCCGCAGGGCTACCGGGGCGAGGGGGTGTTTGATAACTTCTGGAAACTGATTGAGCGTTGGAAAATCACCTTCATCATCACGGTGCCAACGGCCATTTCGGCCAAGATGCAGCGCCCGGTGAATGCCGATATTTCTACTGTGAAAACAGCCTTTTCTGGGTCCGCGCCACTGCCACTGGAACTGTTCCGCAGGTTCGAAGATGCCACAGGCGTCACCATCGTGGAGGGGTACGGCCTGACGGAGGCGACCTGTCTGGTGTCCTGCAACCCCGTGGATGGCGAGAAAAAGGTGGGCTCCATCGGCATCCCGCTGCCCTACACCAACGTCAAGATCGTCAAATCTTCGCCAGAGGGTCTGGTAGAATGCGCCGAAGATGAAATCGGTGAGATCTGCATTTCCAACCCCGGCGTCTTTGCGGGCAACACGTACACAGAAGCAGCAAAGAACGCGGATCTTTACTTCCAGGACACCTATTTGCGGACTGGCGATCTGGGTCGTCTGGATCCTGATGGGTATCTGTGGATCACCGGTCGGGCAAAAGATCTGATCATCCGGGGCGGGCATAACATCGATCCCGCAGAGATCGAAGAGGCGCTGCTGGGCCACGAGGCCGTGGCGTTTGCCGGGGCGATTGGCCAGCCAGATGCGCACTCCGGCGAACTGCCCTGCGCCTTTGTCGAACTGGTGGACGGGGCGACGGCCTCTGCCCAGGAGCTGCTGGAATATTGCCAGGTTCATGTGCATGAACGTGCGGCGATCCCCAAACATGTGACCGTCATGGACGAATTGCCCAAAACCGCTGTGGGCAAAGTGTTCAAACCGGATCTGCGCAAACATGCCATCACCCGGATCTACAACGAAGCTCTGTTGAAGGCAGGGCTGCCTGCACGGGTCGAAGCCGTCGTCGATGACAAGGCGCGTGGCCTTGTGGCTCAGGTCGAAGACAACGGGGCCAAGGCTGCGGATATCTCTGATGTGCTGGGGGCCTTTACCCGCCCCTGGGAGCCGATGCCAAAGAGCTGAGTGCGGCCAATCCCAAGATCCAGAGCGTCCCGTCCGTCGGGGCGCTTTTTATTTGTGATTTTCCATGGCCTTTGTGTGCTGCGCTGATAGGCTCGGCTGCAGACCAGTCGGCAAAGAGGATGCAGGGATGAACTACGAACGGTTGATTGACGAAGAAACCTGGGCCTTCATCCGCAAAACCGGCGAATGCTATCCCGATGATGCCGTCGATCTGTCGATTGCAGAACAACGCGCGGTTTATAACGCTATGGCGGCTGAATTTCGCGTGGCCCGACCCGATGTAGTTGTCTGCGAAGACCGCTCCGTTGGCGATGTGCCGGTTCGGATCTACACTGCGGGCACGCCGGGCTTCACGGTATTGTTCTGCCACGGTGGTGGTTTTGTGGTCGGGGGGCTCGACAGTCATGATGACGTCTGCGCCGAACTCTGCGCCCAGACCGGGTATCGGGTTGTGGCAGTGGATTATCGCCTGGCACCAGAGCACCGCCATCCTGCAGCTTTTGATGATGCCTGGGCCGTCTGCCAATGGGTGAGCGCCAGTTTCGATGGTGACATCGTGCTGGTGGGGGATAGCGCCGGGGCCAACCTTTGTGCTGCAGTCGCGCATCATGCCCGGGGGCGTATTGACGATATTGCCGGTCAGGTGCTGATCTACGGCGCCTTCGGTGGTGATATTGATGCAGGATCCTACATCGAACACGCTCATGCGCCGATGCTCACCCGCGAGGATATCCTGTTTTACGGCAACATCCGCGCGGCAGACGGTACAGACCCGACCAAAGCGGATCCAACGCTCACACCGCTGTCCGATCCGGATTTCACCAATCTGCCTGCAACTGTTCTCGTCTCAGCCGATTGCGATCCGGTGCGCGACGATTCCCGCGACTACCGCGACCGGGTTCTGGCGGCGGGCGGAAAGGCCACTTGGATCAACGAAGCAGGCCTGGTCCACGGCTACTTGCGGGCGCGCCATACGGTGGGTCGGGCGCGCGACAGTTTTGAGCGGATCACCGTCGCCGTAGAAGCGTTGGGGCAGGGGCTCTGGCCCTACGATTGACGCCGCTCAGCCAGCCGCGACCTGGGTGCAGCTCTGGCGTCGGCCGGTCCCATCGCGGTGGCTGTGCCGCAGCCAACCGGCGGCTTTCAGACGCCACCGGCTGTCGTGCACCGTGACGTAGTGCCAGTTCCCAACGGGATCATGGCGATAGCGGAGAGTGTCATTTGGCCGGACAATACCGACGCGGGCAGAGCTGCTGTCGCGGCCAGAATGTAATGGTGCCGGATCTGCCCGCCATCCGATGCAGATGCTTGCCGACTGGCTGGCAACTGGCAGGTCGATCATGAGCATCCGCCAGGAGGCATCCGGGAGGCGCAGCCCTTGTGCGCTGGTGTCGATCTGGCAATTCAGCAGCTGTTCTCGACCGCGCAGGGCTTGCAGCAGTCGGGCGGCCTTGGCATCGACCAGAACCGAGGTCCCAAGACAGCCCTGATTGCCAAAGACGCGTTGGCCCAGTTCGCTGGCAAAACAAAGCCCCGCCCGATCCATGATCAGATTGCGGGTGAACCACAGATCCTCGCAGGGATCATGCGCCTTTGCTTGTGCTTGTATCTGTGTCTGTGATGGCGAAGAGAACAGTGTCAGGGCACAGGCGATAAAGACGACACAGACAGTCGCAAAACGTCGGGTCATGCAGGGCTCCAAATGGGCGGATAAGGCACCACTCGGAGCCTTGCATGGATCTTTATGTGAGGAAAGGTTCGCCCTTCATCGTGTCCGCGATCGGTGCGCCGAGGCGGGACAGAATCGTTGGCGCAAGGCGGCGTTGATCGATCACCTCATCTGCGTCCGGTCCCTCTGCGGTGCCAAAGTAGTAGAGCGCTGTTTCTTGCTGCAACGCGCCGCGTCCGCCATGGTGGCCGCGTTCATCCTGCCCGTGATCGGCTGTGACGATAACTTCATAGCCCATATCGCGCCAACGCGTGATGAAGGGAGCCAGCATTTCGTCCATCACAAAACAGGCGTGGTCCATTTCCTGACAGTCGTGGAAGAACCGATGCCCCATGCTGTCCAATGTGCAGGTGTGCAGCATGCCATAGTCGAGCCCGAAGCGCAGGCACAGGTTGGTGAGCGTGCCAAACAGATCCACATCCGATGGGGTCATCTGGTTGTCCAGGTTGTATCCAGCCATGCTGTGGAAGCGACCATGGTTGATGGTGGCACTTTCGGGCTCGTCGTATTCGACGTCCATAACCGGATCGAAAGGATGACGATTGAAGAAGGAAGACCAGTAGCTGTGGGCCACTGCCCCGGTGACACCGCCCGCTTCGCGCACCTGTGCAAACACATCCTTTTCCTTCAGGCGGAACACATTCGCATTCCCGGTACAGCCGTGAATGGCAGGCGCCACGCCCGTGTGGATCGAGGCATAGCAGCTGGCCGAAATAGAGGGCAGAACCGCCCGCAGCTTCCAGACCCGCGCATCACCGCTGTCGACCCAGCCTTCCAGATTGCCAAACAAGCGGCGGAAATTGCGCCAGGGAACACCATCAAGAATGATAAGGAGGAGTTTGTTGTTCATGACCCGAGTCCTGTGTTGTGCGGGTGTGTTTGGTCCATCTTTGTGTCAAATTCTTGAATTGCTGTTCAAAAAACGACCGCCGAAAGACGTTTGTGATAGTCGCGTGGGCTGCGTGGCTCAAAAGAAATGGCCCACACCGATGTGGTGCAGGCCATTGTTTTGCTATCTCGGCCTTTGTCCTGTGGGCCGCGATCCTGTTTGGCTGATCAGTTGCCCGCGCTTTCCATTTTGCGGTTGGCGATGACCTCTTCCAGCCAGCCCAGCCGCATTTCAGGAACCGAGCTGAGCAGGAGATCGGTGTAATCGTCAAATGGTGGGCTCAGCACCTCTGTCTTGCCACCATAGCGCTGCACCTTGCCCTGATACATCACAGCGATGTTGTCAGAGATGGCACGCACGGTCGCAAGATCATGGGTGATGAACAGATAGGCCACGTTTTCGATCTTCTGCAGCTCCAGCAACAGCTTGAGAATGCCATCTGCCACCAGAGGGTCCAGAGCCGAAGTCACCTCGTCGCAGATGATCATCTTGGGTTTGGCCGCCAGTGCCCGCGCAATGCAGACACGCTGTTTCTGACCGCCCGACAGCTCCGCAGGATAGCGATCGATGAAGCTTTCGCCCAATTCGATTTCATCCAGCAGTTCCAGGATCCGCTTGCGTTTTTCTGCACCCCGCATGCCGAAGTAGAACTCCAGCGGACGGCCGATGATTGTGCCAACGGTTTGACGCGGGTTCATCGCCACGTCAGCCATCTGATAGATCATCTGCAGTTCGCGCAGATCTTCCTGCGAGCGGCCGGCCAGATCAGCGGACAGCTTACGCCCTGCGAACTCGATCTCGCCGTCACGCGGTGGCAGCAGGCCAGTGATGACCCGTGCCAGCGTCGATTTGCCAGACCCAGATTCGCCAACCACAGCCAGGGTTTGGCCCGGGTGGAGATCCACGTTCACATTGTGCAGAACATCAAAATTGGTGCCCTTGTAGCGCGCGGTGATGTTGCGCACGCTCAGGACAGGCTCCGATGTCGGCGCCTTTTCCTCGTGGTGGATGGACCGCACCGAGACCAGAGCCTTGGTGTAGTCTTCCTGAGGATTGTTGATGATCTGATCAACACTGCCGTATTCCACAGTATTGCCATGGCGCAGCACCATGATGTCGTCGCTCACCTGGGCCACAACCGCGAGGTCATGGGTGATGTAGAGCGCGGCAACACCGGTGTCGCGAATGGCTTCTTTGATCGCCATCAGCACTTCGATCTGGGTGGTCACGTCGAGCGCGGTTGTCGGCTCGTCAAACACCACCAGATCCGGCTCAGGGCACAGCGCCAATGCGGTCATGCAGCGCTGCAGCTGACCTCCGGACACCTGGTGCGGATAGCGTTCCCCGATGTTGTCAGGATCCGGCAGACCCAGTTTGGCAAACAGGGTGCGTGCGCGGGCTTCGGCGTCCTTTTTGGAGAACTTACCCTGTTCAACCGCCGCTTCGATCACCTGTTCCATGATCTTTTTGGCCGGATTGAAGGAGGCTGCTGCCGACTGCGACACATAGGTGACTTCTGCGCCGCGCAGCCGCCGCACATCCCGCAGCTTGGACTTCAGCACATCACGGCCGTTGATCCAAACCTCACCACCTGTGATTTTCACCCCACCACGGCCGTAGGCCATGGAGGCCAGACCGATGGTGGATTTGCCCGCCCCGGACTCTCCGATCAGGCCCAGCACTTTGCCAGGTTGCAGATCGAAGTCGACACCGTGAACGATCTCGATGTCATGGGGTTTCTCGCCCGGTGGGTAGACGGTTGCGCCAATCTTTAGATTGCGCACTTTCACGAGAGGTTCGCTCATCCGCGGCCTCCTTTCAGTGAGGTTGTGCGGTTCAGCACCCAGTCAGCAACCAGGTTCACGGAGATCGCAAGGGTCGCAATGGCAAAGGCAGGCAGCAGTGCTGCAGGGATGCCATAGACGATGCCGTCCTTGTTTTCTTTCACGATGCCGCCCCAATCTGCCTCTGGCGGCTGAACACCAAGACCAAGGAACGACAGGGTGGAGACAAACAACACCATGAAGATGAACCGCAGGCCCATTTCGGCCACCAGCGGTGACAGCGCGTTGGGCAGGATTTCACGGAAGATGATCCATTTGATCTTCTCACCGCGCAGACGGGCCGCTTCGACGTAGTCCATCACTTCGATGTCCACAGCAACCGCTCGGGCCAGGCGATAGACGCGGGTGGCGTCCAACAGGCCCATCACGATGATCAGCACCGGAACAGTCACAGGCATCACCGACAGAACCACCAGCGCGAAGATCAACGTCGGGATCGACATGATCAGATCGACAAAGCGGGACAGCAGCTGATCGACCCAGCCACCTGCAACAGCGGCGAAGAAGCCGAGCACAGACCCGGTGACAAACGACAGGATCGTTGCTGCCGTTGCGATGAAGATGGTGGTGCGACCACCATAGATCATCCGGCTCAGCAGGTCGCGACCGATGTTGTCTGTACCAAGCAGATGCTCCGCAGAGCGCGGCTCCCAGACGTCTCCGACGACTTCTGCCATGCCGTAAGGCGCCAGCAGAGGCGCAAAGATCGCCATCAGGAAATAGAGGGCCGTAAAGAACAGCCCGATCATTGCAGAGATAGGGATATTCTTCATTTCGGGTGCCTCAGACGCGGGTTGGACAGGATCGCAACGATGTCAGCAATCATGTTCAAGAGAATGTAGACAGCGGCGAAGATCAGGCCACAAGCCTGCACAACGGGCACGTCACGTTTGGACACATGGTCGACCAGATATTGGCCCATACCGGGGTAGACGAAAACCACTTCGATCACGACGACGCCGACAACCAGATAGGCGAGGTTCAGCATGACCACGTTTACAATCGGCGCGATGGCGTTTGGGAAGGCGTGGCGCGCAATCACGTGGAATGTGCTCAGGCCCTTCAGTTCCGCGGTTTCGATATAGGCCGATTGCATCACATTGAGGATCGCAGCACGTGTCATGCGCATCATATGCGCCAGAACAACCAGTGTCAGAACAGCGACGGGCAGGGCGATTGCATTCAGTTTTTCAAACAACGACATGGAATCGTTGATCATCGCCACAGAGCTGAACAGCCCCATTTGCACAGCGACAAAGTAGATCAGCAGGTAGCCGATCAGGAATTCCGGGATCGAAATCGACGCCAGGGTCACCGCAGAAATCAGCTTATCGGGCCAACGATCGCGGTAGCGCACGGCCAGCAGGCCGAGGAAAATCGCCAGAGGCACAGAAATAACAGCTGCCCAGAATGCCAGGAACAAGGTGTTGCCGAGACGTTTACCGATGCTTTCGGCAATGTCCTGACCGTTGGTGAGGGCGATTCCAAGGTCGCCCTGCAGGGCGGAGAACAGCCAGTCGAAATAACGCACCAGCGCCGGGCGGTTCAGGCCCAGTTCTTCGCGCAGGTTTGCAAGGGCTTCAGGGGTGGCGGATTGGCCGAGAATGGATTGAGCCACATCGCCTGGTAGGATCAAGGTTCCCAGGAAGATCAGCGCTGAGGCGGCGAACAACAGGAGCAATCCCAGCGCTAGGCGCTGGGATACGAGTTTCACTACTGGGTGCATGGAGAACCTCTATCAGGCCAGCCAGCACTTATGGGACCATTTGCCCGACATGACATCGCCGGTTGGGTCCGAAATCCAGCCCTGTACCTTGTTGCTGGTGGCGTCGATGAAGTCGTTGAACATCGGGCAGATCAGACCGCCTTCGTCCCGCACCATCATGCCCATCTGCTTGTACAGGCCTTTGCGCTTGGCATCGTCCAGTTCGCCGCGCGCCTGCAGCAGCAGGGCGTCGAAGTCTTCGCGCTTGAACCGGGTGTCGTTCCAGTCCGCGGTGGACAGATACGCGGTGGTGTACATCTGATCCTGCACCGGACGGCCACCCCAATAAGAGGCGCAGAACGGCTGTGCGTTCCAGACTTCCGACCAGTAACCATCACCAGGCTCGCGCTTCAGCTCCAGCGGGATGCCGGCTGCGTTTGCGGACTGCTGGAACAGCTGCGCTGCATCGATTGCGCCCGGGAAGGCAACATCAGAGACGCGCAGGATGATCGGGCTGCCATCGTGGCCGGACTTTTTGTAGTGCTCCGCCGCTTTGGCCGGATCGTACTCACGCTGCGGAATGCCACTGTCGAACAGCGGATAGGCCGCGTTGATCGGCATGTCGTTGCCCACAGAGCCGTAGCCACGCAGAACCTTGTCGACCATTTCCTGACGGTTGATCGCATATTTCAGCGCCAGACGCAGTTCGTTGTTGTCAAACGGCGCGGTGTCGCAATGCATGATGAACACATAGTGACCCGGACCAGCAGTGGAGCGCACAGTCAGGTTTGGTGCCCGGTCCAGAAGGCCTGCGACCTTTGGCTCGACGCGGTTTGCAATGTGAACCTGACCGGACTGCAAAGCCGCCATACGGGCGGTTGCGTCGTTGATTACCACGATTTCGACTTCGTCGACGTGGCCGCGGGTGTCGTCCCAATAGTTCGGGTTCTTCTTGTAGGTGTGGCGCACGCCAGGTTCGTCCGCGACCAGCATGTAGGCACCGGTGCCGACGCCAGCTGCAGGGGCGTCAAAGCCACCATCGGGCTGGATCATCAGGTGATAGTCTGCCAGCAGATAGGGCAGGTCAGCGTTGGGGGTGCCCAGCTCGACGATGAAGTTGTCGCCATCGACCTTCATGCCTTCGATGCCGCGCATGATGCCCAGGGCGCCAGATTTACTGTCTTCGTTGGAGTGACGCTCCATGGTGCGCATCACGTCTTCGGCGGTCAGCGACTTGCCGTTGTGGAATTCGACGCCGCTGCGGATCTTGAAGGTCCAGGTCTTCGCGTCTGCGCTGGCTTCAACGCTTTCGGCCAGACGGTTTTCGATGGCGCCATTCTCGTCCACGTTAACGAGGGTTTCGCCGAACTGGTTGAGGTTGTGGAAAGGCACCTGGCTGGCGGCCAGCGCCGGGTCGAGCGAATCTGTGCTGCCGCCGCCGATGGATGCCATCTTCAGCGTGCCGCCCTTGACCGGACCTGCGGCCTCGACGGCGCGGGCGAACAGGCTACCTGCTACAGCGGCGCTGATCCCCAGAGCTGCGGTTTTGCCCATAAATTCCCGCCGGGTCATTTTGCCGGAGGTGACGCTTTGCGTCATATGGTCGAGTTGCTCTTTCATTGCGGACTCCCTGTTATTAGACGGCGTTGACCACGCCATTTCTTGAATTACGATTCAAGGTTTGCGCATTTGCTGCGACCTAGCAACCCTCTTTAGCGACCTTTGTCGCTAACAAGCGATATGTCCGGTGTAGGTAACATGCGATCTGTCCGGTTTTATCATGTCTCCGAAAGGAGGCGTTATGAAGCGGACAGAAGTGTTACAGGAAGTTCGACTTATGAAGTTCGAAGACGTGTATT
>NZ_JAJDWC010000001.1 GCF_022825805.1 Phaeobacter sp.
GGCAAGACTGCCTTGATGAACTCCCACTCCAGATCGCTCATGTCCGAACGCGCCATTTTCACACCCCAGCATGTTGTTTTGCTGGAAATGAAGCACAAGCCAATACGAATGATAAGGAATTTATAGGTGTGCTGCCTAGACATTCTGGTCAACAATGCCGGAATAATCACACGTGGAAAAATCACCGAAGCAACGGATCAGGATTTTGCGCTCTCAATGGCGATCAATGTCGAAGCGCCCTTTCGCCTGTGCCGTGCTGCTATCCCAATCATGGCCGAAGCGGGCGGCGGGGCAATTGTGAATACTGCCTCGTGTTGGAGCGTGCATCCGGGCCCAGACCATCCCGTGTATGTCATGTCCAAGGCCGCAGTTGCGTCATTGACCAAATGTCTGGGCATGGATCACGCGCACCAGAACATTCGTGTCAATGCTGTCTGTCCCAATGAAGTGAACACGCCCATGTTACGCAGCGGTTTTGAGACACGCGGACTTGACCCGGACAAGGCCATCGACTCGCTGAACGCCTCTGTGCCACTGGGTCGGATCGCAGAACCCGAGGATATTGCCGACGTTGTGGTCTTTTTGGCGTCTGATCAGGCGCGATATATGTGTGGTGCGCTGCTTGAAGTGAACGGCGGGAAACCGGTGCAATGACGAACTGGTCTGAAAAAGTCGCCCTTGTCACCGGAGGTCGCAGCGGCATCGGCGCTGCAATCGCTGCTAAGTTCGCGTCTCTCGGTGTGACCGTCATCACCGCACAACGCGGCAAAGACCCAGTCCATCCCTGCGTATCTGCTGACTTCCTGAACCCATCTGAACCGGAGCGCGTCATCAGCGACGTGATCAAGATGACTGGCGGATTGGACATTCTGGTCAACAACGCGGGCGTCATGCGCGAAGGAACAGCGCTGGAGACCTCTGAGACCGATTGGAACGAGATGCTGCATGTCAACTTGACCGTTCCATTCATGTTGATCAAACACGCGCTGCCACATCTGATCAAGCGTAGTGGTGCCATCGTGAACATCGGGTCCATCGAAGGCCTGGGGGCCAATCCAAAACATCCGGCCTACTGCGCATCAAAAGGTGGGTTGCACGCGCTGACGCGCGCCGTAGCGGTCGACCATGGCGGTGATGGTGTCAGATGCAACGCCATTGCACCGGGCTGGATTGACACCGATCTCAACACCGCTTTCGTCGAAAATCGCCCTGATCCTGACAGCTTCAGGGCATCCCTCGGCGACATTCATCCAATCGGCAGAACCGGAACGCCCGAAGAAATAGCGGGGCTTGCCGCTTGGCTCGTGTCTGAGGAGGCGAGTTTTGTCACGGGGCAGGTATGGACCGTGGATGGTGGCAGAACCAGTAAACTCAGCCTGCCCTGAAGGCATATCATTCCCAGACCGCACATGCGCTCCGCTGCCCGCGGCCATCACTCAGCATATTCGTTCAAACCTATACGGTTGCCCTCACTGTCTTCTATCTCTGCCACAAATCCTGCTTCGCCAATATCTGTCTTTGGATAGAGCACTCTCGCGCCTTCTGCCTGCGCGATGCGCAGGACATCGTCGATTTTCGGAACATCAAAGTAAATCAGACAGCCAGCGTGTGAGGGGGTGTACCCCTCGCCTACTGCCAAGGCCCCACTTGCCCCCGGTTGGTCATCGGCGCGCGGGAAAAACGCCATGTCGTGGCCATCAACGGTCCTGATCTCGAATGTGAACCCAAAGACGGTCTCGTAGAACGCGACAGCCCGCTGCAGATCACCAACGGGTATTTCAAAGAAATAGACTGGATTGGCCATATGATCCGCGCCTCCCTTCGTTGACGCCAGACATGCCTCCAGCGCTAAAGACCTCATGTAGGATATATGTGCCGTTTAGCCCCAACCAAGACTCAAAGGCGCCTCGCACAGTCACCATGCATTGCAAGTATCCGCGCCAAGAATAACCGCCCCCCCGTTTTGGGCGACACGCCGCGATGACAAATGGATATGTTAGCCCTTTAGCGCAAAAATCAGCGTCATAACGCAGCCAACGCAGATAATGAGCGCCCTCATCGTCGCCGCGGACAGTCGTTTTGCTGCAATTGCCCCGCAATAGCCGCCAATCGTTGCCGTCACCATCATCAGCAATGCCTGAGGCCAGTAGACGATCCCCGCCAGCGCAAAGGTGACAACCGAAGCGCCCGATAAAACAAAGGACATGCCATTCTTCAGCCCGTTCATAAGATTGATGTCCCGCAGCCCCAGCATCGAAAACAAGGCAAGAAGAACAATACCCAGACCGCCATTGAAATAGCCGCCGTAAATGCAGACGAGCAGCGTGGCGGCGTTTCCTGTCCAGCCCTCAGCTTTGAGATTACGTTCAGCCCAGGCGGTCAACCTGTGCCCAAACGCAAAGAGCAGCGTTGCAAAGCCCAGCAACCACGGCACCACAAAAGCGAAAACAGTTGCAGGTGTGACCAAAAGCAGCAAAGAGCCCAGGACACCGCCTGCCAGGGAAAGCCCGAGCAGCAGCACTAGGTACCGTTTGGGGACATCTTTCAGCTCACCAAAGAAGCCCAGCGCCCCGCTCAGATAGCCGGGAAACACGGCAACTGCGCTGGTTGCATTCGCGGCAATCGCTGGGACACCGGTGAAAACAAGGGCCGGGAAGGTCAGAAAGCTGCCGCCTCCCGCGATTGCATTTGCCACACCCGCAAAATAGGCCGCCACGGCCAGAAGAAAGATATCAAAGAATGTCATTATACGCGCCAGTTCAAACGTTTCAGCTTCGATACCAGTAGTTTCAAACAACACAAGAGGCGTCTGAGCTGCGCGGCATACGAGGAGTGAGCCCTACGCATTTGCTGCTTCGCCAATTTTCGAATCACAAAACAGCAAGCAACCCTCAATGAAGATCGAATTTTACCTTGCAATCTTTAATTGAAATTATTTCCGATTGGTTAGCAAAACGCATCCGATGCGGCACGAAAAACAGCTGAAATGATACCGATACGATTTATTAACTTTCCAGGCGCTTAGAGTGATTGAGTTATACGTCAAGTCTCTCGGAGTATTTTTTATGCCTAAACCTGATTTTCAGCAGACGATTGCCAAGTTTGCCTTAGACGGCGCACAAACCAAAGAGCTGATCAGCGCAGGCCACCTGGTTGTCCCGCACCTCGACCAGGTCTTGGAGTATTTTTACAGTTTTGCAAAATCCGACCAAGAGGCCTCCAGCTACTTCAAGACTGACGGGTCTCTTGAACATGCGCGCAGCGCGCAGAAACGTCATTGGGAGCTTTTGCTGAACGGAGAGTTCTCGGACGACTATTTCAAATCAGCGAAAACAATTGGCCGCGTTCATTTCCGCATTCAACTGCCATTCGATTTGTACCTTGCAGGGTACGCGAGAGCGACCTCCTACATCCAGGAAATGCTGTCAAAACAATATGGCGCAACCTATACCCCGATGGCACGCGCGAAAATGCTGCGTTTGCTCGGCGCACTGAACCGCGCATTTGCCATGGATACCTTCCAAGTGATCGATGCGTATTTTGATGCCCAAAGCGAAGAGCAAGAAACCGCGTTCCGCTACATCAGCGAGGGTATCCAGCGCATGTCGGAGCGCGATCTCACACAACCCATCCCCTGCTCTCAGGAGAGTGATTTCCCGGCACGCTATGACCCAGTGAGAAGTTCGTTCAACACGCTGATGGGCAGCATGGGGGACGTCATTGGCACCATTCAAGCCTCTGCAAAGAACCAACACAACACGGCCGGGGAAATCTCTGCGGCGGCGTCAGATCTGTCCGGACGGACAGAGACACAGGCGGCAACTTTGGAAGAAACCGCTGCGGCGGTCGAAGAAATCACCGCAAGCATGAAACAATCCTCCGAAGCCACAACAGAGACCAGCTCACTGGCGAAAACAGCCCAAGAGATTGCAGAGGAAGGCATGGATGTTGCGCTGAATGCTGTCCAGAAAATGAATGAAATCTCTTCGTCGTCGGAACAGATTTCACAAATCATCAGCGTTATTGACGACATTGCGTTTCAAACGAACCTGCTGGCCTTGAACGCGGGGGTCGAAGCGGCACGAGCGGGGGAAGCCGGGCGCGGATTTGCTGTGGTCGCGTCCGAAGTGCGCGCCTTGGCTCAACGCGCGGCGGTATCGGCAAAAGAGATCAAAGATCTGATCAACGTGAGCACCGATCACGTTGAAGATGGCGTGAATTTGGTGAACAGCGCAGGCGACGTATTGGAGCGGATCGTCGGGCATGTGAAAAGAGTCACGGAGCTGTCGTCGGAGGTTGCCGCATCAGCCCATGAGCAATTCACCGGCCTGTCCGAGATCAACACAGGCGTTTCTCATATGGATAGCGTCACCCAGCAGAACGCCGCGATGGTGGAACAAACCACGGCAGCGACTGTCTCTCTTCGGCAAGACACCCAGGTGCTGGCGGAATTGGTCGAGACGTTTCAGGTGTCTTCCCAAGATCAGCCCATGGCCCAGGTGCACCAGTTCGAAGCGCAGGCAGGCTCAGACGGTCTCCTCACCGAACAAGACACATTTGTTGCCTAAGTTGCGTCTACTGGCGCCTGTTCACTAGGAGTGAAACGCAATCTCAGCTCTTTGTGCGGCGTGTGGCAAAGCGCGCCGCAAAGCAACGGGCTGCGCAAATATCCAACAAAGCTCTTTGGTCTTTGGTTACATAAGTTTCACAGAAACGAGACGAAACTGAATCGCGAAGGCCCCATCAGCCGTCCCTGTCCAACCAGCAAAGGGTACGCTGCCATGAGCAAGACAGACATCATTCAAGATCCCGCCTACGGTAACAAAGCAGAGGCGTTCGAAGCCTTTGATGATATCCCGACCAATCCCAACTTGGGCAACACAATCGGCGACGTCATCCATTGCCGCTATGGGCGACGCGAATTCTTGCGTGGGGCATTGGGCGTCACGGCCACGACGGCTCTGTTTGGGACTTCGGCATTGGTTGCACCCAAAACCGCCCAAGCGGCAACCGCAGCGGACAGCCGTTACAAATTCGATGAACTGCAGTGGGGCAACGATGCAACCCACCATATTGCCGAAGGCTACAATGCCGATGTTCTCGTCCGCTGGGGTGATCCGATCACTGCGGATGCGCCGGATTTTGACGTCATGAACCAAACGCCAGAGGCTCAGGCGCAGCAGTTCGGCTACAACAATGATTATGTCGGCTTTGCAGAGATTGAGCCAGGCCGCGGCATGCTCTGCGTGAACCACGAATACACCAACGAAGAGGTTATGTTCCCAGGCCTAGGCCGTCAGGACCGCGCTGGGTTTGAAGGTATGACAGAGGATCTGGTGAACATCGAAATGGCTGCGCATGGTGGTTCGGTCTTCGAAATCCAGAAAGATGCAGCAGGCAAATGGGCGATCAACCGCGACAATCCGGCCAACCGCCGCATTACTGCCAACACTCCCATGACCTTTGACGGGCCCGCTGCCGGACATCCACGTCTGCGGACGTCTGCCGATCCAGCCGGAATGACAGTTCTGGGAACGATCAACAATTGTGCGGGCGGCATGACCCCCTGGGGCACCTACCTAATGGCCGAAGAGAATTTTCACGGCTACTTCTGGTCTGACAATGTAGATGCCGACGGCAAAGTCGACATATCTGCGCAGCCGGAAGGCGAAAAAATGAAGCGATACGGCGTGCCAGGCCGCTGGTATGCTTGGGGCCAGTATCATGAGCGCTTTAATATCGACAAAGAGCCAAATGAGCCCAACCGCTTTGGCTATATTGTCGAAGTCGATCCGATGAACCCTGATGCGATGCCGATCAAGCACACAGCTTTGGGGCGCTTCCGCCATGAAGGCGCGGAAACAACCGTGGCTGCCGATGGTCGTCTGGTGATCTATTCGGGCGACGACAACCGATTTGATTATCAGTACAAGTGGGTGTCCGCAGAGCCCGTAACAGACGCCAACAGTCACTTTGGCTCCACTCTGTTGTCCGAAGGCACGCTCTATGTTGCGCGCTTTAACGAAGACGGCACGGTCGACTGGTTGCCATTGGCCTATGGCGAAGGCCCGCTCACGCCAGAAAACGGTTTCAACAGCCAGGCCGATGTATCCATTGACACACGGCTTGCCGCAGATGCTGTCGGCGCAACGCCAATGGATCGCCCTGAAGACGCACAGCCCGGCCCGGACGGGACCGCTTACCTCATGTTGACCAACAATTCGCGTCGCAAGCTTGATCAGGTGGATGCGGCCAACCCGCGCCCAGAAAGCAACTTTGGCCATATCATTGAAATCAAGGAAGACGGTCAGAACCACTCGTCCACACGCGGCACCTGGTCGATATTGGTCCTATGCGGTGACCCAAAGATCGAAGAAGTAGGCGCCATGTGGAACCCGGAGACCTCTGAAAACGGCTGGTTCAGTTCACCTGACAATTGCGCGTTTGATGCGTCAGGCCGACTTTGGATCTCCACGGACCAAGGATCCGGTTGGGGTCGTACCGGGAAATCCGATGGGCTTTACTCCCTCGAAACCGATGGCGATTTGCGCGGGCACTCCAAACTGTTCTTCCGCTGCCCTGTGGGTGGCGAACTATGCGGCCCCTATTTCGCGGATGAGAGCAAGACACTGTTCCTCGCGGTTCAGCATCCTGGCACCGATGGAACTAAGGATCTCAAAGGGTTTGAACGCAACTCTACCTTTGAAGATCCTGCCACACGTTGGCCTGACTTTGACGAAGCCATGCCACCGCGCCCCTCTGTGGTTGTGGTAACCAAAAAAGACGGCGGCGCAATCGCCGTATAAACCAAGACACCAAGACCCCGGTTCGCGCCGGGGTCTTTGGATTGTTTTACGAACGTCGCCTTTGTTCACTTACGACGCACACCACAAAAGCAAGAGCGTCTTCTTCCATGGCGGCTCTCGCGGTATACACTGGCAGCATCGAAATGCGTGGCATCTGCGTGGTTCATGGGCTGTGAAGCGGCGGGAAAACCAGCTTTTGTACATGCCAAAACGAGCTTTTCAGTCTGAAATTTGACGGCGTAGGCCGCAGCCACGGCTCATCTTGAAAATACCGACGTCCGCTGTTGTCTAGATTCAGTTTCATGCCATATCCCTAGGAAATGCGGTGTGACGAACTTCCCTTTTTCCCATTGGTGCGATCTCGCACACATGAAGTGTGTGGACCCGGCGCTTTTATGTTTGCCTTGGCCTTGCTGGCTCAAATTGACGGAGCGGCTATGTTGCTGCGCGAAGGGCGGGGCATAAGCCAAGTGAACCCAAATGGTTTCGCAGATTTCCTCGATCCTGCACGGCTGACCCTTTGCAACTCCCATGACCAGGCTGAGACACTGGCTCTGGCCGAAGAAGCTCTGCGCTCAGGTGCGGTGTCTCTGGTTGTTATGCAAATCAACAGACCGCTGAGCCTTACAGCAGGGCGTCGCTTACAGCTTGCGGCGCGGGATGGGAATTCCATAGGACTTGCCATTATTCCAGAAGGCATGGGCAGCAACGCCGCTGAAACGCGTTGGCGCTGTACGCCTACTTTTGACCCCAACACACAGGTGCACGACTCGACTCTGCAACATTGGGAACTTATAAAGAACAAATCAGGAACATTAGGTGCTTGGTATGTTCAATGGGATAGAGCGTCGCGTCGCGTCATTATGGTTTCCCCGCCTCGCAAGTGACCGGGTTTTACGACGCCGCCCGTTCAGTGGGCCCTTTGTTCTGACGCTCAAGCAGAAAAACGCCAATCGTATTTATTGTCTCAACCATGCAGCCTCCAAGCAGGGGCTACATCAGGGCATGCCTTACTCGGATGCGCGTGCCTTCTGCTCTGATCTGCAAAGCCGTTGCGCAGAGCCCGAAAAAGATCGAACTTTTTTACATCTCCTACGCCGATGGGCGACGCGCTATTGCCCTTGGGTCGGGTTGGACGGCCGGGATGGGCTGGTCATGGATATTACGGGCTCAACCCATCTCTTTGGCGGTGAAGAAGCGATGCTCGCTGACATGCGCATGCGCTTAATGCGCGCTGGATTATCAGTGCGGATTGGTATGGCGGACACACGAGGCGCAGCCTGGGCCTTAGCCCATTATAACGAAGGAATTGCGCCTCCAGGTCAGACGCTCTCGGCCCTCGCCGCATTGCCTGTAACCTCCTTACGCATTGAGGAGCAGATGTCTGTTGCTTTGCAGCGTTTGGGGCTGCGCCGCGTTGAAGATTTAGCAGAGACGGCACGGGGGCCGCTCAACCGCCGCTTCGGACCAGCCTTATTACAACGGCTGGATCAGGCGCTGGGAGCGCAACCCGAAGAGATCTCTCCGCAAATTGAGCCGCCACACTATGGCGTGCGCATGACGCTGCCCGAGCCGATCGGCTTACTGTCTGATACAATGGCCGGAGTTGAACGATTATTGGTGAAGCTAGGTGCCAAACTCAATGCCCATGAGCAGGGTGCGAGAGAGCTTTGCCTCACACTGCGCCGGGTAGACCAGGGACAACAACAAGTTGAATTACGGTTGGCGCGACCGTTACGAGACCCAAGCCGCATTTTACCTCTGTTTGAAAGAGGTCTAGCGGAAATTGATGTGGGCTTTGGCGTTGACATGTTGCGCTTGGAAGCCACACAGGTGGAAAGCCTACCCTCACGACAACTCAGCCACGTTGCGGATCAAGGGCACGACAAGCTGGATGATCTGATCTCCCGACTGGGAACACGGATTGGGTTGGAAAACATCCAACGATTTTTACCCGCTGACAGCCATATTCCCGAGCGCAGCTTTTACATGGCCCCTACAGCTTATTCGGAACCCGCTAACGGCTGGGCGACGCTACGCCCACGTCCGATCTGCTTATTCCCACCGGAACCGATTGCGGGCCATGGGAGACACCCTCCTAAACGCTTTCGCTGGCGGCGAAACGCGCTGACGACCGGCCGCGCCACTGGTCCAGAGCGCATTACCCCTGAATGGTGGCTGGAGGATGAGAACTGGCGCTCAGGCATCCGCGATTACTGGCGTGTAGAAACCACACAGGGGCGCAGGCTTTGGCTGTTTTATACGCCGCAAAATCCGGGGTGGTTTGTACAGGGAGAGTTCGCATGAGTGAGGTCATTCCCGTTGAAACCCCCTATGCAGAGCTTTGCGTAACAAGCAATTTCACCTTCCTAACAGGCGCCTCTCATCCTGAAGAACTGATCGTCCGCGCTGCCGAACTCGGCTTGACGGCAATCGCAATCACAGATCGCAACTCTCTGGCGGGCGTAGTGCGGGCGTGGTCAGCTCTCGACAAGATGAAGAAAGATACAGAGGAATCGATTCATATCCGCTCACAACAGCGCGTTGATACGTCTTCGCGCCAGAAAATCGAAACTGGCGACACGATTGAAAAGCCGCCAGTCCAAAGGCTGCCCAAACTTATTACCGGATCCCGCCTGGTCTTGCAGGATAGCGCGGTAGAATGGATTGCGCTGCCATGTGATCTGGAAGCCTATAAGCGGCTGACACGTTTGCTGACCTTGGGAAAACGCCGTGCCGACAAAGGAGAGTGTATCCTTTATGCCAAGGATCTGCTGACCGCCTGTAAGGGCACGATTTTGATCGCTCTGCCGGGGCAGGACATCTCCAAAGCGACAACTGATATTCAAAGGTTTGCACGGCATTTCCCAGGCCATGTCTTCTTGGGTGCGGCCCCTCGCTACGATGGAAGTGATCAGGCTTATCTGCACGCCTGTGCGTTGGCAGCACAAAGGACCTCAACACCTATGGTAGCTGTTGGCGATGTGCTTATGCATCGTGCAAGTCGCAAGCAATTGGCCGATGTGCTGACCTGTATGCGTGACCATATCACCATTGATCAGATCGGCACCCGTGCACTGCCCAATAGCGAACGCCGTCTTAAAGCAGGCAACGATATGGCGCGGGTTTTTCGCAATCATCCTGCGGCACTGCGCCGTACCGTGGAGATCGCCGATAGGTGCAGTTTTGACCTGAGCGAACTGTCTTATGACTACCCTCATGAGGATACAGAAACAGAAACCCCAATGGCGCGTTTAAAGCACCTTGCACGGGAGGGCTTGAAGCGCCGCTACCCCAAAGGGCCGCCTGCCCGCGCGCTTGAACTGATGCAAAAAGAACTAGCCGTAGTCGAGGAACTGAATTTCCCAGCCTACTTCCTGACAGTGCACGACATTGTTCAGTTTGCAAAATCACAGGGGATTTTATGTCAAGGGCGCGGATCTGCAGCCAATTCCATCCTGTGCTACCTCTTGGGCATCACCGACGTTAACCCGGATATGATCGCCATGGTATTTGAGAGATTTGTCTCCAAACACCGCGGTGAGCCACCAGATATTGACGTGGATTTTGAACATGAGCGCCGCGAAGAGGTGATCCAATGGATCTACCAGAGATACGGCCGTGAACGCGCAGGGCTATGCGCCACAGTGATCCACTTCCGCACCCGCGCCGCAATTCGCGAAGTGGGCAAAGTAATGGGGTTGTCACAAGATGTCACCGCGGGCCTTTCAAGCCAAATCTGGGGCATGAGCAATGGTGGTGTTGATCTGGACCGCATCCGTGAGTTGGGACTGGATCCAAATGACCGCCGCCTGATGCAGACCCTTCATTTGATTGGTGAAATCATCGGCTTTCCCCGCCATCTCTCCCAACATGTGGGAGGCTTTGTAATCACGCAGGGACGATTGGACGAGTTAGCTCCGATTGAAAATGCAGCCATGGAAGATCGCACTGTCATCTGCTGGGACAAGGATGACATCGACGCTTTGGGCATCCTCAAAGTGGATGTGCTGGGTTTAGGCATGCTTAGCTGTATTCGTAAGGCCTTTGACCTGATGCGGCGGCATAGCAATATCGATCATACCATTGCGTCTGTTCCGCAAGGCGACAAGCCCACCTATAAAATGTTGTGCCGAGCAGATGCGATTGGAGTCTTTCAAGTGGAAAGCCGGGCACAGATGAATTTCCTACCCCGGATGCAGCCGAAAGAATTCTATGATCTGGTGATTGAAGTCGCCATCGTCCGCCCAGGCCCCATTCAGGGCAATATGGTACAACCTTATATCCGGCGCCGCAATGGGCTGGAAAAACCTTTGTCGCTAACAAGCGATATGTCCGGTGTAGGTAACATGCGATCTGTCCGGTTTTATCATGTCTCCGAAAGGAGGCGTTATGAAGCGGACAGAAGTGTTACAGGAAGTTCGACTTATGAAGTTCGAAGACGTGTATT
>NZ_JAJDWC010000100.1 GCF_022825805.1 Phaeobacter sp.
CGAGCGGTTCTTTGGCAGGCTGAAAGCCTCGTTCCGTCGCATCGCAACCCGATACGAAAAGACGTCACGCAATTTCCTGTCGATGATCAAACTGGCATCCGTCAGACTGTGGATCGAGTTTTATGAGTCGGCTGCCTAGCCTGTCCAACTCTTCAGAAAATTTATTGGTCCGCTCCGACATGGGCACCTCGCTTGTCAACCTGTAGTGAACGTCTGCCTGCTCCCCGCAACTGTCAAGAGGATGCACATATGGTGCAGACACGGTTTGCCATCTAAAAACTAGTTCCAAGTTCGATGCGCCATATCTCGGCGTGATTTATGGTTAAGATGTTGATTGTTAAATGGTAATCCAATTCTAGGAAGTGTCCGCTAATTTTTGGGTCTATTTCCAAGTTCGGGAGCGCGATTCCAGATGCTTGCTCGCCGCTGGGCTCACGTTAAAGCCCAGTTTTACGGGCCTTTCAGGGGTGTTTGAGAGTTTGCAACGGGAAGTGTCCCAGATTTGCCTTCAGGCGCCATATCGGCCATTTTGCCGGGTATTGAAAGACAAGCGCTCCGGGCCTCATTCCAGGTTTCAGCCTTCCTGAAAGCCCTTTTTATATGGCCTTGTCCGGGTTCTTCCGGCTTCATCCCGCTTCTTCCGGTTACTGCAATATCAAGTGTCTCCTAACAGCGGGTGTTCTGGCCATTCTAGATTGTACATAAACGACCTTGCAGTGCCACCGACAGCGCACAGGTCGTAGCTGTCTCATTCTTCAACTGTGGCACCGTTCGCTTGCGCAAACTCAATGGTGGTCCTCGTGATCTCCTTTGCTGCCTCGGTAAGAAACCAGCAGACTTCGGCAAGATCACGAGGAGAAAGAGACAATAACGCACCTTTTTCGAAAGATCGGCTGCGTTCGACAACTTGTGCTTTCACTTGCCCTCCATTCTCTAGGAGCACGCCGCCCTCGGGTATTTCAGTCAGGTCAATTTTATTACCATCGGGCTCTTCCGCGAAAATGTCCAATCCCCGCCACTTCAATGTGAATTGAGATTGGTCTTTGACGTCTTCCGGGCCGACTATGCCGCGGCGATGTGTCAGGCAGTTTCGTGCTTGATTGACAAGTAAGAGGTATTCCTTGAAAGCTGATTTAACCCCAAAGCGCTGATCAAGAATGTTAAATTTGTTGGGGAGGCCCTCTCTTGCATACTTGCTCTGCTTCTCTGCAACGTCCTCTAGTGAAGTGTTGTTTTTCAGGGCGAGGATGATCCCGCAGGCGCGGTGCAGTTCGTCCAGGAACAGCGCGAATGCTTCAGTCGCTTCGCGCAAAGCGCCAGCTACGATCCAAATTTGGAACTCTTCCTTGAAGTGAGCTACGGTTTCTTCGGGCACATTGTCTGGCACAAGTTGGATCTGCGTAATGCCGGAGAGTTGGTAGTTGCAGTTCTCGGGATTTCTTGCGGCGTTAACGCCCAGTCCCATGAAAACCGCTGAACGCCGCACGCCTTTGAGCGCAATCTCAAGGATGGCTCCCATGTCCGTAGTGTTCCCGCTTTCCATGGCCAGCCCTTTCGTTTGCTGCCTCTCTCAGCAGCATTCCTATATGGCCAACGTCTGCATGCCCCACTCAACTGTCAAGTGGGTTCACTCAAAGAGGAAGTGGAAGGAAACGCTCAGGAAAACCTTTCCAGGTTTAGAACTGCTGTGTGAGTCGCACGACAGCATTACAGCCTTGATTTTGAAGCGGTAATTCCATTCTAGGAAGGGTTCGCAAATTTTTGAGCCTAGTTCCAAGTTCGGTAGCGCGATTTCAGGGGGGCACCCGCTGCAGCTCCTGGGTTAAAGCATTGTTTTACGGACTTTTCAGGGATGTTTAAGAGTTTGCAACGGGAAGTGTCCTGGATTTGCCTTATGGCGCCGTATTGGCCAATTTTCCGAGTATTGAAGGACAAACGCCCCGAGCCTCATTCCGGGTTCGAACCTTTCTGAAAGCCCTTTTTTATATGGCTCCATCTGGGTTCTTCCAGCGTCATCCGGCCTCTTCCGGTTACTACAATATCAGGTGTCTCCAAACACCGTTGCAGTGCAGCCGCTGCGTTCACTAGGGGCTGTTTGGGCGAACTATAATCCGGAGGGTGCTTGGATCCCGGTGATCTGCTGCAACGCCCGCCAGACATCCGTTTCAATCGAGTTGATGTTCTGGCGATACACCTCTTGGTGAAACTCTGGCATGTTGTGATAGGACAGGATCGACATGGAGGCGTTTGCCTCAAACAGCACAAATTGACCGTCTGCCCGCCAGCCGAGATCCACGCCAAAGAAATCTAGCGGCAGGCGGTCGCGGATCGCTGCGCCGACGGCTTGCAGCTCCGCCCATTCGTTGGCAGACCGCAGCACTTCGAGCTCTCGTTTCACGATGTCTTCGTCGCGCAAAGCGGAATGGATCAGCCAACTGTCGCTGAACAGAATATGACGCAGACGCACCCGGTCTGGCGTGATGGCGAGGCGCAACTTGCGCCACTCGCCCGGCGAGGATTGAAAATCAACCCATTGCGTCATGTAAAACCCACGTCCCCCCCAGGGAATGCTGTGGAGTTTGTCCCAGTCGGCAGGGCTGTCGATTTTCAAAAGATGTTTGCCACTGTGCGATCCCTGCGGGCGCAGCAACACCGGATAGGTGAAACCGTTGTCGGCAAAGACCGTCACAAAATCCTCCGGGTGCTCGGGCGAAAACCGAATGCACTGCGGACATATAAGGTTGTCGATCCCGTCGAGATGTTGCCAGACGCGGTCGCGGCGACTGCGCAGGATCGCCTCTGGCCGGTTGAAGATCGGCAATGTGCGGTCAGCAAAGCGATGGGCCAGAAACTCCAGTGCCGTTTCATAGTGATCGGCGTCCGCCAGCATGTTGACGATCCATGTGAAGTTGCGCAGCTTTTGGTTGGAGCCGCCGGGATGCCAGAAGTGATTGGCGCGAGCGTTTAAGGCAGACTTCATGTCATCAAACAGCACCGTGCGACCGGGAAACACCATCAGCGGTTGACCCGAAGGGTCCAGTTGCGTTTGAACGCTGCGCTGCTTTGGCAGCGCATTGAACACAACCCCAGTCTTTGGTGCCTGGCGCAGCAGGCGAGAGTGCCGCGCTGAAGGCTTCTTTCGCTTGGCTTGCCCGGATGTTCTGGCGGCTGTGTGTTTTGATTTTTTCATGGCGGGGGTGTTGTTCTGGCTGGCGGCGTCGGGTGAGGTTCACCACCAACAGATCTTATCGGCGAAATCAATGGTTTGCCTGGGCTTCCCAGTGATTGTGATGGGGCTCAAGCAGCTGATCGCGCACTCGTGGTTGCGCAGCATCCCGCTGCAGAACCGCATCGCTTGCAAGACCGACCGAAGAGGCGTGGAGTAAGACCGCGCTACGTGAGCCTCAGGGTCACAGTGGGTGCGGCATATGTGGGTCCGGTCTGAGGAGGAAACGCGCGGTTGCGCCTCGCTTTCGGGCTTGCGCCAGCCGGAACACATATCGGGGCTGTGCCCATGTGTGCCCGGCAGGCGATAAAAAAACACTCGTCAAAACCCGCCCGACTGCCCCCGGCAATAGACGCGCAACCGCGACGCCTCTCGCTAAACGCTCTCCACCTGTGGTGGTAGGCAGGTATTCCTTACCCTTTGCATTTTCGCGGCACTTTGGGGGCCCGCGGTGCGGTGGCCCAGTGGCGCGCTAGCGCGACAAAATTGGCAGAATTTGCCAGGCTGGCCGATCTCGCGGGCGTGCTGTCGCTTTCGCTGATTGACCTTCCATGTGGATTTTCCCAGTCTTGCGTTATGTCACATCCAATTGAAATAAAGCGGCTTCCCCGCGCATTTGACGCTGACCTTGGGCAGGATACGCTGGCCAAGTTGCCCGCCCTGACATCTGAGCAGGCAGCACTGGTCAAGGGGGCGACAGGATCCAGCCCCTATCTGAAAGAGCTTGCCCTGAAAGAAGCCGCCTGGTTGCAGCCCGCGCTCTGCGATGTGGAGGCTGCGCTGACCACAATCTGGGCCGATGTGCGGGCCTTGGCCCCGGATCAGATGAAACCTGGCTTGCGCCAGGCCAAACGCCGGGTGGCCCTGTTAAGTGCGCTGTGCGACCTTGCCGGGCATTGGGATCTCTTGCAGGTCACCGGTACTTTGACAGATTTCGCCGCGCTCTGTGCCGATGTGGCCATCAAGGCCGAAATCGCGGCGCTGATCCGGCGCAAGAAAATGCCAGGGCTGTGCGAAGATGATATTGCGACGGCGGGCGGGCTGACTCTTTTGGCGATGGGCAAAATGGGTGCCCACGAGCTGAACTACAGCTCTGACATCGATATGATCTGCCTGTTTGATGAAACCCGGTTTGATCCCGCAGACTTCTATGAGGCCCGACAGGCCATGGTCCGGGCCACCCGCAATATGTGTACAACGCTGAGCGAACGCACCGCCGATGGCTATGTGTTCCGAACAGATTTGCGTCTGCGCCCGGACCCCTCGGTGACGCCTGTTGCCATGGCGATGGAGGCTGCGGAACGCTACTACGAGAGCCTGGGCCGTACATGGGAGCGGGCAGCCTACATCAAGGCGCGCCCCTGTGCTGGCGACACAGAAGCCGGGGCGCGGTTCCTGACGACACTGCGGCCGTTCGTCTGGCGGCGACATCTTGATTTTGCCGCCATTCAGGACGCCCACGACATGCGCTTGCGGATCCGTGAGAACAAGGGCACGGGCGGTGCGCTTACGGTGCCTGGACATGACATGAAACTGGGACGGGGCGGGATCCGCGAGATCGAGTTTTTCACCCAAACACGCCAGTTGATCGCAGGCGAGCGGGACGAAAGCCTGCGCCCCAGAGGCACGATGGAGGGTCTGCGGGCGCTCGCTGCAAAAAGCTGGGTGCCACAGGACGTCTGCGACCAGTTGATCGATCACTATGTGGCGCACCGCGAGGTCGAACACCGTATCCAGATGATCCATGACGCTCAAACGCACCGCATGCCGCAGTCCGAAGATGGCATCGCCAGAGTCGCCAGCCTGATGGATCTGGAGCCAAGCGCGCTCTTGGCGGATGTGGAGCGCAGGCTCGAAGATGTGCATGAGCTGACAGAAGGGTTCTTCGCGCCAGATGCCCCGCCGTCTGCAGCGCAACCCTCAGCCACCGCAGATCTGGATGGGGACATCATCGCCCGTTGGCCGACATATCCGGCGCTGCGGTCTCAACGTGGCGCGCAGATTTTTGACCGTTTGAAGCCCGAACTTCTGGCGCGCCTGTCGCGCAGCGCGCAACCGGGCGAGGCGCTGGTGGCGCTGGATGGGTTCCTGGCCGGGCTGCCTGCCGGGGTGCAGCTGTTTTCGCTGTTTGAAGCCAACCCGCAGCTGATCGACCTGTTGATCGACATCGTTGGCACCTCCAGCACGTTGGCCGGATATCTGGCGCGCAATTCGGGCGTCTTTGATGCGGTGATCGGTGGGTCGTTCTTTGACAGCTGGCCAGAGCGTGCTGTGCTGCTCACCGAGTTGCAGGGTATCCTTGCCGCCGAAGCAGACTACGAGAGCCAGTTGGACGTCAGCCGGCGCTGGTGCAAGGAATGGCATTTCCGCATCGGCGTGCATCACTTGCGCGGGTTGATTGATGGGGAAACCGCAGGCCGCCAGTATTGTGAATTGGCAGAGGTCGTGATCGCCGCTCTCTCGCCATTTGTGGTGGCCCAGTTTGCGCGCAAACACGGCACGCCGCCCGGTCGCGGCGCGGCGGTTCTGGCCATGGGCTCGCTTGGGGCGGGGCGGATCAACGCGCAATCCGATCTCGATGTGATTGTGATCTATGATGCGGATGGTGATGAGGCCTCGGATGGGCCGCGCCCCTTGGTGCCGCGGGCTTATTTTGCACGGCTAACCCAGGCATTGATCACTGCCTTGACCGCGCCAATGGCGCAGGGGCGGCTCTATGAGGTCGACATGCGGTTGCGCCCCTCGGGCACCCAGGGGCCGGTGGCCACCAGTCTGCAGAGCTTTACCAACTATCAGCAGAAAGACGCCTGGGTCTGGGAGCATCTTGCGCTGACACGGGCCCGCGTGGTGGCCAGTCTGGTTGGCCCAGATATCAATAACCCCGGAGCACTGGGGCAGGACATTCGCGAGTTCCGCACCCAATTTCTGGGTGCCCCGCGTCCGCGCGATGTCGTGCTCAAGGAAGTGGCCAAAATGCGCAGCCGACTGGCCGCCGCCAAGACGCCAAAAGGGCCATGGGATGCCAAAAACGGAGCGGGACGGATGCTCGACATCGAACTGATCGCCCAGGCTGGCGTCTTGCTTAGTGATGCGACGGATCAGGATGTGGCTTCTGGGTTGCAGGGGGCTGTCGCCTGCGAGTGGTTGGATGCCGCGGATGCAACAGTGTTGCAGCAGGGCTATGATCTATTCTGGTCCTTGCAAATGGCCGCCCGGCTGGTGTCGGGGGAGCCGCTGGACGAGGCGAAGATGGGTGAGGGTGGTGCGCAGTTCCTGTGCCGCAGCACGGGGTTTGACGATCTTGACGCGCTGCGGGCCGCGCTGGAGACACGGTATGATCACTGCGCCAGGATCATCGACCAGGCTCTGGCGGCCTATAGCGGGGATACGTCGGCGGACCTCTGATCGCGCTCGGGACAGGGCTATTTGCAAACTCGGGGCGCTTGAAACCCCGAAAGGGCAGATCATATGTCTCGCCAAAGGTGAGCTGGATAACGGGCAAAACGGATAACTGGCGAGATGGCCAACAGGGGAGGGCGGATCATGAGCGATGAAATGCACCAGCAGGCACAACAGGGCGCCGTGGACGGCGCTGTACTGGATCCAAAGGGGTTGATCCGCGAATCCTACCGGATCGACGGCATCACCGAGAGCGAATGCCGCAGCATTTTCCTCGATTGGGCGCTCAGCCTGCCAGATGGTACAGACAGCCGCGCAGCGATCCCCGCCTTGATCGCGCATTTCGGCGCAGAGGCTGCCGACCACCCGATGACCGGGGTTCTGCGGGCCGGGGCCGAGGCCGCGGCCAGCCCGCGCAGGCGCGGTGGATGGCGCTCGCGGGACCGGTGATCCGCGCCCGCAGTCATCCCGAGTTTGGTCCAACAGTCTTCTGATGGCAGTCATGGCCTTTCAACCGCGGTCGCTTGCGCGTAAGAGGGGCGCATGACAGCTTCTTCCTCCGCGACCGACCGCGCCCGTGTTAAATTGAAACCCAAAGCCAATGCGCGCGCGCTGCGCCATGGTTTCCCCTGGGTCTATGCAAATGAGCTGGTGACCGACCGGCGCACCCGCAAACTGGCCGCGGGCACCCTTGCGGTGCTGGAGGATGAGGCGATGACGCCGCTTGGCCTTGTGGCCATGAACCCCGACAGCAAGATCATTGCGCGGATGTTGGACCGCAATCCAGAGGCTGTGGTGGACACCAACTGGTTTGCCACCCGGCTGCAGCGCGCGCTGGAGCTGCGCACGCAGCTCTACAGCACGCCCTTCTATCGGCTTGTCCACGCCGAGGCGGACGGCCTGCCGGGCATTGTGATCGACCGTTTTGGTAACACCTGCGTGGTGCAACCCAATGCCGCCTGGGCAGAGGCCCATCTGGAGGCGCTGACACAAGCGCTGGTTCAGGTCACCGGCGTCACCACCGTGCTCAAGAACGCAACTGGTCGTGCCCGCACCCTCGAAGGGTTGGATGGTGAGAATGCAACCCTCGTCGGATCTGCGCCGCAGGCCCCGGTGCCTGTGGGAATGAACGGTGCGACCTATATGGCCGATCTGACCGGTGGGCAGAAAACCGGCCTGTTTTACGATCAACGTGAAAACCATGCCTTTGCCGCGCGGTTGGTGAAACCTGGGGCCAAAGT
Organism: Phaeobacter sp.; assembly: GCF_022825805.1. Lineage (GTDB taxonomy): Bacteria > Pseudomonadota > Alphaproteobacteria > Rhodobacterales > Rhodobacteraceae > Phaeobacter. The sequence goes on from NZ_JAJDWC010000100.1 coordinate 7,867, forward strand.
GCTGGATGTGTTCTCTCATGTCGGGGGCTTTGGTCTTGCGATGCTGGCAGGCGGCGCGGCGCAGGCAACCTGTGTCGATGGATCGGGGGCCGCGCTGGAGCTGGCAGGACAGGGGGCCGCGGCCTCGGACATGGCAGAGCGGTTTGTGCCACGGCAGGGCGATGCGTTTGATGTGCTTGCCCAATTGGCGCAGGAAGGTGCGCGTTTTGATGTCGTCATCTGCGACCCGCCAGCTTTTGCACCTTCGAAATCGGCGTTGGAAGCGGGCTTGCGGGCCTATGAAGGTGTGGCGAAACTGGCCGCACCTTTGGTGGCGCCGGGCGGATATCTGGGGCTGTGTTCCTGCTCGCACGCAGCAGATCTGTCCAAATTCCGCAACGCATCGGCCCGTGGCATTGGGCGCGGCGGTCGGCGTGGCCAGCTGTTGCACACAGGCTTTGCGGGTCCGGATCATCCACAATTGCCGCAACTGGCCGAAAGCGGCTATCTGAAGGCTGTGTTCTTCCGCCTGGATTGAGCACGATCAAAAGGACCAAAAGGCCTGAGCCATGAAACTGTTGCTGGACGCCTGTGTGCTTTACCCGACGGTGATGCGGGAAATGTTGCTCGGGGCTGCCCGAGCCGGTCATTTCACGCCGCTTTGGTCGGCCCGGATCCTGGAGGAATGGGCCCGTGCCGCGCGCAAGATCGGACCCACCGGGGAGCCGCAGGCGCGCGCGGAGATCGCTCTGATCCAGGCGGCGTGGCCCAAAGCAGAGATCGCAGCCGTCCCAGGTGTCGAGGCGCGGTTGTGGCTGCCTGATGCGGCGGATGTGCATGTTTTGGCCACCGCTGTAAGCGGCCATGCCGACGCGATTGTCACCGTCAACAACAAGGATTTCCCCCGCCATACGCTTGCGGAGGAGGGGCTGCAGCGGCTTGGCCCGGATCAGCTGCTCTATGATCTGTGGTTGAAGGACCCGCGGGGGCTGTCAGCTGTGGGTGAGCAAGTCCTGGCCCAGGCACAGCATTTGTCAGGGTCGGGTGGGCCTGAGTGGACGATGCGCAGCCTGCTGAAAAAAGCGCGGCTGCCCCGGATTGCCAAGGCGCTGTCAGCCTGATTTGGGCTGTACCCCAAGCTGGACCCTACGCTGTGCCCCATTTCTGTTCCAAGGCATCCAGTGCGGCGATGCGCTGATCGGTTTTGGGGTGGCTCATCAACCAAGCCGGGGCCATGCCCGCGCGCGATGCGGTCAGCGCCTCCAATTTCCGAAACAGGCTTTTCTGCGGCTCTATCCCGATGCCTGCCTTCACCAGCAGCGCAGCGGCATATTCGTCGGCTTCATATTCGTCGCCGCGTGACAGCCGTGCAGCCAGCAGCGAGGTCAGCATATTGGCAATCCAAGGCCCGACAAAGGGCACAAAACGCCCAATGATCAGCATCAACGCGGTGCGCAGTGCGTTCTGGCCGGAGAAATCGATCATCCGTTTGCGCGCGTGACCCAGAGCGACATGACCCAATTCATGGGCAATCACAGAGGCCAGTTCCACATCCGTGACCTCGCCATTGCGGTATTTGCGATAAAATCCACGGGTGATGAAAATACGCCCATCCGGCGCCGCCAACCCGTTCACGGGGTCGATTTCATAGATGTAAACCGGGATGGCCTGCACCCCGAGCGCTGCCGCCATGCGATCGGTCAAACGCCGCAGATCAGGGTCGGCCAGTTCGGTCGATTTCTGGTCCAGCTCTTTGTGGGTGCGCCAGACCGACAGCCGGTACATGACCAGCCCATAAATCACCGCCAGAAGGATAGGAGTTAGACGCAACATAGCTTTGATATGGGTCGCTTTGGATAGGCTCGCAAGGGGATTATTGCGCCGGGATCTTCCGGGCTTCTGCCTTCACCTCATCCCAGAGCGCATCCATCTCTGCCAGATCGCTGTCCTCAGGGCGTTTGCCGCGTGCCGCCAGCTTGGCTTCGACGCCTTCGAACCGGCGGATGAATTTGGCGTTTGCGCGGCGTAGCGCGGCTTCGGGTTCAACGCCGAGGTGGCGACCCAGATTGGCCATCACAAACATCAGGTCGCCGAACTCTTCCTCCACCTCGCTCTGCGTGAGTGTGTCGCGCGCCTCTACCAGCTCGGCGGCCTCCTCGGCGATCTTGTCGATCACGTCTGTGACAGCGGGCCAGTCAAACCCGACGCGGGCGGCGCGCTTTTGCAACTTATAAGCGCGCAGCAAGGCAGGTAGCCCGACCGCCACACCGTCTAAAGTGCCTGTTTGCGCTTTTTCTGCGCGCTCCGCAGCCTTCACGGTTTCCCAATCGGCGGTCTGCTGCTCTGCCGATTTGTCGCGGGATTCATCGCCAAAAACATGCGGATGGCGCTGCACCATCTTGTTGGACATGGTTGCGACCACATCCTGAAAGGTGAAATGTCCCGCCTCAGTGGCCATCTGCGCATGAAACACCGATTGAAACAGCAGATCGCCCAACTCCCCCTTCAGCTCGTCCCACGCCTGCCGGTCGATGGCATCTGCAACTTCATACGCTTCTTCAATGGTGTAGGGCGCAATGGTCGCAAAATCCTGCTGGATGTCCCAGGAACAGCCCTGGTTCGGATCGCGCAAGCGCCGCATGATTTCCAGCAGCCGTTCGATTCCAGCGGATTGGTCGTGGATGAGGTCTGTTTCTTGCATTGCGGGCCATCTTATTCCGGTGTCTGATGTATCAATCCCGAGTCTGACCAAGGAGTCCAGCCCAATGCCGGTCGTGAACCGAATTGCCAATTATACGGAAGAGATGAAAACCTGGCGGCAGGATCTCCATCAAATTCCCGAGCTGGCGTTGGATCTGCCAAAAACCGCAGCCTATGTCGCCGCGCGGTTGCGCGAATTTGGTGTGGACGAACTGCACGAAGGGCTGGCCACCAGTGGCATGGTGGCCATCATCAACGGCCGCGATGGCGGATCAAAGGAACAGCCAGCCATCGGCTTGCGCGCCGACATGGATGCGCTGCCCATCCCCGAAGAAACCGGTGTCGACTATGTGTCAGGTCACCCTGGCAACATGCACGCCTGTGGTCACGACGGGCACACCACAATGCTGTTGGGCGCGGCAAAATACCTGGCCGAGACGCGCAATTTTTCTGGTCGGGTTGCCCTGATTTTCCAACCGGCAGAGGAGACCATCGGCGGCGCGCGCATCATGGTCGAAGAGGGCCTGATGGAGCGGTTCAATATCGGCGAGGTCTTTGCCTTGCATAATGCGCCGGGGCTTCCGGCTGGCGCTTTCATGACCAATCCAGGGGCGCTTATGGCGGCGGTGGATACCTTCCATATTCATATCCAGGGCGTCGGCGGCCACGGGGCAATGCCCCATGAAGCCCGCGATCCGGTGATGGCGGCCTGTGGCATCGCGCAAGCGATCCAGACCATCGTGTCCCGGAACCATTACGCATTGGATGATCTGGTAGTCTCGGTGACGCAGATCCACACCGGAACGGTCGACAATGTGATCCCGGACACCGCCTATATCAACGGCACCGTGCGCACGTTTGACCCCAGGGTGCAGGACATGGTGATGCGCCGCATGAAAGAAATCGTTGCGGGGCAGGCCGCCAGCTACGGCGTCGAGGCGGAGTTGGACTACGAAGTCGGCTACCCAGCGACCATCAACGACCCGGACAAAGCGAGCTTCGCCTGCGAGGTCGCGGCAGAGATCGCAGGCCCTGATCAGGTTGAGCCCGAAGGGGGCCGGGAGATGGGGGCAGAAGACTTTTCCTACATGCTGCAGGCCCGCCCCGGTGCCTATCTGTTCCTCGGCCAGGGGGAGAGTGCGGGGCTGCACCATCCAAAATATGATTTCAACGACGAGATTTCCCCGGTCGGCGCTTCATTTTTTGCGCGTTTGGTCGAGCGGGCTCAGCCGTTGGGCTAGGGGTCTGCGTAAAGAGGTGACAAAATCAACAGCTTGCGGTATTTGATCAAATTATATCCGGGCAAGTTTGGTTGCGGCTGTGAAGGTGCGCGGCCAAGGTGAATTGCGGCAAAGGAGGGCAGGCTGATGGCGCTGGAAGATTCAAAACACATGATTGATCACGCATTCACGCGCGACGATCTGAAGGGGTTGAGCTTTGAAATCACATTTGGTGGGGCAACGTCGTTTTTGCGGCGCAAATACACCAAGGATCTGACCGGCGTAGATATCGCTGTGACAGGCGTGCCCTTTGACCAGGCGGTCACCAATCGCCCCGGCACCCGGCTCGGCCCGCGCGCGATCCGCGAAGCCTCGGCACTGCAGAGCCCGGATGAACCCTATGGATGGCCGCACAGTCCGCTCAGCACGTTGGCGATTGCGGATTATGGCGATCTGGCTTTTGATCATGCCAATGTACCGGCCTTTCCCGCCGCTCTGACCGAGCATATCCGGGGTATTCTGGCTACAGATGTGGCCTCGGTTGTGTTGGGCGGTGATCACTACATCAGTTTTCCGATCCTGAAGGCCTACGCAGAAAAATATGGCCCGATCTCGCTGCTGCAGTTTGATGCACATACAGATACCTGGCCCGATGACAATCTGGACCGGATCGATCATGGCACCATGTTCTACAAGGCCGTGAAATCCGGGATCGTGGATCCGGCGACCTCGGTTCAGGTGGGCATTCGCACCACCAACGAAGACACATTGGGCGTCAACATCATCGATGCTGCCACAGTCCATGACATCGGCCCGGTCGAAACCGCGCGGCGGATCAAGGATATACTGGGCAACCGTCCGACCTATCTGACCTTTGATATCGATTGTCTCGACCCGGCCTATGCGCCTGGAACAGGCACACCGGTCTGGGGCGGGCTGACCTCCGCCCAGGCGGCGCGCATCCTGCGGGAGATCGCGGGCATAAATATCAAGGGTGGGGACGTCGTGGAGGTCTCTCCCCCCTTTGACACAACCGGCGCAACTGCTATTGCCGGGGCTCATGTGGCGACCGAAATCATATGCCTTCTAGGCTGGAACATGAGAGACGATGACTGACTTCAATCAGCCGATAAGCGGCAATGATCTGGCCCGGTTCTCCGGGCCCAACACGTTTATGCGTTTGCCCCAGGCCACCACCCTGGAAGGGCTTGATGTAGCGATCCTCGGTGTGCCGATGGACATCGGCACATCCTGGCGCTCGGGCACACGGTTTGGGCCAAAGCAGATCCGCGCCGAAAGCGCGATGATTCGACCCTACAACATGACGTCGGGCGCTGCGCCGTTTGATTGCCTGAACATTGGCGATATCGGGGATCTCGCGATCAACACGTTCTCACTGGCTGATAGTTTGCGGATTATCCAGGACAGCTATGACGCCATTCTGGCCTCTGATGTGATGCCTGTGGCGATGGGGGGCGATCATTCGATTACCCTGCCGATCCTGCGCGCGATGGCCGCCAAACACGGGCCTGTCGCGCTGGTGCATGTGGATGCCCATGCCGATGTGAACGACGATATGTTCGGTGAACGCGAAACCCACGGCACCGTGTTTCGCCGCGCCTATGAAGAAGGGCTGATCATCGCGGACAAAACCTATCAGATTGGTTTGCGCGGCACTGGCTATGGCGCCGATGACTTCAAGGAAGCGCAGCGTTGGGGGTTCCAGCATTTCCCTGCAAGCGAACTGTGGCACCGGTCTTTGCATGGCATGGGGGCGGAAATTCGCCGAGATATCGGGGACCGTCCGGTCTATGTCTCCTATGATATCGACAGCCTTGATCCGGCCTATGCGCCAGGAACAGGCACGCCTGAAATTGGCGGGCTCACATCGGCGCAGGCGCTGGAATTGATCCGGGCGCTGCGGGGATTAAATATCGTTGGTTGCGATTTGGTGGAAGTCTCCCCACCTTATGACCAATCCGGCAACACCGCGCTGACAGCCGCCAATCTGCTCTATGAGCTGATCTGTGTTCTGCCGGGTGTGACAACCAAATAGCGCGCCATCTCGCTGGCGTTGCCAGTCGAACACATCGGGAGATCGGATGATGGGGCGCATTGTAATGGTCTTATGGCTTGGGGTTGCGGCAGTGGTTGTCGTGCTGGGATTTGTGCGTCTGGCGCCAAGCGATCCTTTGGATTGGAACACCCAGCCGGAGTTCTCGGAGGACCAGACCTTTCAGGGTGGGGTGTTCCGGGTGCTGCGCAGCGGCAGTGACGGTCTGGCGGCATTTCATGCGGTTGCGGCCAATGCGCCCCGGACACGGGTGCTGGCCGGATCGGTCGAAGACGGCATGATCACCTATATCACGCGCACCCGTTTCATCGGTTTTCCCGACTACACCACCGCCCGGCAGGCCCAAGTTCGACACTTCAGAACTATATTTGAGGTGCTTGTTTTTGGCGGGTGGTTTTATTTCAATGGGTTAGGGTTGATTAGTGGGTCTAATCCCCCAACTTTTGTCGTCACACGTATTGTTCGTATTCATCATTGCTTG
>NZ_JAJDWC010000161.1 GCF_022825805.1 Phaeobacter sp.
GGCAAGACTGCCTTGATGAACTCCCACTCCAGATCGCTCATGTCCGAACGCGCCATTTTCACACCCCAGCATGTTGTTTTGCTGGAAATGAAGCACAAGCCAATACGAATGATAAGGAATTTATAGGTGTGCTGCCTAGTCGATGATCCGACACCCAGCAGACCATCGCCACAACCGGCTCAGTAGATTTTGGGCACGTAGAGATCGTCCGGCAGAACCCTGCGCTCATAGTCCGGTTTATATTCGCGGTCCGGCAATGACACACGCTCGCTCGGCACATCCTCATAGGGAATGCGCGTGAGCAAATGCTCGATGCAGTTCAGCCGTTCCCGTTTCTTGTCATTGCCTTCAACGATGTACCACGGGGCTTCGGGAATATTCGTCCGCTCGAACATATCCTCTTTCGCCTTGGTGTATTGCTCCCATCTGATGCGGCTTTCCAGATCCATCTCCGACAGCTTCCACTGTTTCATTGGATCGTGAATACGCATGAGAAAGCGCAGTTGCTGCTCTTCGTCGGTGATCGAAAACCAGTACTTCAGCAGAATAATGCCAGAGCGCACCAACATGCGCTCAAACTCGGGAACGTCCTGAAAAAACTGCTCGACCTGATCATCACTGGCAAACCCCATCACCCGCTCCACACCAGCGCGATTGTACCAGGAGCGATCAAACAACACGATTTCACCGGCAGCAGGCAGATGGGGGACGTAGCGCTGGAAATACCATTGGCTTTGCTCACGCCGACTGGGCGCTGGCAGTGCAACCACCCGTGCCACACGCGGATTGAGCCGCTGGGTGATCCGCTTGATCACGCCACCCTTGCCTGCACTGTCGCGACCCTCGAAGAGAATGCAAACCTTGGCGCCGGTATGCTGTACCCAATCCTGCACCTTGATCAGCTCGGCCTGCAGACGCAGGAGGTTGCGGAAATACACCTTGCGGTCCAGCATTTCAGGGTGCTGCGAGCGGTAGATCTTGCGCAGCTCCATCGACAACATGGGTTCTGCAAATTCGATCTCGAAGTCTTCGTCCAAAGTGTCTTGCAGCTCCGCATCCAGCCAATCAAAGGACTCAAAATCACTGCCTTCGGGGATATCTGCGGTCACGCTGGTGGCTCCTTATCGCTGCTGCCGGTTTCTGCTGCCTTACGGATCAAATGTGATCAAGAGGTGACATCCGGGACAAACATTGCATTCATTCACACAACGGGGCCCATTGTTGGCTGTTTTGGCCCGAATGCGCGCTGTCGCTCAGTGCCCTTGGATCACATATAGGCAATTGGACATCCCAGCCCAAGACCACAAGATGCGAGACGCTGCCAAATCACGTCAACAACACGGTTAGCGGCGCTCCGCCAGGATCAAATCGGCTGCTTTTTCGGCAATCATGATCGTCGGGGCATTGGTATTGCCACTTGTGATGGTCGGCATGACACTTGCGTCGACGACACGCAATCGGCCCACACCACGCACCCGCAAGGCACCATCAAGCGGCGCGGCCTCATCCGTTCCCATCCTCACAGTACAAGTCGGGTGGAAAATGGTCGTGCCAATATCACCGGCTGCCTGCGTCAAGGCCTCGTCATCTTGTCCAACAGAAGGTCCCGGTTTGATCTCCTCCGGGGCATAGCGCTGCATCGCCGCCATCGACATGATGTTACGCGCCTGCCGGATCGCAGCGACAGCAACCTGACGATCGTTTGCGGTCGACAGGTAATTGGGCGTGATGCTTGGCGCCTGCTGCGGATCCGCGCTGTTGATCGCGACCACACCACGGCTTTCCGGGCGCAGATTGCACACGCTGACCGTCATCCCGGGAAAATCATGCAACGGTTGACCAAACGCATCCAAGGTCAGCGGTTGGACATGATACTCCAGATCCGGCGTCGCTAAATCAGCCCGTGATCTGGAAAACGCGCCAAGCTGACTGGGTGCCATCGACATTGGACCAGACCGTTTTATCGCGTATTCCGCCGCGATTTTGGCCTTACCCCACCAGGAATTGGCCAATGTGTTCAGCGTCTTCGCGCCCTGCAGCCGCCAGGCACAACGCAGTTGAAGATGGTCTTGTAAATTCTGCCCCACCTCGGGCAAATCCGCGATCAGCTTAATCCCATGGGCCTGCAACACACCCGCAGGACCCACCCCAGACAGCTGCAGGATCTGGGGACTGTTGATCGCACCGGCAGACAGGATCACCTCCCCCTGCGCATAGGCGCGTTTGGTGACACCCTGCTGAGTATATTCGACACCGACGGCACGCCCCTCCTCGATCAGGATCCGGTTGGTGTGCGCCTTTGTTTCAACCTTGAGCGTCGCGCCAAGAGCAGGGCGCAAAAACGCGCGCGCGGTGTTCATCCTCCACCCACTGCGTTGATTGACCCGAAAATAGCCAACACCTTCGTTGTCACCCGCGTTGAAGTCCGTGACCTTGGGCAGGCCCCACTCGGCCGCGGCCGCCATCCAGTCGTCCAACACCTCCCAATGCAGGCGTTGATTTTCGACCCGCCACTCCCCGCCTGCTCCGTGCAGATCTGACGGGCCATCAACGTAGTCTTCTGATTTCTTGAAATAGGGCAGCACATCATCCCAGCCCCACCCGACCAGGCCCCGTTGCCGCCACCCGTCGTAATCCGCCGCTTGCCCACGCAGATAAAGCATCCCATTGATAGACGAACAGCCCCCCAGGACCTTGCCACGTGGATAGATCAAGGCCCGTCCGTTCAACCCAGGTTCTGCTTCGGTGCGATACATCCAATCGGTGCGCGGATTGTTGATGCAATAAAGATAACCGATGGGGATATGCACCCAATGATAGGCATCCGTGCCACCGGCCTCCAGCAGCAGCACCTTCTGACCTGCAGCACTCAGCCGGTTGGCCAACACGCACCCCGCGCTGCCAGCGCCCACAATTATGAAATCCCAGTCCATCTGTCCCCCAATCACCGCGTCTAACTTCGCGCGGTGCACTCTTCTTGGGGGCAGTGTTTCTCAGAACATCAAAACAGGCAAGAACCGCTCGGCGGCGGGCTGACAGTGATCTAGTCGTGCGCTGACGCTGAACTGAAGGCGGCCGCGCTCAGACCGGCAGCGCCGTAGTCTTGAACACCGTCCGTAGGGCAAAACTGGATTGCATCTGCGCAACACCCGGGAGACGCGCCAGATGTTGGCGGTGGATACGGGCAAAATCGTCGGTGTTTTCCGCCACCACCTTCAGCAGGTAATCCGCCGTTCCCGCCATAAGATGGCATTCCAGAACATCCGGGATCCGCGCCACCGCTTTTTCAAAGGCCTCCAACACCTCATCCGCCTGCGCTGACAATGTGATTTCGACAAAAACGGTTGTGGGCACCGCCAGTTTCCGGGCATCCAGCAGCGCGACATAATCACGAATGTAGCCCTCAACCTCAAGCCGTTGCACCCGCCGGTGGCAGGCTGACGCAGACAGGTTTACCCGTTCGGACAAATCCGCATTCGAAATCCGCCCCTGCTTCTGCAGCACTGACAGTATGCGACGATCCGTTTCATCAAGAGACATTTTGTCGAAGATCCTTGCTCATTTAAGCCGTTATATTCGAACTTTCTTCGATATGCATGTTTTTATTTTGCTCAAAAAAGAAGCACATTTTGTCGCAACTCCCTCAGGCTAGAAGCAGAGAGATTGGAGGATACCCACATGAAAATCGGCTGCCCAACCGAAATCAAACCGCAGGAATTCCGCGTCGGCATGACGCCCGACGCCGCGCGCGAAGCCGTAAATCACGGCCATAGCGTCATGATCCAAAAAGGCGCAGGCATGGGCGCAGGCTTCACCGACAGCGACTACACCGCTGCAGGTGCTGCGATCATCGACACCGCCGAGGAGATCTTTGCCACTGCGGATATGATCGTGAAGGTCAAAGAGCCACAGGCGATTGAGCGCAAGATGCTGCGCGAAGGACAGCTGCTGTTCACCTATCTGCACCTCGCACCGGATCCAGAGCAGACCCACGACCTGCTGGAATCCGGCTGCACCGCCATCGCCTATGAAACCGTGACAGACGACCGTGGCGGCCTGCCGCTGCTGGCTCCGATGTCAGAGGTCGCAGGTCGTCTTGCCCCACAAGTTGGCGCCTACACTCTGCAAAAAGCCAACGGCGGTCGCGGCGTCCTGATGGGCGGTGTGCCCGGTGTGGCCCCGGCCAAAGTGGTCGTCATCGGCGGCGGCGTCGTCGGCACCCATGCTGCAAAAATCGCAGCAGGCATGGGCGCGGATGTCACAATCCTCGACCGCTCTCTGCCCCGTCTGAAGTATCTGGACGACGTGTTTGGACGCGACTTCAAGAACCAGTACTCCACTGCAGGCGCCACAGCCGAACTGGTGCGCGACGCCGACATGGTCATCGGTGCGGTCCTGATCCCCGGCGCCGCAGCACCAAAACTGGTCTCGCGCGCACAGCTGAGCGAAATGAAGCCCGGCGCCGTACTGGTGGACGTGGCCATCGACCAGGGTGGCTGTTTTGAAACCTCCCGCGCGACCACCCACGCTGATCCAATCTACGACGTGGATGGCATCATGCACTATTGCGTCGCCAACATGCCCGGCGCCGTTGCGCGCACCTCCACACAAGCGCTTGGCAATGCCACGTTGCCCTTCATGCTCGCGCTTGCAGACAAAGGCTGGAAACAGGCCTGCGCAGACGATCCGCATCTGCTGAACGGCTTGAATGTTCACGCAGGCAAGCTGACCTATTTCGCGGTTGGCAAAGCGCTTGGCCTGGATGTGGTCTCCCCACAGCTGATGATCAAATAACCGCAAACGCGGCCATCACAGCATCAACGAAGGCTCCGTTTCACGGGGCCTTCTTTTTTGGCCATCCCGCCGGTCAACAGCACAACTTTGCGCAGGAAACGGGTCGCTCCGACATCTCATATCGGCTTTGGCTTGCGGTGTAATAAGGAGCAACCCCATGACCCAACCCCTTCTCGCCTTGCTGATTTTCCTCTTCCCGCTGGCCTATAGCCCAGGTCCTGGAAATCTGTTTTTCGCAGCCAACGGCGCGCGGTTCGGCTTTCGCGCGACACTGCCTGCAAATGCCGGATATCACATAGCAACCTGGTGGGTGACGGCCGCAATTGGACTTGGCCTTGTCTCGGTGCTGGATCAAACGCCCGCTCTGTTCGCCGCCCTGAAACTGGCAGGCTCTATTTATGTGTTGTGGCTGGCCTGGCGCCTGTGCCGATCCGGCCCTGTCGACACGGAACAAAAGGCCCAGACAGCGCGGTTTCGTGACGGTGTTATCCTGCTGCTCCTCAACCCCAAGGCTTATGTGATCATCGCGTTGATGTTCTCGCAGTTTCTCCCACAAGAGGCCCCCAACCCCCTGACATCGGCACTCCTGATCACCACGGTGTTCACGCTGAACAATCTGGTCGCCTTCTCCATTTGGGCGCTTCTTGGCGATAGGTTGGCGAAATCCATCAGAGCCACCGGTCAGGCACAAAAAACGAACCTGTTCTTTGGTCTGATGCTGGGCGCTGTCGGGCTTTGGATGCTGATCGCCTGACCCAGCACAGCGGATCCGAAACACATCTGATCCAAAACACCCCACCCCAGATAGGAAAAGGGCTGCCCGCATATCCGCAGGCAGCCCCTTTCTTCATTTCCAGCGGCATCACACCGCGCTGATCAGATCGCCTCTTTGAGGCTTTCCTCAAGGTAAATTTCACGCAGCCGTTTTGCGATCGGACCCGGTGTCCCATCACCCAGCGTGACACCATCAATTTCAATCACAGGCATCACAAAGGCCGAAGCAGACGTGGTGAAGGCTTCA
>NZ_JAJDWC010000066.1 GCF_022825805.1 Phaeobacter sp.
CAAAATCACTCCGGAGCAACTCGACCTCTTCGCAACCCTGAACCTGCCAAAACCGGCCTGACAGCCTGTTGTCGTCACACAAACGCCACTTCCGGGTGAAAAATATCAAATACTTACGCGATTAACTGTCGAACTTGGGGGCAGGATGGCGATTTGCTGAAGGTTTACGCCCGCTTGCGCTTTGGCCGTTCGGATCTGGGGGTGAACAATGCCCGCATCAACCAGTGGATCGGTGCCATGGATCTTCCACCGTCGGTCACGGACCCCGCGTCACTGGCATCGGATGGCTAAGGGCGCAGGTGGCGCCGCGCGCGGGTTATGAGCGGTCAAGCGGTGGCAGATTACGGCTGGTGGATTGCAGCAGCGGCTGCACCTCTGACGACAGGCAGCCGTTCTGGATTTCCCGCCACATCGGCACATTGAGCGACATCTGGCACTGGGCGGTGAACATGCGCCCATCGACCTGCAGGCAGGTGTATTCGCCCAGCTCTATCCGGGCACCGCTCTTGTCGGTACAATAGCAATCAATGGTCCGCCCGCCTGGGCCGATCACATCTGCCGTCGCGTGATCCGCGGTGCCAAAGCCGAACAGCCCACCGATCAGCGTGCCGACCAACATGGCGCAGATGGATCTGCCCCTTGTTTGCCTGTCGCAGGCCCCGCGCTGCGCGGTGATCACCGGGATATGAAGACTGGCATGTTTCATACGGCTAGCATATCACAAGACCACGCATCCGCCAAAATCACACTGAAATGGACCCCTCCCGCATGATCCCCGAAGAGCGCCTTGAACAGATTTTGCAGCGGTTTGAATACCTTGAGGCGGCGATGTCAGATGGGGTCAGTGGCGCCGATATTGCGGCGTTGGCCAAAGAATACTCAGAATTGCGGCCTGTCGCAGACCAAATCTCGGCCTATCGACAGCTGCAGGCCGATCTGCAGGAAGCAGAGCTGATGTTGCAGGATCCCGATATGGCCGAATTGGCTGAGGAAGAGCTGCCTGCGCTGCGAGCGGCCTTGCCGGATGCAGAACACGCCTTGCAATTGGCGCTGTTGCCGCGCGATGCGGCAGATCGCAAGCCTGCGATGCTGGAAATCCGTCCGGGCACCGGCGGCGACGAGGCGGCGCTGTTTGCGGGTGATCTGCTGCGCATGTACCAGCGCTACAGCGAGGCGCAGGGCTGGACGTTTGAAATCATTGAAGAGCAGACCACAGAACTTGGCGGGCTGAAAGAGGTGGTCGCCCATGTGAAGGGCGACAACGTTTTTGCCAGGTTGAAGTTCGAATCAGGTGTGCACCGGGTTCAACGGGTGCCGGTGACGGAATCTGGCGGTCGTATCCACACCTCCGCGGCCACTGTTGCCGTTCTGCCGGAAGCGGAAGAGGTCGACCTGCGGATTGATCCGGCAGATCTGCGCATCGACACGATGCGCGCATCAGGTGCCGGTGGTCAGCACGTCAACACAACCGACTCCGCGGTGCGCATCACCCATATCCCCACTGGCATCATCGTGGTCAGCTCTGAGAAGTCCCAGCACCGCAACCGGGAAATCGCCATGCAGGTCCTGCGCACCCGGCTCTATGATCTGGAACGCCAGCGCATCGACAGCGAGCGTTCTGCAGATCGCGCCAGCCAGGTGGGATCCGGCGACCGTTCCGAACGGATCAGGACCTATAATTTCCCGCAGGGGCGGATGTCGGACCATCGCATCAATCTGACGCTCTATAAACTGGATCAGATCATGCAGGGCGATCTCAATGAAACGATTGATGCGCTGACTGCGGATGATCAGGCCCGCCGCCTTGCCGAGATGGCGCTGTGAACGGGCCCATGACAGCGGCGCAGGCGATGGCCTCTGCGGCGGCACGGTTGCGCGCGGCTGGGGTCTCTGATCCGGCGCGTGATGCCCGCGTGTTGCTGGCCCACGCCGCCCGGATCGAGGCCAGCCGGGTGACCCTGATTGCCCCTGAAGAATTGGATCTGGATATCGCGGAACGCTATGATCAGCTGATTTCGCTGCGCGCCATTCGCGTCCCGGTCTCTCATTTGATTGGCGAGCGTGAGTTTTATGGCCGTCGGTTCAAGGTCTCGGGCGATGTGCTGGATCCGCGGCCGGAAACCGAATGCCTGATCGAGGCCGCATTGGCACAGCCCTTTGACCGTGTCCTCGACCTCGGGCTTGGCTCAGGCTGCATTTTGGTCACGCTGCTGGCAGAACAGCCTCTGGCAACCGGGGTTGGGGTGGATCTGAGCGAAGCGGCCTGTTTGCAGGCCAGCGCCAATGCGGTGTTGCACCGGGTGGAGGAACGGGCCGAAATCCTGCAATCCGATTGGTTTGCCTCCGTTGATGGCCAGTTTGATCTGATCGTGTCCAATCCGCCTTATATCGCCTTGGATGAAATGCCGACGCTATCTGACGAGGTGCGCCGCCATGAACCGGAAATGGCCCTGACAGATGGGGGGGATGGTCTTGGGGCTTATCGCGTGCTTGCCGCAGGTCTGGCCCAGCATCTGACCACCGAAGGTCGGGTTCTGTTGGAAATTGGTCCGACACAAGCGCAGGCGGTGCAGGCGTTGCTGGCAGATGCAGGCCTTGAGCAGATCCAGGTCATCCGCGATCTGGATGGGCGCGATCGGGTCGTTTCGGCCAGAAAGAGCGAAAAAACTGGGGGCGATCGGTGAAAAACCACCGATATTTGCAGATTTGAAAGAAAAAACCCGGATATTTTGATCCACCCCCTTGTGTGAGAGGGCGGAAAAGGATTAGTCAAAGGTGTCGCTTGTGAGCGAGGGCGTTTACCCCTCCCGGCGACGCCAAGCCCAAAATAGTCGATGATCCGGCGCCGTTTCGCGCCAATCTTGGATCAAGACAACTACAATCAAGGCTGACGTAGGCATATGAGATCGTCAAAATCACGTTCGCGTTCCAAGTCGAACCGGAACCGCCCTCAGGGGGCCAATGTTGTCAACCGTGTCTTCGACAGCTCCGGGCCCGAAGGCAAGGTGCGCGGCACCCCACAGCAGATCATTGATAAATACAATCAGCTCGCCCGTGATGCGCAGCTGAGCAATGACCGCGTTGCGACAGAGAATTTTCAGCAGCACGCAGAACATTATCTGCGAATGCTGAACGAGGCCCAGCGTGAAATCGAGGCGCGCCGCGAAGAGCAGGAACGCCAGAACCGCGAACGTCAGGCTGAGCGGGATCGCGAGCGCGCAGAACGGCTGGAACGTCAGGAACGTGAAGCAGCCCACCGCAGCGAAGAGGCCGCAGCCGCGCCGAGCGACACGGATGTTGTCGACCCGCGCGAAGGTGACAACGACAGCGGTCTGGTGGAGACACCAGAGCAATCCGCAGCTGATCAGGACGAGCCGAAACCGGCGCCAGCGCCTGCCCGCAAGCCGCGCAGCCGCAAACCAAAGGCCGATGCCACAAAGGATGCGGCCAAGGACGCAGGCAAAGACGCAGCCAAGTCAGAGGGCAGCAAAGCCGCCGCTGAAAAGCCAAAGGCGGCCAAAGCGGAAGGCGAAGGTGATACCCCCGCCGAGCGCAAGCCTCCGGCAAAACGCGCCAGCCGCGCCAAGGCAAAACCGCCGACCGAAGACGCGCCAGAAGCTGCAGAATAATTCGATTGCCCAATCAATGGATTGGCTGTCTAAAACAGAAAACCCGGCCTTTGAAAAAGGGCCGGGTTTTTGCATCTTGGATGTTCGGTCAGAAATTTAGGCAGATGCGTTGGTCAGGCAGCCCGGTCTAATATGAGTGCCCGGTCAAGGCCGCCCGGATTGTGGGATCTCGGTCGGTGTGATTGCGGGCTGGCCGAATCTTTGGCTGTCAAATTCCAGCGAGTCAGATTTCGGATTTGACCGATCTTGCCAAGGCGCAGAACGCCTCCAGACCAACCTGTTCGGCGCGCTCTGTTGGCGGAATGCCCGCAGCGACCAGGTGATCTTCGATCGCGGGGCTGACACTCTTCAGGCTGGCGCGCAGCATCTTGCGCCGCTGATTGAACGCGGCGGCGATAACCCGGTTCAATATACCTGGATCTGCGGGAAAACGCGGCTGCTCCAGCGCCGTCAGGTGAACAACCGCGCTATGGACCTTCGGCGGTGGGCTGAAGGCTTCTGGTGGCAGGCTCAGCACGATGCGCGCATCAGAGCGCCATTGCGCCAGCAGTGCGAGGCGACCATAGGCTTTGCTGCCCGGTTGCGCCACAATGCGCTCTGCAACCTCTCTTTGAAACATCAATGTCAAGCTCTGCCAGAACGGTGGCCAGGCTTTTGGCGTCAGCCAGCGCACCAGCAGTTCGGTGCCCACATTGTACGGGAGGTTGGCGGCAACGCGGATCGGTGGGCGCAGATGCGCCAGGGGGTTGACCTCCAGCGCGTCGCCTTCGATGACGTCCAGGCGGCCGGGGTAGGCGGCCGAGATTTCGGCCAATGCAGGCAGGCAGCGGCTGTCTTTTTCGACCGCCAGAATCCGGCGCGCGCCTTCGGCCAGCAGACCACGGGTCAGACCGCCGGGACCGGGGCCGATTTCCAGCACGTCACATCCGCTCAGATCGCCGGCTTGGCGCGCAATTTTTGCGGTCAGATTGAGATCCAGCAAGAAGTTCTGACCAAGCGATTTGCGCGCGGCCAATTGATGGGTCTCGATCACCTCGCGCAGCGGTGGCAGCGTGTCTATTGCGCTCATGTCAGGGCTCTCTTGCAACGGGGCGCAGGCGGGTGCCTGCGGTTTTCATGCCTCCGGCGGGGATATTTCGGGCAAGAGGAAGTTTCAAGGGGTGGCGCCCATCCGCTGCGCCAGGCGCAGGGCTTCGATCAGGCTGGTGGGGTTGGCGATGTCCTGACCGGCAATGTCACAGGCTGTTCCATGATCAGGAGAGGTACGCACAAACGGCAGCCCCAGGGTGACATTGACGCCGCGGTCAAAATCCAGCGTTTTGATCGGGATCAACGCCTGATCATGATACATGCAGATCGCCGCATCATATCGGGTCCGTGCCGCAGCGTGAAACAGCGTGTCGGCGGGATGTGGTCCGCTGAGGTCGTAGCTGTCGTTTTGCATGTCTGCGAGCAGGGCGTTGATCCATTCCAACTCTTCGCGCCCCATGGCGCCATCTTCGCCCGCATGGGGATTCAACCCAGCCACCGCGATCCGGGGATGTGCGATGCCAAACTGATCGCGCAGCCCGCGGGCCGTGATCTCAATGGTCTGGCGCAGCTGCGCAGGGGTCAGTTGATGTGGTACAGCCGACAGCGGGATGTGAATGGTGGCAGGCACCACCCGCAATTGCGGACTGGCGAGCATCATCACCACGGGCACGTCGCCGCCGAGATGGGCCAGAAATTCAGTATGGCCGGGAAAGGCAAAATTAGCCCCATCCATCAGTGCCTTCTTGTGGATGGGCGCTGTGCAAAGCGCGCTGGCCTGTCCGCTTTGAACCAGTTTGACACCAGTTTCGATGGCCTTGATGACGCCAGCGGCATTGGCTGGGTCGATTTGGCCCGGTTCCGCGGGCGCGGCAAAAGTTAGCGGATAGACCGGCAGATGCTCGGCACTGATGGATATGGCGTCTGCGGGCTGCTCCACTTGTTGCCAGGGGCAGTCTGCTGGAAGGTGCCGGGGGTCACCGATCCAGACAAAGGGGCAGCTGTCGCGCAGTGTTTCCCAGGCTTTGACGGCCAGTTCCGGGCCAATCCCCGCAGGCTCCCCACAGCTGAGCGCGATGGGCTGGCGTGCGGTTTTCAGGCTCATTTGAAGTCAATCCGGGCGTCGGCCTTCAGCTGCTCCAGGAGGCTATCGGAGAAAGCTCCGAGGCGCTGCTGGGTCAAGGCGTTGCCAATGGCCTCGCGGCTGGCTTCGGCGTTTACGGTTGCGGTGCGGCCACACATCATCAGCACCATCAGCGTCTGGCCATTGTTGCGGGTCAGCGCGGCGGAGGTCTCATTTGGGTCGAGCTTGGCCAATTCGATCGCGACGTCCTGCGGAATGGCCACAGGGGCCAGGCTGTTGCGCTCCAGCACCGCGGGGTCCTGACCGAATGCCACGCCATAGAGATCATCACAGGTATCAACCTGGGCCATGACTTCGGCGGCGGTTTCCAAGGCTTCGGGGCTGCGACCACCCGGGATCAGATAGGTGGCATAGTCAATCGCCGCATAGCTCGGCGCGGCGCCAACGGTTTCGCGCAGGTCACGCAGCTGAAACAGGGCCACAGCCCCATCCAGCGGCAGGGGGGCGGTCACTTGACCGGGGTTCAGCTCCAGAACAACCTGCTGCAGCTGTGGCGGCAGATTTGTGAGTGGCATCCACGGCAGTCGCCCGCCGGAGGCGCGTGTCTGAGTGGCCGAAAACTGGGTCGCGGCCTGTGCAAAATCAGCCAATGTGTTGATCTGGGCCACTTGCAGCGCGATCTCTTCGACCTGGGCTGCATTTTCCGCGTTGATCGGCATGATCAGCTCGGACAGCAGCACCTCGACGCCACCGGATCCTGACAACCCCATGGCACGGTCGATTTCTTCCTCGCTCGGCCGCGCCTGTCCCAGATAGCGGGAGGCGATATATTCGCGCCAGGCCAGGCCCACGCGTGAGAAATCTCGCAGGGTTTCCTGCTCCACGCCGTTTTCGGCGAGCACGCGGACAAACTCTTCGAGCGTGAGATTGGCGCGAGAGGCCAATTCGGTCATGCCCTCGACGACCTCTTCGTCGGTTGGCGCGATCCCGGCCTGGGCCAGGATGTCTTCTTTCAGGCGGTCCAGGATCAGATCTTCGCGGGCTTTTGCAACGGGATCACCGGGTTCGCGCAGCAGCGTCAAAAAGCGGGTGCGCTGCTCCAGTTCGAAATTCGTCACCACGCCGTCATTGACGGTGATGGCCGGGGAAAACAGCCCCTGCGCCTGGGCGGCGCCGACCGGGGGCAGGACAAGAGCGGTGGTCAGGCCAAGTGTCAGGCCAAGTGTCAGGCCAAGCGCGATGGCGCCTGCGCGTTGCAGAAAGACATGTTTGAAACCGGGTGTCAGATGTTTTTGCATGATCGCCTGTAACTCTTGCTGCCGCTGTCTACGGAGAAACCGTTTAACGCGATGGTAAAGCCGAAATCGGTGGTCGGCTCAACACTTGTTGTTGATGTATAACGACGGTTTACCGAAAGATCGACCGTCACGCATTCATTCGAATAGACCAGCCCAAGGCCCGCACGGGTGGCGCGGGCGTCAGAAATATCATAGCGCAGATTGGCGCTGGCGGTCCAACCGGGCGTGACCTCATAGGAGCCATCAAACCAGAGTTCGGAGGTTTCCTCGGATCGGCCCTCGGCTGGGTCGGTGCCCAGCCAGAGATAGGTGCCGGTCAGCGTGCTGCGTTTGGTCATCCAATCGCCGCGAACCTCGGCCTTGGAAAAGTTCAATGACCCGTTCAGCAAGCCGCGGGTAGAAATCGCCAGATCGTTGTTCAGCCGCAGCTGCGCGGCCATCAGCAGATCAGAGGAGGTGCCGCCAAGGCCCGAGCTTTTGGTGAAGCGGCTGTCGCTGTCTTCGCGAAAGACCTGACCAATGGTGGCGGTGGCCTGCCAGCCGCTTGGCGCGTAGCGGGCCCAATTCAGCCCGTAAACTACAGTGACGCCATCTTCACGCGCGTCGGTGGCCGGAAAGCGCGACAGCTCCAACAGATTGCCACGGTCGAATTCGACAAAATTGCTTTCATCATTGGGCACGGCTGTATTGCCGATATCTGTCCAGCCGATCTGCAGGATGGGTTCGATGAATTGACGCGCGCCATTTTGCTCGCTGCGCGCCATGGGCAGGCGGAATGTGATCGCGCTGCGCGGGCTGAACCGGGTGCTGTTGCCGTCAAAGGCGCTGTCATCATAAACCCGGAAGGCGTCAGCCGCGGCCCCCAGCGCCAGTTCGGTGACCAGCCCATTGGTGAATTGCCAGTTGCGCTGCCAGTCCAGATCGAGCGTCGTGCGCCCCACATCACGCCCGCCCGGATCTGTCAGCGTGCCGCTGATATCAGAGGTGCGGTTGTGTCCGTGGGTCTCCAGCGACAGGCGCAGCTCACCGCCGACCCCGTCGGGAAAGAAGCGACGCTCGTAATAGACATTGCCGATGGACGAGGGGATCAGGTCCTGATTTTCGCTGTCGCGCAAGGTCTTGTAGGAAATCGCACTGGCGCGGAACAGGCTGTCGCGTTTGACCCGCGACACCACCACTTCTGAGCGCAAGCGGTCCAGGTCTTCGAGGCCGTAGTCGACCAGATAGGCATCGTCAGAGACGCTTTTGAAATCAAACCGGAGGTTGAAGTCATTGGGCAAGCCAAATGCACCCTTGGCGAAGACATATCCGCGTCCCTCACCGGGGTAGAGATCATCGCGTGTGTAGGCGCCGTTGATCTCCACATCGCCACGTCGGAATGCCTGCCGATAGCGCAGGTCCAGCGTTCTGGTCCGCGACGACAGGTAAGGGGAAATGGTCAGGTCGCGATGGGGGCCAAGCGCAAAGAAATACGGCACTTTGATCCCGGTGCCGAGATTGGAGGTGGTGCGCAGAGACGGGATAAGAAACCCACTGGCGCGTTCCAGCGTGGGATCAGGCAAGCGAATGGCCGGGAAATAAAACACCGGGACATCCATGACGCGTAATTGCGCGCTTTCGAGGTAGAGTTGTTTTTCCTGCTGGTCGTGGGTGATACGTTCTGCCCGGATCTGCCAGAGCGGGGGGCGTCCGTCATTGCAGACATGGCAGGAGGTGACGGCCGTTTTGTAGAGTTGAGTGTATCGACCGCCAACACGGGTCATCTGCAGAGAGGCAAGCTGCAATTGCTGCTGAAACACCATGCGCGCGCCCACAAGCAGACCATTGCGCATGTCGCGGTCAAGTTCCGCAGCGCTCGCCAGAATGGTGATCGTCTCGCCTTCGTCGATGCGGATCGGACCCTCGATCTTCAGGGCGCCTTCGGTTTGATCAAAGGTGATTTTCTGCGCGGTGAGCCGGGTGGTGCCCTGAAACGCCTCAACATTGCCCTCTGCCACCAATGTACGCTCTGGCGTGATGAACAGCTTATCCGCCACCAGAATGGCGGGTGCGCTTGGTGCATCGACGGTTGCACTGCCAAAGGCCCGTTGTTGCGGCAACTGTGGCGCGGTTTGGGGCAGGATCTGAGCGTGCGCGGATATCGGCAGCGCGCTTGATGCGATCGCGAGAAAAGGCAAAACAGTGGAAAGACGCAGGGCGCGGCGCATGTTATCCGTCCTCGGCATGCAGCAGCAGACCCATGGTCAGCAGGATGGCCGCAATCGGCGGCGCCCAGCCAGCCAGGGCAACGGGGATTTGACCGTTTTCGCCCAGGATCTGTGCAAAATTTCTAAGAAAATATAGGCTAAAGCCCAGAAGGACCGCAAAAAGAACCGCCAGTCCCGTGCCGCCAAACCGTGCATGACGCATGGTGAAGGCCGCTCCGACAAGCACCATTGCAATCAAAAACAGCGGCCGGGCCAATTCGACCTGCAGCCAGACCTCATATCGTTTGGTGGAAAACCCGGCCTCTGCCAGATCATGGATTGTTGCGGGCAAATCATAGACCGACACCCCGGTTGCAGTTCCCAGCGTTTCGCGGATCCGCTCAGACGTCAGCGTGGTGGACAGCCGCAGATCGGCATGCTCGGTGGCGTTGGTTTCAGGATTGACCCCCACCACCAGCGGCCAGACTTTTGCCTTGGTCAGCAGCCAGTCGCCATTGTCCAGCGCAGCGCGTTCCGCCACGGTCTGCCGAATGGGACGGCCCTCGGGTCCGTAGGACAGGATGGTCACATCATAGAGCGTGATGGCCTCTGCATCGCCGCTATAGCCGGTGGCGTGGATCACAGATTGCCCCTGGCTGCCCCCCTGTCGCAGCCACAAACCTTCCCCTGTGAGCGAGAGCGCGGCAGGCCCGCCATTTCGGTAGGTGTCTGCCAGCGTTCTGTAGTAGTTGGAGGTCGCCGCGACAATCGGGTTCAGGGTGCTGACTGCCAGGACCCCAATCAAAGCCGCGAGCAACACAGGGGCCGCCAGGGCCCGGATGCCGGATCGGCCAATGGCCCGGGTCACCACCAATTCACTGCTGCGCGCAAGCCCCACGAACAACACGATTGTGGTCAGGATCATGATCAGGGGCAAAAACTCACTGAGCGCGGCGGGTGCGTTTAGCAGCGTCAGCCCAAACAGCTGCCCAAATGACAAATCCTGCGCATCAAAGCGGCGGATCTGTTCATTCAGGTCGATCAACATCACCAGCGTCAATAAAACCGCGCAGATGATGGCAAACCACTGCAGGAACCGACGCGCATAGTAGAGATCCAGGGTCACGCGGCGCCCTCCTGCGGTTCGACCGGCTGCGACCGGCGCTGGGCCAGCAGCGCACTGATCGGACGGGCGGCCAATTGCAGGAACAGGACACCCACGGCGAGACCCACCAGCGTCGGCACATAGATCAGTGGCCAGTAGTTGGCATTCTCCAGCACCGGTTCAGATACCACTCCGCGCAAACCTTCGACAAAAATCAGCAGCACAAAGGCCAGCAGCGCCTGACGCCAGACGCCAAAGCGTGAAAAACCACCCATCATCAACGATGCAAACCCGATCAGCGTGACCGCGACACAGACGAAGGCGCGGGCAAACCGCAGATGCAGCTCTTCAGCCAGAGCACCTGCACTATAGGGGCCTGCCGCGACCAACTGGGGCATTTCAAACAGCAACTCAGTGCTCGGAATGGCGCGGATGTTGCGTGTTTTTGCTTCTGCTTTGCTGGCCAGGCTGCTGATATCATAGGAGAAGTCAGAAAAGATCGTGGAGGAGAGCTGCCGCGTTTGCGTGTCGATGCGCTGGGCCATGCCATCTACCATCACCAAATGGGTGCGGCTGTCATCACGCACCAGATAGGCTTTGCCGCCGGTGTAGGTGACAATCTGGTCGGGATCGCGCCGGTCGGACAGGAACACATCGTTCAGCGTACCATCAGGATCGATGCGCCCAATATAGAATGTCACTCCGCGTGCAGGGTGCAGAAAATCCCCCTCGCTGAGCAGTTTGGCGGTGACATTGCGCGCCACTTCAGACTCCCGCTGATCCAGCGTCGCGATGGACACTGGCAGCAGCACATGGGTCAACACTGACATCATCATCGCGGTGATCAGCCCGAAAACCAACGCTGGTTTGGCCATCTGCCAGGGGCTGGTGCCCGTCGCGCGCAGAACCGTCAGCTCGCTTTCGTTGTTGAGCCGGTTGGTGACCCAGACAGAGGCCGCAAATGCCGCCACCGGCAGGACCATGCGGATCAGATTGGGCAGCGAAAGCGCGGTGAATTCAAAAAACACCAGCGCGGATTGGCCATCCCCTATCAGCCGGTCAAACAGCACTACGGCGCGGTTGATCCAGAACACAGCCACCAGAATCAATGCAAAGAAGCCGAAAAACAGCAGGTATTGGGACAGGACATATCTGTCGTAGCGTGACACTCGATCCCCCCAGACCTAACTGCCTTCGTTTTTTGGAGACCTTAGAGGATTTGTTGGCCGGGGAAAACTGCAATTTAGCGGCGTATCGCGCGGCGGTGCCCAATGGGCAAGGCTTGGCCGGTTTGGCGCCGCTGGCACGTCGTGGATTGGTCCAAAGGCTGGGTTATCGCGCTGCGACATCAACGGTTTGCTGCAACTGCCCCTAGTCATCGGCCCATCAGCAAGCTACCTGTTGGGGGAAATGATCTTGTCCGCATGAGGAGCCGTTGCAGATGCGTCCACTGACCCCGACCCGTTTTGTTGAGTTTGACCCCAAAACCCTGTCAGAGCTGGAAGGGCGCGCCGTGGTCCAGATCACGCCAGAGGGCACTTTGGGGCAGGCGGCACGCACGGCAAACCGGCTGACCAAAGGGGCCATCGCGCGGCTGGTCGAGGCCAAATCCTTTGAAAAAACCAAAGCAGGCGATGTGATTTCCCTGGCGTGGCCTGCGGGGATGAAGGTGGAGGCGCTGGACGTGCTTGTGACCCCGCGCAAGCTCACCGCGACGGAGGCCCGCAAAGCAGGCGCAAAACTGGCCGCACTCGGCGGCGGTAAAACCATCACCGTGCTCGCAGGCTCGATGGTCAAGGCCGCAGATCTGGCGCTGGGCATGGCGCTGCGCGACTACCGGTTTGATGCGCACAAAAGCAGCCAGGACAGCACCGTGGGCGAAATCGTCATTGCCCACAAGAGCCCGGCTGAAACCGAAACCGCGTTTGCCCCGATGGCAGCCGTGGCCGAAGGCGTGCACATGACGCGCGATTTGGTCAATGAACCTGCCAACGTGCTGACCACGACAGAATTTGCCAACCGGCTTGTCGAGATGGAGGCGCTGGGTCTTGAGGTCGAGGTGCTGGAAGAGGCAGAGCTGGCCGAATTGGGCATGCGCACGCTTCTGTCGGTGGGGCAGGGGTCTGACAGCCCCTCGAAGGTCGTTGTGATGCGCTGGAACGGTGGTGCCGCCGATGCCGCCCCGTTGGCTTTGGTGGGCAAGGGCGTTGTGTTTGACACCGGTGGCATTTCGCTGAAGCCCGCCGGTGGCATGGAAGACATGACCATGGACATGGGCGGCGCTGGCGTGGTCGCTGGCACGATGCGGGCGCTGGCGCTGCGCAAGGCCAAGGCCAATGTGGTTGGTCTGGTCGGACTGGTTGAAAACATGCCATCGGGCAATGCCACCCGTCCAGGCGACGTCGTGACCTCCATGAAGGGTGGCACGGTTGAGATCATCAACACCGACGCCGAAGGCCGTCTCGTGCTCTGCGATGTGATGTGGTACGCGCAGGAGCGGTTCAAACCCGCAGGAATGATTGATCTCGCCACACTGACTGGCGCGATCATCATCGGTCTGGGCCACGAAAACGCGGGCGTGTTTTCCAACGACGATGGCTTCTGCAACGCGTTTCTCAAAGCGGCCGCCGCAGAGGGGGAGGGCGCTTGGCGCATGCCACTTGGCAAGGCCTATGATGATCAGCTGAAATCACGCATCGCGGATATGAAAAACGTGGGCGGGCGCCCGGCAGGCTCGATCACCGCGGCGCAATTCCTGCAGCGTTTTGTGAAGGATGGCACGCCTTGGATCCATCTCGACATCGCTGGTGTGGCCTCGGTCAAATCCGCAACCGACTACGCGCCCAAAGGCGCCACCGGCTGGGGTGTGATGGCGCTGAGCCGGATGGTCCAGGACCTCTATGAGGACCGCTGAGTGCAAAGCAGAGTGATCTGATGGGGGCTGTTTACTTCTACCACCTGACGCGACGGTCGCTGGCTGAAACCCTGCCTGTCCTCTTGGACAAGGCCATGGGTGCAGGCTGGCGCATCGTCGTGCGCGGAAAGGATCAGGATCGGATCACCTGGCTGGACGACCGGCTGTGGCTTGGCCCCGAAGATCACTTTCTGCCGCACGGCGTGGCAGGTGGCCCCCGTGATCATCTGCAGCCAGTGTTGTTGACCACCAGCCTGGAGCCGATCGCACAGCGCCACTGTTTGATGTCCGTGGACGGTGCAGAGGTGGGCGCGGGCGAGGTGGGCGATCTGGAACGCGTGTGCATCCTGTTTGATGGCACCGACCCGGACGCCGTGGCGCATGCGCGGACGCAGTGGAAAGCGCTGACAAACGCGGGATGTGCGGCGCAGTATTGGTCGGAGGAATCCGGCAAATGGGAGAAGAAGGCCGAGAGCGGCAGCTGATCGACTCTTGCAGATGGCATCACGCTGAAGAGGTCGTGCCCGCCGTAGCCCGGACCACTATGCCGCGCCCAGGTCTGGCCCCATATGTGCTCGGCTTATCGTGTCAGGACCATGGCGCCATTGCGGATCTCGATGCTCGACCACAGCTGCAGATAGTCCATGCCGAGCAGCGATTGATCCATCTGCCCCTGATTGACCGACACGCTGAGATTGCGATCGGTGATCCCGCCCAATGACATCGCAGAGACCCGGGTGCGAGCGGTGCGGACCTCGCCATTTGCGGTGCGCGCGCGGCCGACAAAGGCCAGGTTTTCCGGTTTGATCCCGACCCGGCGCGCATCAGCTTCGTTCAGCACCACGGAGGTTGCGCCGGTGTCGACCAGAAACTGCACCGGCACATCGTTGACCTCCACCGTCAGATAGTAATGCCCATCGGCAGAACGCGGGACATCAACACGCCCTTCGTTCAGCAACACGGTCTGCTGTGGGCGCAGCGTGCTGCGAATATCCTCCCACAGGCCAAAGGCCGCGATTGCCCCAAGAAAGATGAAGCTCCAAATCGCCAGCTGCTGAACGGTTTTGCCAATCCCCTGGCGGTTTTGCACAAACACCCACGCACCAATCGCCACCAGCAAAATGGCCAGATATATCAGCTGCGCGTAGTCGTCGCCTGTCACCGCGTGTCTCCTGTGCTTGGTCTTGTGCCAGCGCAGAATACATAGGGTGGCGCACCAGCGATTGCGAGGGCCGGTGCGCCCATCTGATCAGCTGGCAAAGCCAAAGGCACGCAACCCATCCAGCACAAACTGGACCGACAAAGCGGCCAACAACATGCCCAGCAAGCGCGTCACGACAGTGATGCCTGTCTTGCCCAGCAGCCGCTCCAAGACGCCGGAAAACAGACACAGGATCAACAGGATAGACAGGACCGCAAAGACCACGCCCATCACCATCGCAAAGCCGTAGATCCCAGGCTGCTGCCCAGTCAGCAGGATCACGGTTGCAATGGATCCTGGCCCGGCAATCAGCGGGATCGACAGTGGAAAGACCGACGGGTCTTCGAAATCGTCTTCTTCGCTGCGGTCCTCGCGCCGTTTGTTGCGTCGTTCAAACAGCATGTCCAACGCGGTGAGAAACAGCAAAACGCCCCCGGCAATGCGAAACGCCGCCATGGAAATGCCGACAAACCCCAGTACCGCCTCGCCAAGGGCGGCAAACAGCGCCAGCAAACCCATCGCCGTCAGCGTGGCCCGCAGGGCGATGCTGCGTTTTTGCTGTGGACTCATCCCTTGTGTCATGGCGATGAAAATCGGTGTCAGCCCAATCGGGTCGATGATCACAAATAACGTCACAAAAGAGGTGATCAGAAAAGCGGTGTCGATCATTGCGCTTCTGCCAGTTCCAGTTTTTCCAATGCATCCATCCACAGACCTTCCGCGCGGATGAGCGCCTCGAGGCATTCGGCGTGTTTTTTCTGCCAGACTTCGATATCGGCGGCCTTGCCACTTGCGTAGAGTGTGGGATCGGCCAGCTTTTCATCCAGCTTTTCGCGCATTTCGGTCAGCTTTTCGACACGCGTTTCGGATTTGCGCACCTCAGAGCGCAGCGCCAGCAATTCGTCGCGGCTGGCCCGTTTGGGTTTGGCGGCAGCTTTGGGCGCGGTCTTTTCCACGGGCTTTTCGCGCGCCAGCAACATATCGCGATAGCTGTCCAGATCCCCTTCGTATGGTTTGACCGTGCCGTTCGACACCAGCCACAACCGGTCCGCCACCAAAGACAACAGATGCATATCGTGGCTGACCAGAATGACCGCACCGGAATAGGCCGTCAGCGCCTCCACCAGCGCCTCGCGGCTTTCGATGTCCAGGTGGTTGGTCGGCTCATCGAGGATCAGCATATGCGGCGCATCAATGGTGGCGATCAGCAGCGACAGCCGCGCTTTCTGGCCGCCTGACAAACGCCCGACTGCGGTTTCGGCCTGCTCTGATCCCAGGCCAAACCCTGCCAACCGGCTGCGCCACCGCGTCGGCGTCTCCTCCGGGCGCAGGCGGCGCAGGTGATCCAGCGGCGTTTCATCCACATAGAGTTCATCGACTTGATGCTGCGCGAAATAGCCGATCCGCAGCTTGGCCGAACGTGTCATGGCACCCGCCATCATCGGCAGTCGATCCGACAGGAGTTTGGAAAGCGTGGACTTGCCCTGTCCGTTCTTACCCAAGAGCGCAATCCGATCATCCTGATCGATGCGCAGGTTCAACCGTTTCAGAACCTCCACCTCACCATAGCCGGTGGTGCCGCCCTCGATATGGATGATCGGCGGCGACATCTCTTCGGGCTCGGGAAACGTGAAGGCGCGCATCGCCGCTTCCTGCGGGGTGGAGATCGGCTTCATCTTTTCAATCATCTTCAGGCGGGACTGCGCCTGCTTGGCCTTGGTTGCCTTGGCCCTGAAGCGATCAACAAAACTCTGCAAATGGGCGCGACGGGCGTCCTGCTTGCGCGCCTCCGATTGCGCCGCTGCAATCCGCGCCGCGCGGGTTTCTGCGAATGTATCATACGTGCCCTGGTAAAGCGTCAGCTTGCGGTCCTCCAGGTGCAGGATCGAGCCCACCGCCCGGTTCAGCAAGCCGCGATCATGAGAGATCACCAGCACTGTATGGGGGTAGGAGGCCAGATAGCTCTCCAGCCAGAGAGCGCCCTCCAGATCGAGGTAGTTGGTCGGCTCGTCCAACAGCAAGAGATCTGGCTGCGCAAACAAAACGCCAGCCAGGGCCACGCGCATGCGCCAGCCACCGGAATAGGCCGAACAGGGCCGGCTGTGTTCGTCATCGTCAAACCCTAACCCCTTGAGGATCGAGGCCGCCCGCGCAGGGGCGGACCACGCGTCGATGTCCACCAGTCGGGTCTGGATCTCGGCAATGCGGTTGGGGTCGCTGGCGTTGTCTGCCTCGGCCAGTAATGCGGCACGTTCGGTGTCGGCGGCCAGCACCGTGTCAAGAATGGTCACTTCTGACGAGGGCACCTCTTGTGCCACGCCGCCGATGCGGGCGAGGGACGGAAGAGAAATATCGCCGGTATCCAGCGTCAGCTCTCCGCGGATCAACCGAAACAGCGTCGATTTGCCGGTGCCGTTGCGACCAACAATCCCCACCTTGTGCCCGTCCGGAATGGTGACAGAGGCATGTTCAATCAGCGGGCGGCCTTCGACCGCATAAGAAATATCTTTGATCC
Source organism: Phaeobacter sp. (assembly GCF_022825805.1). GTDB lineage: Bacteria > Pseudomonadota > Alphaproteobacteria > Rhodobacterales > Rhodobacteraceae > Phaeobacter. The sequence continues at coordinate 16,962 of NZ_JAJDWC010000066.1, forward strand.
GTAGCATGGGACCCTCTGTTGTCCAATCCACAGCAGCGGTCAATGGCAATTGCATCGCGCGCCGGGTTCCTGACCTTGCCCGTAGCTGCCTTGGCGCCAGTAGACAAGCTCTCAGAGCGTGATAGGTCTAGGGGATCGATTTTGAGAAAGCTTATTTTATGCGCCCTGCAGGCCACCATCCGCGTCTGGTCACTCTGATCGTCAGCAGCGCTTTGTCGGTGCTGGCGCTGAACATGTTCTTGCCATCGCTGGCCAACATCGCCGCCGATTATAGGGTGAGCTATGCGCAGGCGAACCTGTCGGTGGCAGGGTTCTTGCTGATTTCAGCGCCCATGCAGCTCCTCATCGGGCCGCTGTCCGACCGATATGGGCGACGTCCGGTGCTGATCGGCGCTGCGGCGCTGTTCACTGTGGCGTCCATCGGAGCGGCTCTGGCTCAGACGATCATCTGGTTCCTGCTGTTTCGCCTGCTGCAGAGCGCGGTGGTGGCGGGCACGGTGGTGCCCCGCGCAGCCATTCGCGACATGTACGACCCGACGGAGGCCGCGCGCACCCTGGGTTATGTCACCATGGCGATGGCCGTGGCCCCCATGCTGGGGCCGATGTTGGGTGGGGTTCTGGACAGCCTGTTTGGCTGGCGCGCGTCCTTCTGGCTCTATTCGCTCATGGGGGCGCTGGTTCTGGCCCTTGTGTGGGTGGATTTTGGCGAAACCAATACGTTGAAATCCGGCACCTTCCGGCAACAGATGGCCCTTTACCCGCTGTTGTTTCGCGCCCGCCGGTTCTGGGGCTACAGCGTCTGCATCGCGTTTGGCGTTGGCGGGTTTTACTGTTTCATCACGGGTGCGCCGATGGTGGCCACCGCGTGGTTTGATCTCAACACGGCTCAGGTCGGGCTGGGCATTGGCATCATCACCGGCGGTTTTGTCGTCGGCAACTATGTCTCGGCGCGATTGGTCCGGCGGCTGCCCTTGCTGACCTTAATTCTGGCGGGGCGCGTGTCATCCTTGCTTGGGCCGCTGCTGGGCCTCGCGGCCTTTGGTCTCGGGCTGGGCAATGTGGCGGTGTTTTTTGCCTCTGCGGTGCTGGTTGGATTTGGCAATGGTCTCACCGTGGCCAATGCCAGCGCTGGGTTGATGTCGATCCGCCCGGAACTGGCAGGCAGCGCCTCTGGCCTGTCGGGCGCCTTGGGTGTTGCGATTGGTGCGCTGCTGACCTCTGCCACTGGCAGTCTGGTCACAGAGAGCAACGCGCCTTTTGCGGTGTTGGGCCTGATCGTCTTGTGCAGTGTGATCGCTCTGGCTGGCGCGCTCTATGTGCGCTGGGTCGATCTGCAGGAACCGGCCACCACGGTGTAATTTCCGCTGCAACGCCGCCCGGACAAACATCCCCCTTCCCATATCGGCGCAGCCATGTTAGGCGGCGCGAGACTGCCATTGGCTGCCAAAGCGGCTTGTGGCGACGGATTGTTCAACACCTCAATTAGGAGATCGCCCGATGGCACTGGAACGTACTTTCTCGATCATCAAGCCCGATGCAACCCGCCGCAACCTGACCGGCAAAATCAACGCCAAGTTCGAAGACGCAGGTCTGCGCGTTGTCGCACAAAAGCGCATTCACCTGACCAAAGCTCAGGCAGGTGAGTTCTACAAAGTGCACGCAGAGCGTCCGTTCTACGACGAACTGTGCGAATTTATGGCGTCTGCTCCAATTGTTGCGCAAGTTCTGGAAGGCGAAAACGCCATCGCGAAAAACCGCGAAGTCATGGGCGCCACCAACCCAGCCGACGCCGCTGCAGGCACCATCCGCGCCGAGTTCGCCGAATCCGTTGGCGAAAACTCCGTGCACGGTTCCGACGCGCCTGAAACGGCTGCAGTCGAAATCGCATACTTCTTCTCCGGTCTGGAACTGGTCGGCTAAGCCACAGGTTCCGTCATGAGACGAACAAGAACCGCGTCAGAGCTTCTGGCGCGGTTTTTTTGTATATTCGGCAGAGCGATCCCGTTTGAACTGGCTTTGCCCTCTGCCGGGTTCAGTGCAGAGCTTAGCGGCGGGCAATGACGCCGATGTCATCAAGGGCACGCTCCAATGCGGAGAGATCCTGGTCGAAACTGCGGGCTTTGATCGCATCGAACCGCTGTCGCAGCGCTTTCTTCTCGTCGCCTTTGCAATCATTCCACGGCCGCCCCTGTAGCCCCATCACCAGCACATAGTAGCCGATGAAATGCGGCTTGGTGCCGTTTTCCAGCAGTTTCGCATAGGCCGCATCAGCACCAAGCTCTCGCAGCGCCTCTGCAGAGGGGATCCCCGCCGCGTGGCAGGCGCTTTCAAAGGCTGGGCCCAGGTTGCGGATCGAAGAGACCGGTGTTGTGGTTGCGTGATTGGTCATGGGGTCAATCTTACCCGCCCCGGCAGCGGCTGTCATCCGTCCCGCGCAACCCCGCGAATGCAGCTGGGGTGTGGTTGCGGTGATGTGCCTGTCGTTTGAATTTCCGCCCCTGCGCAACACCTTCCGATATATGCATTTTGCCATTTCCACCCTGACGTTGCGGCACCTATACTTTTGCGCAGGTTTTATGAACCCTCCGGATAGAAGACTGTGTTCGCCGAACGCCGTAGGCTGAACCTACGGCAACTAAGCGGGGGGCAGCGACATGATCTATCCGATTGTTTTGGCAGGCTCATTGCACCAGACCTCTTTGACACAATCGCCCGCTGCGGGATCGAGCCACGCTGCCTTACCTTCTCATCTTCAACCACGCGGCGATGGCGAAAGCCCGTTTCAGGACTTGCTGCGCGCCTTGCACCGCAATCTCACCGCACCGCCAACATTGGTCGCTGATCACCGCGATCGCGCTGTGTCGTGTCGGCAATTGCAGGACATCGGCGGCGTCGGGCAGTTCGTCCTTGAGCCGACACAGGGGGGCTCGGCCGGGGCGATTTGTGCGGCGATGACAGCGCTGCAGGAGTGGAGCAGCGTGACCGCCGATGATTTTGTTCTTGTGGTGCAGCTGTGTCGCGGCGGTGCCCCCGCGCAGGACATGACCCCTTTGATCCAGGAGGGGCAGCAGGCGGCGTCCACGGGGGCATTGGTGGCCGCTGGCACGCGCCGCCTCGGCCCAATGGGCCACTATGGCTGGTTGCAGCTTGCCCCCACGTCGGAGGCCCAGGGCGAGCTGCACGCTGTGTCGCGCCGGTTTGATGCGGCACCGCCTTTGGGCAGTGCACCGGCCAATTTCAACGGGGTCTGCGGCTCTGGCTGCTATCTGGCACGATGGGATGTGCTGCAAAGCGCGCTTCACGCCATGGGTGATGCGGCGGTGTCCCTGGCGCGCAAAGCTGTCCGGTCCGGCCTGCACCACCGGGGTAAGGTGCTGCTGGATCAAAGCGCGTATCGACAGCTGCCCGACACCCGATTTGAACGTGCCGTCCTGCCGAAGCTTATCGATAGCGGGCGACTGTTTGCTTTGCCGCTGGACCGCGTGGGCCAGGCTGTTGACACGCATCGCACTGCATGGGCGACCGACCGAGTTCATGAACCCAGCCATTAAGACCGGCGATCAAGGAGCCTGGTGAATAAGAAGACTGGCGACGACGGCAGGCAACCGTATTCGACCGGCGGCAACCCTGTCGGTGGGCTCCAAAATGCTACATAAACTTCGGCGTGAAACTAACTGACATAAAAGGTTAAAAAAGTCCTGCCTCTTTCGCCGTCAGCGCAGCCTGCGTGCGGTTCTTGGCGTCCAGCTTGCGGCACAATGTGCGCACATGGAGTTTGATCGTGACCTCTTGCAGGTCCAATTCCCGGGCGATTTCCTTGTTCGACAGTCCGCGGCACAGACCATCAAGCACCTCAATCTCACGCGGGCTGAGCTTGTCTGCAAGGGGATGGGCAGGGGCCTCTTCTTCTTGGCGCATCAGATCGACGGGCACGTAGATTTCACCCGCGCTCATGAACCGCACAGCATTCAACAGCGATTGCGCCCCCATGGTTTTGGGGATGAACCCGATGGCACCGGCATCCAGCGCATCTTTGGCGATCTTGGCAGGCGCGCTGCCCGACAGGATGGCCACGCCCTTGCCGCCATTGGCCTCCAGCGCGGTGTTGAGCCCGGTCAACCCACTCATGCCCGGCATGTTGTAGTCCAGCAGCACCAGATCAAACGGGCCCTGATCGGCGATTTCTTTCAACGCGGATGGTAAATCGATCGCAGAAGTCACGGTCGCGCCACCTTCGGACGTCAGATATGCTGAGATGGTTTCTCGGACCATATCGTGATCGTCCGCCAATAGAATGCGCATGTGGGCTCCTGTCATACCTCAGACCTGTTCATTTTAACGTGACATTGGTTACGGATTTGTCAACGTGCAGATGCAGATACCAGCGTGGCATCGCCTCTTAAATTGCTCTCGGTCTGTTTGGTGCTGCCTGAGCGAATTTTATCGTAAAAATCGATGACCTTATGTAGATTATCCCCGTTGGTTACCAATCCTACATGAATCTTAGGCAAGCTTTAGGATGTCGGCGGATGGTGTGCACGTGGCGCATATGGCAGACGCGGGTTTTTTGGTTACGGTTTTGGCCATCCGGGACGCCCAAGCCATATCGAACGTCATATTGCCTCTGCGGCCGCTGCAGGTCACTTTTCAGGAAAAGGAAGGCAGACATGGTTAGCCGGATACGCTGTTTTATTTCATCGCTTGGGGAGGCACGCCCTCCGACCCTTGCTTCGACGCCCCATTTGGCGCGCGTCTTTGCGCTGGTTGGTCTGCTGGCCAGTGCCTGGGCGATTGCGCTGCCAACGCAGGCTGCGGCCTCTGAACCCGTGGTTTTGACGCTGACGGTCCCGGGCGACACCGTGCAACAGCATGATTTCTCGCTTGATATGCTGCAGGGCCTGCCCACCACAGAATTCGAAACCACCACGATCTGGACCTCTGGGCCGCAGCGGTTCACGGGGGTCAGCCTTGCGGCGCTGCTGCAGCACATCGGCGAGGAAGCCGGACAGGACGGGCTGCTGCGGGCGCGGGCGATCAATGACTATGCGGTCGAAATTCCACTGTCCGATGTGGCCGCCGGGGGGCCGATCATTGCCTATCAGCGCAATGGCGCCATTATGTCTGTGCGCGACAAAGGCCCGCTTTGGGTGGTTTACCCCTATGACAGCAACGAAGGGTTCCAGACCGAAGCAATCTATTCCCGCAGCATCTGGCAACTTGAAGAAATCACGGTAATGCGATGAATTTATTCGATGAAATAGGGGGCTAGGTGCGATTTCAGGAAAACCCTCTCCTGTCGCGCAGCCTATTGTTGACCGTTGCGCTTGTGCTCGTGTTGCTCGCGGTGCAATCCGTGCGGCTCGGCCGCGAGGTCCTGGTGCGCCTGGACGGGCTATCCACCGCTGCAACCGACAGCCTGCAATGGACGTTGTCGCAGGCCGAAATCGAACATCTGCGCCTGGAAACAGAGGTCCTGGCCGCCAAAAAAATCGAAGACCTGGCACAGCTGCGCCGCTCCTTTGATATCGTCTACAGCCGCGTGGCCACCATTCGCGAAAGCCGTACGTTTGCGCTCGTCCGGGATGCACCTGAAAATCGCGATATCCTCCCCAGGGTGGTGCAGCGGATCGACCGGTTGGTGGCCTATATTGATGGCCCGGACGAGGCGCTGCTGTTCGGTCTGCCCCGCGTCAGCGAGATTTTGCAGGAAAACCGCAGCGATCTGCGCAACCTGGCGCTTGCCGGGCTGACAGAACACGCCAAGGCCAGCGAAGAAAAGCGGCTGAATTTCTTTGCCTTGTTGTCGCGTCTGGCCTGGGTGGTATTGGCGTTATTTGTGGCGCTGACCCTGACAGCGTTGATGATGGGGCGGCTTTATCAGCGCGGCAAGCGTCTGGCGCTGCGCACCCGCGAGGCGGTGGCCCGGATGCGCGCCATGGTGTCATCGTCGCTTGATGCCATTTTGGTGGTTGATCACGAGGGCCGGGTGCAGGAATTCAACGGTGCGGCTGAGACGATTTTTGGCTACACCAGCGCCGAGGCCATCGGTCAGGACATGGCAGAACTGATTGTGCCGGATCACCTGCGCGAGGCCCATGATGCGGGTATGAACAGCTATCGCAGCACCGGCACCGAACGGGTCATCGGTCGCGGCCGTATTCAGCTGGAAGCCAAGCGAAAATCTGGTGAGGTGTTTCCTGTCGAACTGTCGATCAGCACCAGCCAACCGGGCGACAGCGGGCCAGAAAAAACCGTGTTTGTCAGCTACCTGCGCGACATTTCTGATCGCATCGCCGCGGAAAAGGCGCTGACACATGCCCGGGACGAGGCTTTGGCCGGGGAGCGGGCGAAGGCGGAATTGCTCACCGTCATGAGCCATGAAATGCGCACACCGTTGACAGGTGTGCTGGGCGCGCTGGATCTTCTCGACGGAACCGAGCTGACGGCGGCGCAGCGCAGCTATGCGGGGTTGATCCGTGAGTCCGGCGATCGGCTCATGGCGCATGTGAACGACGTGCTGCAGCTGTCGCATCTGGAAACCGGGGTGGAGAACGAAAACCAGCGGGTTTTTGATCTCGAACGCCTCGCCGCCGAAGTGGTTGAGTCCCACCAATCCAATGCAAGAGCGGCCCGTAACACATTGGAGTTGCGCTGTGATCTCGGTGCCCATGCCATGGTTCTGGGCCGACCGGTCGCGCTGCGGCAGGTCTTGATCAACCTGGTCGAAAATGCGCTGGATTTCACCGCCGATGGCAGTGTCAGCGTGGATCTGATGCGGCTTGGTGGTGGCGACACGGTCGAAATCTATGTGGCGGACACCGGGCGCGGCATCGCCGAGGAGGATCTGGATCGGATTTTTGAAGATTTCATTCGTCTTGATGCCAGCTACGCCCGCAGCAGTGAGGGCACCGGCCTTGGTCTTGCGATCACGCGGCGCAGTGTCGAGGCGATGGGCGGCGAAATCTCCTGCGAGAGCGAGCTGGGTGAGGGCAGCCTGTTCACCATCACCCTGCCGCTGCCGGCCGGGATGCAACCTGCTGGGACTGGAACGGATCAGACATCTGGTCAGCGGCGCAGTGGCTTTGGCTCCGAGATTACGGCGCGCGCAGGGATACCGGAGACAGGTGCTCCCTCTGGGTCGAGCGCGTGTACACCGGGTCAGTTAATACCGGGCCAGTCTAAACCGGACAAGTCTTCGATGAGCGGGTTCTCAGCGGCGCAGGGTGCGGGTGCGATGCCCTCAGCCTCCGTAAATCACGCCGCGCGCGCACACCAGACGGCTCCTCACGGTCAAGCGCGCACCGGATCAGGCCATCGCATCCTCGTGGTCGAGGACAATGAAATCAATCGCATCCTGGTGGAAAAGATGCTGACCAAGCTGGGCCATCACGTAACGCTTGCGCCCGGCGGCGCAGAGGGTGTCGCAGCAGCGCGGCAGGACCAGTTCGATCTGATTTTCATGGATGTCAGCATGCCAGAAATCGACGGGCTGGAGGCCACGCGCCAGATCCGCGCTGGTGGTTACGCTGATGGCGTCGATATTGTCGCGCTGACAGCGCATGCAGGCGCCCAGGATCATGACCGGATTCTGGCAGGTGGGCTGGCCGAAGTGGTGACCAAACCCATCAGCCTGGAGCGTCTGGAAGAGGTGATTGGCCGGCGCGTGTCCGGTGATGCCCCACGCCGCAGCCATATTGGTGGCGTGGCGCTCTGCGATATCCCGGGGCTCGATGATGAGGATCCTGTCATCGCGGTCAAGTCCTCCAGCGTAGTCGTGCAAACCTCTGATATTTCGCAATTCTTCGGGGCGTTGGGACAGGAAAAGGGACGCATGTTCCTGCAGCAATATCAAGGCGATATGGCGGCACTGTTGGGGGATCTCGGCGCAGAAACCAGCCTTAGCGCGGCGCAGCGGGATGAGGCTCATCGCCTTGCCGGATCAGCGGCGGTGCTTGGTTTTTCGGACCTGCGGCAGGCTCTTTTGGATGTTGAACACGCGCCACAGGATCAGGCCGCCGATCTGTCAGGGCTCCAGGCAATTTGGCAATTGGCCGAGCAGGAGATTTCCCGCCATCTGGCGGCCTAGCATCCGCAGGCCCAATCCGTTCACACAGCGCCGCGGGCCACAACCTGCGTTGCCAGCCCGGCAGTACGATCAACCAACCCACTCTGATCCGCGCCAAAGATCTGCATCTCATGCTGAAATATCGCTTGGGTCTCGGTCGATGATTGGTCAATATCCAGATAACTGCGCAGCGGTCAAAATGGTGGGGCGCCAAGCAGCGATCAAAGCCGATGGTGGTAGGCAACCCGCACAAACCAAAGATAAAACCCACACCGCTGCGATCAATCATGCTGATCCATCACCACAAAGGGGCGCACAGGTGACGCGACTATACGAGCCACTGGCCTACACCGACCGTCCAATCCAGGATCGATACTGGTCGCGGTTCCTGCCGCAGGACCCCGATCAGCCGCCGCCACTAACCGGGCATCAGCAGGCCGAGGTCGCCATTATCGGCGCCGGATACACGGGCCTGTCCGCCGCCATCCAACTGGCCGACGCGGGTGTGGACGTCGCGGTGTTGGACGCCAATGGTCCGGGTTGGGGCGCGTCGGGGCGCAATGGCGGGCTGGTTTCTGTTGGCAGTGCCAAGCTGGAGGACGCCCGTATTCGCCAGACCTATGGCGCGGCCGACGCTCAGGTGTTTTTTGATGCAGAGCGCGCCGCCGTGTCATTGGTGGAGACCTATATCGATCGTTTTGATCTGGACGTGGACCGCCATTCGCGGGGCTATACCTATCTGGCGCATTCCCCCGCCGCAGTTGGTGATCTGCACGCCTATGGCCGCGAATATTCGGACCGTTACGGGCTGGACTATGAATATATTCCAAAGGCAGAGATGCCCGCCCACGGGTTGAACAGCCCCGATCTGCATGGGGCGGTGACGCTGCCCATTGGTTTTGCGCTCAACCCGATGAAATTTGTACTCGGGCTGACCGGTGCGGCGCGCCGGGCGGGCGCGCGGCTGGTGCATAACTCGCCGGTCAGCCGTGTTGAACAGCACGACGGGCAGCATCTCCTGGTCACCCCAAACGGCAGTCTGCGGGCAAAAACGCTGCTGATCTGTACCAATGGCTACAGCGCGGACACCGTGCCATCGGCGCTCGCAGCGCGGTATTTGCCGGTGCAATCCAACATCTTGGTCACTCGTACTCTGCGAGAGGCGGAGCTGGCAGCACAAGGCTGGACCAGCGACCAGATGTGTGTCGACAGCCGTCGGTTGCTGCATTATTTCCGCCTGCTGCCGGACCGGCGAATGCTGTTTGGCCTGCGCGGCTCGGTCCGGGTCAACGAGCGGTCCATGCGTGCGACCGAGGCTCGGGCGAGGGCGGATTTCGATCGGATGTTCCCGGCCTGGCGTGATGTGGAAACGGAGTATTTCTGGTCAGGTCTGATCTGTTTGACCCGCAGCTTGGTGCCATTTGTCGGGCCAATTCCCGGGCTTGCGCAGGCTTATGCAGGCCTCGGTTTTCATGGCAGCGGTGTCACCATGGCGCCTTATGCCGGGGCCTTGCTGGCGGATCTTGTTCTGGGGCGGCAGGCGCGGCCTCATCCGGATCTGATGAAACGGGCTCCCAAACGCTTTGAACTGGGTCGTTGGCGGCGCGGCGCCTTGCCCCTGGCATTTGCCTACTATGGGCTGCGCGACAGGATGTGATGGCGCCGCCCTCACACGCATCTTGCGACTGCTCAGGACCTGGTGCGCGCCGTTGCGGAGTATTCGATCACGGTTAGGTGAGCGGGGCCACGTTCTGGCCTGAACCCGCAATTCCCATGCAGAACCGCCGCCGTTTCCATACATGTTACCATGAAACAACGCGATTTTTAGTCAAAAAGCCACTGTTCACGCTCCGCGAGATAAACCATCATAGGGGCACAATCCGTATCGATGCTTTGAAAGGTGTTCGACGTCAGTACAGTGACGAGGAAACGGGGTCGTGGCAGTAGCAGGAAATCGGCAATGATGACGATATCGTCCAGTTTAAGGCGAGTTGTGGCCGCGCAGAATGAGCTGGTGAAAGAGGATCTGCCCTCGCGGTTTGCCTCCATCTCCATCGTGTCTCTTGTTTCGCTGTATTATCTGACGCTGGGCCAGATTGCCGTCGTCTATGGTGTTTATATCCTTGTCGAGTTGGTTGGCCTGCATGTCTACCGTCGGCTGCGCCAGCAGGTGACGATGAACAGTGTGATTTTGTTTGTGGTCTCGGCCTTTGTCGGGGTTTGGACCTTCAACACGATTCCGCTGCTGCTCTATCTGCATGAGGATGGATTCTCTAAAGTGATGGGGGCCATGCTTCTGGTGATCGCGCTCAATCACTGTGTGGTTGCGCGCTCGCACTGGATGTTTTTCGGCCTGCTGACGGCCTTGCCCATCATCAGCGTCCTGATCTTTCTGGTTGGCAGCACCATCTGGCAGATCGGCAGCCTGACAGAGCTGATCATCGCGGCAATCATCTTGCTGATTGGTGCGGCCTACACGCTGTTTGGGATCTGGACGCAGCACCGCATGGCCAACAATCTGCGTGATGCCCTCGCGGATGCGCAGGCCGCCAGCGAAGCCAAAAGCCGGTTCCTCGCCTCTATGAGCCACGAAATTCGCACGCCGCTCAACGCGATCTGCGGCATGTCGGAATTGATCGCAGAGGGTAAATCAGACCCGGATGCCAACCGCGAACATGGCCGTTTGCTGTTCAGCTCGGCAACCGCATTGACCGGTATTCTGGATGACATCCTGGATCACGCAAAAATCGAAAGCGGGCAGGTCGAATTGGTCTGCTCCACCGCGAACCTGCGGGCGGAACTGACATCTGCGGTCGATATGTTCCGCTTTTCCGCCCATGACAAATCGCTGGATCTGGGGCTGGTCATTGCCGACAGCGTTCCCGACTTTGCCAATTGCGATATCCTGCGGCTGCGCCAGATCCTGTCCAATCTGGTCTCCAACGCCGTCAAATATACCGAAACCGGCCGTATTGATGTTGATATCTTTGCCGAACCCTCGGGCCGTAAAACCCGGTTGATCGTGCAGGTGAAGGACACCGGTCGCGGCCTGTCGGCCGAGGATCTGACCCAGTTGTTTTCTGATTTCTTCCGCGCCGAAAACAGCAACGCCCCCAGCGTACCTGGCACGGGGCTTGGCCTGTCGATTGCCCGGCGCCTGGCGCGCAAAATGGGCGGCGATCTGGTGGTGGAGAGTGAGCTGGGCAAGGGCAGCACCTTCACCCTGACCTGTGATATCTGGGCGGCAGAGATGGTGGCTACTCCAGCGGTTGCCGCCACCACACAGTCCGCTGAAAGCGATGACCTCGGCGTCAAGAGCCTGCTGGTCGTCGATGACACAGCCTCCAACCGGCGGGTGGTGCGGGCGTTCCTGCAGCGCTTTGACGTCGAATTGCTGGAGGCGGAAAACGGCCGCGAGGCGCTGGATATTCTGGCCACGAAACAGGTGGATCTGATCCTTCTGGACATGCGGATGCCGGTGATGGACGGCAAGGAAATGCTGATCGAATTGGCCAAGGCACCACCGGAAACCGCGCAGACGCCAGTGGTGATGCTGACAGCCAATGCCGCGACCGAGGACCGCGAAACCTATCTTGCGCTTGGCGCTTCGGGATATATCGCCAAGCCGGTGCGCAAGAATGTTTTGTTGCAGGAAATCAACCGCGTTGCCGCCGCCGCGGCGCCGCGCGTTCCGTCCTGACACTGCCCTGATCCCATCCCAATCTCAATCAAATGACGCTGCGCTACGGGTCGACGCCGGGGCAGGGCGGTGGCCTGTTGGTTTACGCTTTCTTCACCCTTCTATGAAAATTTTTACACAACTTTTTGGAAGGCGCCCCGCGGGGCTCAATTGTGAAGGTGGCAGAACGCCATGCAGTCGACCCATATTACATTTGACAATTTGAACCAGACCGGCGGGTTGTTCACGCAATTGCTGCGGGCCCGACACCATCATTTTGTGGAGCTGCATGATTGGCAGCTGCCCAATGTGCGGGGCATGGAGTTTGACCAATATGACACGCCCGAAAGCGTCTATTGTGCCATCCACGACGACGATGTTGTGTCCGCCGGATTCCGACTGACACCAACAACGGCCCAAAGCATCAATGCCAGCTACATGTTGCGTGATGCGCAGTTGGGCCTGTTGCCGGGCCTGCCGCAGACGGTCTTGGATGATCCGGCGCCGCGTGATCCGGGCATCTGGGAAATCACCCGTGTGTTTGTCTCCGACAACCTCAAAAGCCGCGACAGGCAGCGGGTGCGCCGGGAAATGGCCGTCAATCTGGCGCGACTGGCGCGGGCGTGGAATGTGCAGTCATTCCTTTGCCTGACATCCGTCACGGCCGCGCTCTTGACCCTGAAAGTCGGGTTTGATCTGTCCCCTGCCGGTCCAAGGTTCGAGGTCGCGGGCGAAACCTGCCAGGCCTATCGCTTGCAACTGGCCGCCAACACAGCGCGCAGCCAGGCGGCCTGAAGCGAACACCTTTGGGGGCTTGCGGGAGCTCACTTAATTTCAGCTATGCAGGCCAGACCAGCGGCCGCATCAGCCCTGTTGTGGCTGCCTGCCACTGCCTGCCATCCAGTCGGCGCAGGCTGTTGCCACGGCCTCATATGTTGCTTTGCCAATCGCCTCTCCGATGGCTGTGTGCAACCCGGCATAGGGCTGCGTTCCGGTCGGGGCCGCCACTGCAACGCAATCGGTGCCGGTGCCCGTGGCGAGGCCCGAGCGCAGCATGAGACCTGCGTCGATCACCGCGGCGGTGCGCGCTTGCACCACAAGGCTCATGGCCTCGATCAGGGCGGCGTCGGTGATCCCCTCGGACAGCTGCAGGGCGATATTGATCGTGCCCCAATCCCGCCCGCTGTGATCCAGCCGATGGCCGATCCGTTCCGCATTGGACAGACCCACGGTGGCCACCACATGAGCGGTTATGCCCTCGACCTCGGCCCGTGCTTCGGTGAATTGGCGCACATCGCGAGAGGTCAGGAAACCCACGGCTTGGGCCGCGCCCCGTTGGTGCAGCTCCGCCTCATACCAGGTCGCAGCGTCCAGTTCCGGGGGCAGATCGCGGTTGCGCACTTCCCGCCATAGGATCTGCTGCGCACGCACCAGCCCCGGTCGGTTGACCGCCCAGCTGAGCACTGTCATCTCCTGACCAAGATCAAAAGTCAGCCAGGGCCGCTCCAACGTCAGATGTCCCATCACAGCACCTCAAGCGGTTGAAACACAGGCCCCTGTGCGGTCTGTTGGTGCCAGACCGAAATGCCAAAGGCCTGCGCCATTAAATCAGGCGTCAACACCGTATCAGGCGGCCCATCGGCCAGCACGCCATGGTCCCCCATCAGGATCAACCGGGTGCAATGGCGCGCAGCCAGCCCCAGATCATGCAGCGACACAAAGGCAGATCGCCCCTCCTGCGCCAGCCGGGCAAAGATCTCCATCGTGGCGATTTGATGCGCCGGATCCAGCCCTGCGGCCGGTTCATCCGCCATCAGCAGCGGGGTGTCTTGCGCCAGTGCCCGCGCGATCAGCACGCGCGCCTGCTCGCCACCAGACAGGCGCGAGGCAGCCCGGTGGCGCATCGGCTGCAGCCCCATCTGGTCGATGGCTTGGTCCACCTTCGCCTGATCCTGCGGTGTCAGACGCGCGCCTTGCGGCAGATGCGGCAATCGGCCCAGGGCGACAAGCCGCTCAACCGCGATGGGCCAGGCGATTTCGCGCGCCTGCGGCATCCAGGCCACCGCGTGGGCCCGGTCGGCGGCTGTCAGCGCGGCAAGCGAGCTGTTACCTTTGGCAGCGATCAGCCCCAGCGCGGCCCGCATCAGGGTGGTTTTGCCCGCCCCATTGGGGCCCAAGAGCCCGACAAATTCACCGGGCTGGATGTCAAACGAGACATCGCGGAACACATCGCGTCCGCGCAGGCTGACAGAGAGGTTCTGGATCGACAGGTTTTCAGCTGGTGGGGTGTGTGCAGGCTGCTCTGATGGTGATGTCGCGCTCATACCTGGCCCCTCCGGGTTTTGTAGATCAGATGCAAAAACAGCGGCGCCCCCACCAATGCGGTCACCACACCCAGCTTCAGATCACGATCGGGCAAGATCAGCCGCACCGCAAGATCCGCCAGCTGCAACATCACCGCACCGCCAAGCGCCGAGGCCCAGAGAAGCCGGGACGGCTGGCCGCCCACAAACGGGCGCAGGATATGGGGCACGACCAAGCCGATGAACCCGATTGCACCGGCCACTGCGGTTGCGCCGCCAACAATGCTGGCGGTGCCCAGCACCAACAGCAGCCGCAGTCTGGACAGGTTGATCCCCATGGTCTGCGCTGCGTCTTCTCCCAATGTCAGGGCGTCCAGCCCACGGCCCAGCCGCAGCAGGATCACCGCCCCCCCGCCGACAAAGGGCAGCGCAATCGCCAGATGCACCAAAGAGCGATCCGCCAGGGACCCCATCATCCAGAACACAATCTCGCTGGCGGCAAACGGGTTCGGAGAAAGGTTCAAAACCAGCGAGGTCAGCGCGCTGGCCATGGCTGAAATCGCGATGCCCGCAAGGATCAAGGTCAGCGATCCGCCCTGCGGACCGGCCAGCAACAACACCAAAAACACGGCGACGAGCGCGCCGGCCAGCGCCGCCAGGGGCAGGCCAAACAGCATCGCAGCGGCCAATCCGGTGTTCAGCGCCACAACCGCGCCCAATGCCGCGGCCGCCGATACGCCAATCAGCCCCGGTTCCGCCAATGGATTGCGTAGATACCCCTGCAGCGCGGCACCGGCCAGTCCGAGGCCCGCGCCAATCACCGCCGCCAGAAGCGCGCGGGGCAGGCGGATTTCCCGCATCACCAGCGTCAGCGGTCCATAGCTGTCATCCACCAGGGCAGCAAAACTGTCGCGCCAGTTCACCTCTGCGGGCCCGACGCCCAGCGACAGGCCAAAAAGCACCACCACACAGGTGGTCAGCATCGCCATCAGCCGTGTCACTGTGCCCTGTCCCTTTTGGTGAAATGGCGCCGTTCAACCGCCAATCTGTCTATGGCACGCAGGACATGTGGCGTGCCACAGACCCAATCGGCTTGTCTTATCTGACCCGTGGTCTGCGGCGTTGACAAGTGGCGCAGCACCGGATGGGTCAGGTTTTCTTCGCTGCGGGCGGGACTGTCGTGGGGCGTGTTGGCCACCAACATGTCCGGCTTTGCCATCACCAGCTGTTCCAGTGGCAGGCGGGCAGGGCCGGTATAACCCAGTTCACTCGCAATATTGGCAAAGCCCGCAGCCTCCAGAATTTGGCCCGCCAAGGTCTGCGGCCCGGAGGTGTAGGTGTTCGCATCATAAAGCGCCGCACGCGGGCGCCCTGCGTCGGCGTCGGTGCCTGTCCTGCCAGACGCATCGCCTGTGTTTGCTCCCGCTGCATTCACTTGGTCGAACGCCGCTAGCTGCTGTTCAAACTCCGCCACCAGCTCCTCGGCGGCGTCACGACGGTTCAGCGCCGCCCCCATTTGCAGCAGCCGGGCCGCCACATCCTGGAGCGAGGTCGCTGGGTCAAACACTGCCACCGGCACCCCAAGCCGTCGCAACATGGCGGTGGTGGCGGGCGCCGAAAACGTGCCGGTGACCACCAGATCTGGCTGCAGCAGATAAATCTCCTCTGCCAGACCGTGGTTGATCGGATAGCCCTGCGCGACATCGGCCATGGCCGAGGCGTCGGGATCGCGGGCGATGTAGGACACCGACACCAGTTGCCCGGGCTTGGCGAGCATCATCGCCAGCTGATCGGTGCAGAGGTTCATCGATACCACACGAACGGGATCCGCCATCACTGTGGACATCGTCCATAGCCATGTCAGCGCAATGAGGATCCCGCCACGCATGATTTAGAACGCCGCCCGCAGCCCGACGAAGGCCGCGCGCCCCCGTCCGGCATAGCCCCAGACGTCGGATTGGTCCTCGTCAAACAGATTGGTGATGCGCCCTGTCAGCGTCAGCCCGTCACGCAGCTCATAGTCCGCAGACAGGTCCACCGTGGTGTAGTCCGGCAGCTCTGCGGTGGCGAAACTGCCGAAGAACTGAGTGTCGAATGTGCCAGCCACATGATGGATGTTTGCGGTCAGCCCGCCACGGTTGTCTTCGGTCCGCCAGGTCGCGCCGAGCAACAGCTCGTGCCGGGGGCGGCGGGTTTTGACAGTGCCATTAGGATTGGCCGCATCCAGATAGGTATAGGTCAGACCCAGATCGAGCTGGTCGGTGGCTTCCAGATTGGCGGCCAGTTCGACGCCGGTGCGACGGCTGTCGCCGGCTTGGTTGCGATAGGAGAACACGCTGGCGCCGGTGGTGGGATCGCTGCTCTGCAGGAAGGCTTCGATCTCGCCGGTCAGTGTTTCATCGAAATAGGTCACATCGATCAGACCGCGCCCCTGCAGAAACGGCAGGGTCACCCCAATGTCAAAGCTGCGGTTTTCCTCCGGCTGCAACGCGGCGTTGCCGACATAGGTGGCGCTGCCGAAGGTGTCATTGGCAAACAGCTCGAAATAGGACGGGTTCACGATGCCGGTGCCCGCCGAGGCATGCAGGCGAATGCCGCTGCCTGCAAACAGATAAGAGGCGCTGGCCGTCCAGCTGGTGGCATTTTCAAAGGCGCTGTTGTTGTCGCGGCGCGCGCCCAGCTGCACATCCAGACCATTGGCAAAGCGGCCGCGATATTCCAGCGCAAGCGAGGTGGTGCTGCGGCGGTAGGCCGGATTGGCGCTGCTGCTGTCGTCTTCCCACTCCAGCATGGCGTTCACCAAATGGTTGGCCTCCGCGGCGCGCTCGCCGTTCAGGCCAAAGCTCAGCAGGTATTTGGCTGCATCGGTCTGGGTTTCGGTGGGCGCAAAGCCGTTGAAGGAGAAATCATAATCCGTGCGTTCAAACGACAGGCGATGCGACAGCCGCCCATTGAGGCTGGTCAATTCACCCCAGATCTGCACCAGCTGTTCGTCGCGATCGCTGAATTGGCTCGGATCATCAACCACATAGCCTGTTGGCAGGCTGGCGGCGCCATTGGTGCGGTCGGTGTCGAAATATTCATCCGAGGCGCGCAGGTTGACCCCGACCTTAGAATCGGGCGTGAGCTGGTAGTCGCCTTTCAGCTGCACGGTGTTGCGGCGAATGCGGTCGTCTTCGCCGCCATCGCCGGAGGCATCAAAACCGCCGTCGTTGTCATGCGCAAGGCTGAGCGTCAGCCCGCCTTTTTCCGAGCGGCTGGAGACAATGGCAGAGGCGCGATGGCCGTCGCTGCCCACTTCGACACTGGTTTCATAGCTGGTGCCAAGCCCGCCGGTTTTGGTGATGATATTGATGACCCCGGCAGAGGCATTGGAGCCATAGAACACGGATTGCGGCCCGCGCAGAACCTCAATCCGGTCGATGGTGGCTGTGTCGAGACCGGACAGGATGTATTCGCTGTCGCCCCCGGCGATTTCGACCCCATCGATCAGGATCAACGTGTGGTTGGCTTCGCCGCCACGGATGCGCACCTGCGTGCCACTGCCACCTGCGCTGCTGACAGAGAGGCCAGGCACCGCGCGCAACGCGTCCTGCACAGAGGTGATGCCACGGTCGGTGATCTCCTGGCCGGTGATGACAGAGGCCGCGCGGCCATAGCTGTCTTCTGCAATAGGAGTCAGCCCGCCCGAAATGATGATCGGTTTCAGGACGAAAGTTTTGATATCATCGGTGGTGTCCGCCGCCGATCCGAGTGCGGGTGCCGCGGCCATAGCTGCGGCGAGAGACAAGTTGACCTTGCGCATGTTCATTCCCCTGATTTCATTCTCAGACCACTCACGCCTGTGGCGCAAGCCATCTTGCGACCGGATCTGGCCGCGATACTGCAATAGGGTCCTTGGAACGCGTCGGTCCCGCAGACGGTGAAACTGTCACCACCACGGAAGACCGTTGTCGCCAGCGCGCCCCGCGCCCGAACAGGGTGAACATCCTGGCAGGTCTCCTGACTCGCGGGTCGAAGCTCAGCCGCACCTTCCCACCCATGGGGGCACCCATCGGGCTGACCCATCGGGCAGTGGTATATCGCCGCCTTGCTCTCCGCTCACAGTTGCGGGGGCAGTCACGGGTTTGGCGCCTGTTTGCAGCACCGCACCGTGTTCCCTTTTACCCGAATGGTTTCCCACCCGGACCAGAATGTCTGGCAAATAGCCAAAGTCAAAAACACCTGTCAAGCGCGCCCGAACCGGAGCGGAAATATTTTGGCAATTCAAACGGAAGGCCGCAATCAAACGTAATTATAACAGTATCTTACACGTCGTTATTCAGGCGGAAATCTATGCGCAAAACACCGGTTTTACACGGCTATTGCCAATAGCGATGTCGCTTTGTCCACAATTGGATGGGCCATTTGCGACATGGCTCAGTGGCGCTTCTCACTCAGCAGCAGCGCAAAGACAAAAACCGCCCCCAAAGAGGTGGTCACGATGCCCACTGGCAGCTCTTGTGGGGCCAGCAGCAAACGCGCCGCCAGATCCGAGGCGGTCAGCAAGATCGCCCCAACCAGCGCGGCGGAGGGCAGCAGATGGCCATGCAACGGCCTCACGATGCCACGGGCCAGATGCGGCACCATCAGGCCGACAAAGCCGATGACCCCAGCCACGGACACAAAGGCTGCGGTTGCCAAGGCGGAGATCACAAAAGTTGCGATCCGCAGCCGGTGGACCGGCACGCCAAGGCTCTGGGCGGTGCGGTCCCCGGCCAGCAGCGCATCGAACCACCGTTGCCGCCAGAGCGCAAAGACAAAGATCAGCATCAGCCCCACCAGCACGAGGGGCAGGGTCTCCCAGCGCGCCAGGCCCAGCCCGCCCAACATCCAGAACACCACCGAATGCGCGGCGCGGTTGTCGCCTGAGAAGATCAGATAATTGGTGATCGCCGCAAACAGGAAAGACACGGCCAAGCCCGATAGGATCAGCTTTTCAGGGGCGCTGGTGCGCAGCCGCTGCACCAGCAACAGCACCACGCCCGAGGCAATCATGCCGCCCACAAATGCGGCCATCGGCAGGGTCCAGAACCCCAGCACATCGCCGGTCACCGTGATCACAAACACCGCGCCCGCAGCAGCGCCAGAGGAGAGGCCAAACAGGAAGGGATCCGCCAGATCGTTGCGGGTGGTGGTTTGCAGCACCACACCAACCAGGCCCAGTCCCGCACCGATGATGGCCGAAAACAATGCCCGCGGCAGGCGCAGGTCAAAAATGATGCGATCCATCGGTGAGGGGTCCGCCACTTGGATCCCCATGCCGGTTGCGATGGCCGAAAAGACATCCGCAACGGGAATGGGGGTCGTCCCGTGCAAAACAGACAACAGGAGAAGGGTGGCCAGAACGGCCACCCCCACTGTCATACGCAGACCAAATTGGCCCATCTCAGAACAGGCCCGGATGCATGGCTTCGGCCATTTTGGCGATGGCATCGATGTTGGCTGGTCCTGGGGTCAGCTCTTCGTAGCGCAGGCCAATCCAGTTTTCGTTCTTCACCGCATCGACATGGGCCATGACGGGATGATCCTTGAGGAACTGGAAGGTGTCTGCGGCGCTGTTGCCACCCTGATAGTCCAGCAGCACCAGGAATTCCGGGTTCGCGGCCGCCACGGTCTCCCAGGAGCTGCGGCCCCAGCTGGTGTCCATGTCATGGGTGATGTTGGTGCCGCCAGCGGCCGCAATCATCGCGTCGGGGATGGCAAATTTGCCCGAGGTGAAGGGCGCGTCAGCCGGACCATCCAGCAGGAACACGCGCGGTTTGTCGAGCGATGCGGTCTTTGCCTCGATGGCAGCAAGCTGGTCTTTCCAACCGGTGACAAGCGCCTCTGCCTTGTCCGAGACATCCATCACCTGGCCAAGCCGCAGAACATCGTCAAACAGCAGATCCATGCTAGCGACCGGGCGGTTGTCATGCTGGTGCACGCAGCTTTCGGTCAGGACCATGGTTTTGATGCCAAAGGGTTCCAGCGTGTCGGGGGTCACGTCACCGCCGGGCTTCATGCCATAGTACCACCCTGCAAAGAACATGTCGGGCGTTGCCGCCACCAGGTTTTCAACGGTGGGGTATTTTGGGGCCAGCTCGGGGATGTCACCGCGCAGCTCGTCAAAGTCGGGGCTGGTTTTGTACCAGCCGGTGATGCCGGTGAGCCCGACGATCTTGTCTTGCAGACCAAGCGCAAAGGCCATGTCCGTCATATTCATGTCATGGACAACAATGCGTTCGGGTGTCGCGTCGAACACCAGTTGCTCGCCGCAGTTGTCGACCACGATTTCGGCAGATGCAGCGCTCGCAAGACCGAGCAGAGCCGCTGATGACCAGAGCAGTTTCATAAAAGGATCTCCATTCAGGATAGTTAGGGGTGAATGTCGGTTTTTCGGATATCAAGCGCGGGGATCTGCCGCCCGTTGTGGGGCAAAAGCAGGTAATCCACGCCAAATGTGTCGCGCACGGCCTCAGGCGTCAGCACCTCTTCGACGGGGCCAAAGGCGGTCAGCCGGGCCGATTTCACCAGTGCGACATGGGTGGCAAATTCCGGGATCATCACCAGATCATGCAGGATCGTGACCACCGTGATGCCGAGACCGGCAATCAGCGACAGCATCCGTCCCTTGGCGTCCGGATCCAGGTGGTTGGTGGGTTCATCCAGGAACAACAGCTGCGGGCGCTGTGCCAGCGCGCGGGCGATATGGGCGCGTTGCTGCTCACCGCCTGACAGCTGGCGCATCGGCTTTGTCGCCAGATGGGACAGGCCGGTCAGCTCTAGCACCCGGTTCAAGGCGCTGTCATGGGTTTCCTGGCTGTGGTCCTGCCGGATCGGGATCTGGCCCAACACCACATAGTCGCGCAGCGACAGCCTGCCATCGGGATCGGATTGCTGCGATACCACCGCAATGCGGCGGGCGCGTTCCATCGCCGATAGGCTGCGCAGGCTGGTGCCGTCGATCTGTACATCCCCCAGCGCGATGTCCACCACGCCGGACAGCAGGTTCAGCAGCGTGGTCTTGCCCGCCCCATTGGGACCGGCAATGGCCAAAACCGCGCCCTGTGGCAGCTCAAAGCTGACATCACGCAAGAGCGGATCGCCATTCAGCGCATAGTATTCCAGTTGGCTTGCTTTCAGACCTGCTATCACACCGCACCTTCCTCTTGGTTCACATAGCTGGATGCGCGGGGCAGGGCAGGCAGCCGAGCCAGTGCCTTGCCATCCAGAGCCGCCGGGCGTTCGCTGTTGCTGGTCCAGCCGCTGTCGCTGTCGGCATATTGATGCGAAAACGCGGCCAGAGCAGAAATCTCCTCGGCGCTGCCGATGCCCCCAAACAGATAGCTGGCCTTATCCGGTGCCTGCAGCGCGACGGCCGGCGGAAAATCACAGCCTGCCAAACAGTCGACGGCGCGAAACCGGGTGCCCGAAGCCACCTGTTGCGACAGTGCGGATTTCAGCTGACGCGCAGCGCGGCTGCCATGGCAGCGACTACAGATCAAAAGGGTTTGTTCAACTGCACCAGCCATGAGGATCCTTGCTCGCATTCAAGCGCGGATCGAAGGTGCCTTTTGTCTCATTACACGAAACACGTGCCATAAAGCCTCCTTCCAAGGCGCCCCGCCTTGGGTTGGTTGACGTTTCGATGGCAGGTCTCCTGACTCGCGGGTCCTTGCTTGGCTGGCCTTCCCGGGGTGTCCCAGTGGCGTGTTCAGCCGCGCTCTCCGCTCACAGTTGCGGGGGCAGTCACGGATTTGGCGCCTGTTGGCTACAACTCACCGTATTCCCTTTTCATCCCAGAGGCTCAAGCGCTCTTGGGAACCATCGCGAGTTTGATCCACAAATTTCCCGAGCCTGTCAATCCCAATCGCACGCCCGGCGGCTGCAACGCTGACCTTACGGCAGCCACCCGACGGCCCCCACGCGCGGGGCCTGCCCAATCGTTAGGCAAAAGGCGCGCGCAATAGAAAACGGGCGCCATGGGGGCGCCCGTTTTGTTCCAGATCGAAAAGCCATCGTCAAAGCGCGCCAGCATGGGGCGCGCGCCGTCAATACACCAACGAGGGCAACCAAAGCGCCAGCTGCGGCATTGCCAACAACAAGGCCAGCATCACGAACATGGTGACAACAAAGGGGATTGCGCCTTTGATGACGTCAATCATCGGTCCGCCTTTGCGAATGCCCTGCACCACATAGAGGTTGATCCCAATCGGGGGCGTGATGAGGGCGGTTTCCAACAGGACCATCAACAGGATCCCAAACCACACAGGGTCAAAACCGAGGGCCACCACAATCGGAGTGATCAAAGGCGCCATTGTCAGCAGCATCGACAGTGTTTCCATGAAGCAAACTATCAGGATGAGAACCGCAACGATCATCAGCATGGTCTGCATTGGGCTCCAGCCCAGACCAGTGACAAAATCGGTCAGGGCCTGGGTCAGACCGATAATGGACAGCACGAAGTTCAAAAATACCGCCGCGATAATGATCAGCATGATCATGGCAGTGGTACGCATGGTTCCTTCGATCGCTTGCCGCATCATGGTGAGGGACATTTTGCCATTCACCGCCGCCAGCAGCATCGCGGCCACAACCCCCAGAGCGGCGGCTTCGGTTGGTGTCGCAAGCCCGGCATAGATAGACCCCACCACCACCATGAAGATACCAAGCGGCGGGATCAGCGACGGCAGCGCGCGGATCCGGTCCCCCCACGTGTGACGCAACCGCTCTCCGCCCCATTCCGGCTTGATCATGCAGGCCACCACAACCGTGGCCATGAACAGCAGTGCCAGCAGGAAGCCGGGCAGGAAACCCGCCAAATAGAGTTCAGGAACCGAGGTGTTGGTGAGCAGCCCATAAAGGATCAGGTTGATCGATGGCGGGATCAGAATGCCCAGCGTTCCACCCGCTGCGACGGTGCCCAGAAAGAGGCGTTCATTGTATCCCCGTTTCTTGATCTGGGGCACCGCAACCGTGCCGATAGTGGCAGCCGTGGCCACAGAAGAGCCTGAGGTCGCCGCAAACAGCGCAGATGATCCGATATTGGAATGCATCAGCCCGCCCGGCAACCAGCCGAGCCACTTCACGATGCCATCATACATGCGTTCGGTGATGCCCGCCCGAAGCAAGATTTCACCCATCATCACGAACATCGGGATCGCCACCAGCAAGAAATCGGTGCTGGTCTGCCACGCCATGTCAGAGATCGCCCTATGCAGCGGCATGGGGCTGTCGGTCCATTGCAGGATCAGGCCAAGCCAGCCAAGCGACGCTGCAATGGGCACCGCCAGCCCGATCAGGGCCAGCAGAATAAGCAGTGTTTTGATCAACATGGCTTACACCGCCTCATCTTCGATTTGCTCATCCAAGGATTTCACGCCAATCAGGTTTTGCACCCCCGCCTCATCGCCCCGCAGATGTTGCCGGATGGCCATGATCGCAATCAGTGCGCCGGAGAAGACGAAGAAGATCCAGCCGAACAGCCAAGGGATCTGCGGAATTGCCAGCGGGACGCGCATTGGGGTGATCGAGCGCGAGCCATTTTCCAGCGTATCGCCCACCATGCTCCAGACCATGACGACCACCACCAGGGCAAAACCGCTCAGCAGCAGAAGGCCCAACAGGTTGATATAGGGATGCAGCCGTTTCGGGATGGTCCCCAGCAGCGCATCGACCCGGATGTGGGCCCGTTCAAACAGCGCAAACGACAGCGCCAGAGATGTGGCCACACCAAAGGCGTAGCCAGAGAGTTCATCCGCCCCGCCAAGAGACACGTTGAACAGCTTGCGCAAGAACACTTCTAGAGTAACGAGGATGGCGGAGAGCACGATCAATGTGCCACCAAGCCAGGTCATCCACAGGCTGAAGCGGCGCGCTCCGGTGAAAAGCGTATCTAACATTTCGGGGGACCTTTTAGTCTGCTTGTGTGGGGCGGACTGTATGCAGCCGCCCCACCTGTCTGATGTGATGCGCGTGTTATTTTGCTTCGGCGCTCAGACCAAGAATTGGGCCAACCGTCGCGTTCCAATTGTCGGCGCAGTCCTTCCCGCAGCGTGCTGCCCAGCGGGCCAGAACGACGTCTGTGGCGATCTGATCGCGCACTGCAAGGTCTGCCTTTGTGGGCTCCACCAGCACCATGGACCCTTGGTCGCCGATCTCACATGCGCCGCCGGTGATGCAGGAAATGGCGACATCATCTTCGGTTGCGGTCTCGGCCCACATGGCATCGGTCAGCGCGGCAAATTCGGTTTGCAAAAGCGCCTGATCTTCGGCCGACAGGCTGTTCCATTTGTTCATATTCATCGCGCCAAAGGCCAGACCCCAACCAACCCGCAGCGTGTAGGCGTGGGTTGCGACCTGGTTCCACTTGGCGGTGTAGGCCGACATGGTGCCGGTGATGGCACAATCCACCACGCCTTTTTCCAGCGCCGGGATCACCTCGGAGAAGGCGACGGTCACCGAGGTGCCGCCAACACCTTCGACAAAATCGCCAAGGGTGGTGGAGTAGACACGGATTTTCTTCCCGTTGAGATCAGCAATGCCGTTGACCTCACCGTTGCACCAGAGCGTCTGGCTCGGGAAGGGATAGAGCATCAGCAGTTTGGCGTTGTAGATATCGGCAAACGCCGTCTCGAGCGTGTCAAAATAGGCGTCGGACACCTGCCGCTGTGTTTCGATGTCTTGCGTCAGGGTCGACAGATCCGCGCCTTCAAAGATGGCATTTTCCGCAGCAACATAGCCCGGCAGGCCAAAGGCGAAATCGAACACGCCGTTCTTGACCAGGCGCATGATTTCAAAACCTTTCAATCCCAACCCGGATTGCGATTGGATCTTGCCCACGATCTTGCCGCCCGAGGCCTCATTGAGGCGCTGATTGAAGAAAGGCTCTTCATGTTTTTGATAGTTTGTCAGGCTGGACCACGTGCCGACGGCATTGAGCACGACGGGTCCATCCGCCAGCGCTGAGGTGGCCATGAAGGCCAAGGCCCCTAGGGCAGTTGTCACTGTCTTCATTGTCTCACTCCTTGTTGGTTTGTTTTTTGTATATTGATGTTTCGGCATCTTCGGCGACGTCCGTGATCAGCATGTATCCCGGTGCATGAGTGATGCAGATTGGTGGCCGCGCCGCCTGCAACACATTCTGCGGGGTGACGCCACAGGCCCAGAACACCGGTATCTCGCCGGGCTGAATGTCCACCGGGTCGCCATAGTCCGGGCGCTGCAGATCCGTGATCCCGATCTGCGCCGGGTCGCCATAGGCAATCGGAGCCCCATGGGCCTGCGGGAATTTGGCGCTGATGGCTATGGCCTCGTCCAACTGGTGTTCCGGAATGGGGCGCATGGACACCACCATCTGGCCCGCAAAATCGCCCGCCGGTTCCAGATCCAAACTGGTTCTGTACATGGGAACATTGCCGCCGGTCTCAATGTGGCGCACCGGAATGCCCGCCCGTACGAGAGCCGTTTCAAACGTGAACGAACACCCCAGCGCAATGGTGACCATCTGGTCATTCCATAGATCAGAGATATCAGTGACCTCGGCTGTCAACTGGCCATCGCGAAACACCCGGTATCTGGCAACGTCGCTGCGCACATCGATGTCCTCGCCCAGGGTCGGCAGCATCGGATCGCCTGTATCGCTGACCCCGACCACGGGGCAGGGCTTCGGATTGCGCTGGCAGAAGCGCAGGAAATCAAGCGCGTAGACCTCGGGCAGAATGGCAAGGTTGCATTGCAGCTTGCCCGCGGCCAACCCTGCTGTTGGGGCATCATGCGCGCCGATACGGATCCGTTTGCGGATCGCGCCGCTCGACAGACCTGCGGCCTCAGATACAGGACCTGCTACTGGGTTGGACACTGGGCCTGATACCGGGCCAGATACTGGGTCTGCCGTTTTCGCTGTGTTTACGTGCCGTGCCATGCTGAACCCTCGTGTGACGGCTCAAGCATCACACAGGTTGCTGCATTCAATCAAATTATCATTTTCTATCACTGGTGATAAGAAACCTGAAACTAACAGCGCTGGGTCTGGTGCCATTCTTGGGCGATATCACGCGCGATTTCGGCGCCGGTTTCCACAAGAACGCTGCGAGGCTCGGCCAGATAAGAGGCGGTGAACTCGAGCGGGGGCAACATAAATCCGGGCGAAAACTCCTCAATTTCATCAGCGCTCAGATGATGCGCGGCCAGAACGCGCGGGTAAGGTCCCACGGCAATTCCTGCTGCGATCATTTTCAGGCTGGCCGACAGCGACGCCGAGCAAAACACCCGCGATTTTGGCCCTACCCGCCGCGCCAGCTCCGAGGTCAGCTCACGGTAGGGGCGGGTTTGCTTGGAATAGGAAATGATGGGGATTGTGGACAGATCAACTGCGCCAAGCTGTTTGGATTTATACCAATGAATATCAAATTTTGGCAGTTCCACGTTCTTGACCGAGTATTCCGAAACTGGCCCCATCAGAAAGGCTAGGTCCAGCTGCCGCTCCAGGATCGCCGCCCGCAAATTCATGGAAATATCAACGGTGAGATCAATATTGACCCGCGGGTAGCTGACGTTGAACGCCTGCAGAAACGACGGCAGCCATGCTTGCGCGATGGTCTCTGACGCGCCGATGCGAAACAACCCCTCGGTCTCCGCAGGGTTGGCAACGCGATGTTTGATCTCTTCTTCCACATACAGCAGCTGTTCGGCATAGCCCAACAACTGTTGTCCCTGTTTGGTCAGCAGCAGACCACCCGGGCCGCGATCAAATAGTTTGGTGTCCAGTTCATCTTCGAGCGTGGCAATCCGGGTGGACACCGCAGGCTGAGACAGGTGCAATCGATCAGAGGCCTTGCGAAAGCCACCAAGCCGGGCGACCCAGAGAAATGTGCGCAATTGTTCAAACGTCATGGCTATTCACACCATTGATCACAGAGCGCCGCAATTGATTTATATCGTTGGATCGTGCGCAGGTCCGAGCTTTACCGCAGTGTCCGCCCCATCGTCGCATCCATATTGGATTTGTGGGCCCCATCGCAATGCACTGTTATATTGAGGTTTTTAGGAGCGGGGGCTCGGCTCAATCCGGATCTTGGGCGAGCTGCGATACGGTGTTATCGCAGTGCTATACTGTCCCGGAGGTGGTCCATGAACAATCGCAGCGGCATCATGGTGCGGTATTCGCGGGGGAAATAGACGTAGATGCCTGGGGTTTCGGAAAGGTGGCTTTCCAGCACTGGCACCAGTGTCTGAGCCGCAATATCCGGCGCCACATACTCGCGGAACGTATAGGCGAGCCCCAACCCTTGCCGGGCCAGATCAACGGAGGCGGGCAGGGTGTTGTTGATCAGGTTCCCGCGCACATCGACCGAATAGGCACCCTCGGTGCCCTGAAATTCCCACGGTGCGATGCGCCCGGAGGAATGAAAGCGATAGCGGATGCAGTTGTGCTCCAGCAGCGCGCGCGGGGTTTGCGGCGTCCCGTATTGGGCCAGATACGCCGGGCTGCCCACCACAGCCAGAGGCATCGGCGGGGTCAGGCGTATCGCAACCATGTCCTGCGCGATCTTGTCACCGATCCGAAAGCCTGCGTGCAGTCCTTCGTCAACCAGATCGGTCAGCGCGTCGCTGATCGAAAACTCCAGCTCGATCTCCGGATAGGCGGCGCAGAACGCAGGAAGGGCCGGACTGATGAACAGGTCATAGACGTGATCCGCCATCGCCAGTTTCAGACTGCCCCGTGCCGCGTGGCCGCTGGTGCGCGCACTTTCCACCGCGTCGCTCAACTGGTCAAAGGCAGGACCTGCGCCCCGGATCAGGGCACGGCCTGCCTCAGTCAGGCTGACGGAGCGTGTGGTGCGGATGAACAGCGCCGTTTCCAGCTGATCTTCGAGGGTTTTCAATTGATGGCTGACGGTCGAGGGTTTCAGGCCAAGCGCGTCTGCGGCGGCCCGTAGGCTGCCGTGGCGGGCAATGGCGGTGAACACTTCGAGCGTGGCGAGGGGCAGGCGCATTGGGGCTCCTTTGGTATCATTGTTAGATACTATACATGAAAGAAGTGAAAAGAAGGGGAATTATCAAAAATCGGGTGGAGCCATAGGTTCCTGTCATCACAGCAACGCTGATCCGAAAGGACCACCCAATGACCCTCATCAATCTGCAAAACACCCCCACCCGCAAAGGGGTGAGTGAACGCGCTGTGTCCTTTGACAGCAACGGTACGACGTTGAAGGGCTGCCTTTACACGCCAGAGGATGCCAAAGCTCCGCTGCCCGCGGTGATCGTCACCGGCGCCTGGACGACGGTAAAGGAACAGATGGCCGGCACCTACGCGCGTGAGCTGGCCGCGCGGGGCTTTGCCGCATTGGCCTTTGACTTCACCGGTTGGGGCGAAAGCGACGGTGCACCGCGGTATGTTGAAGATCCGGTTGTCAAAACCGCCGACATCCAGTCCGCTGCCCGCTTTCTGGCCTCGCTGGAGGATGTTGACAGCGCCCACATCTCAGGCCTCGGGATCTGCGCCTCCTCGGGCTACATGGCCGCAGCCGTTGCCGACAGCGAGACCTTGCGGAATGTCGCGCTGGTCGCACCCTGGCTGCATGACGCAGCGATGGCCGAGAGCATCTACGGTGGTGCTGAGATGGCGGCCTCTCTGATTGCCGCGTCCGAAGCCGACGGCGCTGCCGAAACCGTCCTGCTGGGCGCATCCACCACCGACGAAAACGCGGTCATGTATCAGGCCCCATATTACACCGAGGAACAGCGCGGCCTGATCCCCGCCTACGACAACAAGTTCTCGGCGGCCTCGTGGAAACCCTGGCTGACCTATGACGCCCAGGCCAGCGCCGACCGGCTGAGCAAACCGATGCTGATGGTCGGCTCGCCCGCGATCGCGCTGCCCGCTGGGGCCGCCGCCTATGAGGCCCGCACCAACGCCCCGCTGGAAAAGCTGTGGTTGGGCGAGGATGTAACCCAATTCGACTTTTACGACCGCAAAGACGCGGTAACCGCCGCCGCCGATGCCGTGGCCGATTTTCTCAACGCTTGAAAGGACGGATCATGAAAACGCTGATCGCCACCACACTTGCAGCCACCTTCGCTGCCGCCATGGCCATGGCGGCTTCCCCCGAGGACAACATCAAAGTCGTGCAGGACTTCTTCGCAGCCTACGGCGCGAATGATCTCGACGGCATCGCCGCGGTTATGGATGAAGACGTGCAATGGCACATTCCCGGCCGTCATCCGCTGTCTGGGACCAAGACTGGCCGCGATGAGGTCTTGGCCTTTTTCGGCCAATTGGGCGTGGCGGGTTTCAAGGCCGAGCCGATCTACTTCGGCGCGGATGACACCCATGTGATCGACATCCACCGCGGCTGGTCCAATGCCGATGGCAAGCCCAACGTCGATACGATCTGGGCGCTGGTCTACCGCATCGAGGATGGCAAGATCGTTGAGGCCACCAATCTCAGCGCCGATCAGGACGCGGCCAATACATTCTTCTGGTCGCAATACGATCTGGCCCCAGTGCCCGACCGTCTGGCCAAGTAATGCCGCCGGACACGCCTCAGATACTGGAGAAACCGACATGACCAGAACTCTACTCGCCACATTTGCAGCCGCAACCTTGATGGGAGGTGTGGCCTTGGCCGACCAGACCGAAATCACCAGAACACTCACCGATATCGCCGCCGGGGCAGACCGGCAGGATTGGACCCGTGTACGCGGCGCTTTTGCGGACACAGTCACAACCGATTACACCAGTCTTTGGGGCGGTGCCCCTGTCGTTCAGTCGGCAGATGATTTGGTGGCCAGCTGGGCAGGCTTTCTGCCAGGCTTTGACAGCACGCATCACATGGTGACCAACCATTCTGTCACGCAGCTGTCGGAGACCAGCGCCATGGCGGAGGCAGATTTCACTGCCACCCACCGGATTGACGACGACCTTTGGGTTCTGGGCGGGCGCTACAGCTATGCGCTGACCAAGTCGGGGGCGCAGTGGCAGGTCACGTCACTGACCATGACCGCGCTGTGGGAAACGGGCGACCGCAACCTGACAGCCATCGCCGCAGAACGCGGCGCGACCGCTGACTAAGGCCGCCCCTGGTGAAACGCCCGCGTATCACCAGGGTTCTTTCCTCATTGGACAGACGACACATGACCTTCACAGATATCCCGGCCTTCATCGCCGACTGATTCGCGCGGTTCGACAGGCTTGACCCCATTGACGCCTTTTTGCCGGACCTGCACCCGCAGGTGACATGGGACATGCCCGACGTCGATCTGTCCCTGAGCGGTCACGCGCGGGTCCGCGCTTGGTATGATGGCATTCTGGAGATCTTCCAGCGCCCGACCGAACACCATGTCAGCAACATCCGCGTCAGCGACGGCACAGCCTCCTTTGAGGTGCTGCTGCGTGCCCGGACCTTTGATGGGCAGTTGATCGAGGCTCGGGTGCGCGAGGACTGGCGCTTCGACATCCGGCCCGATGGCCGCCCTCTGATCACCCATTATTCCGCACAAACACTTGAAGAGGCACACACATGAAAACCCTCGTCCTGACCGCCCACCCAGATTTGGGCAAATCCCGCATCAACCGCGCCTGGTTTGATGCGCTCACACAGGCTGACAGCGTGACCACACGCGACCTTACGGCCATTGGCGGCTCCGAGATGCGGTTTGATATCTCTGCGGAGCAGACCCTGCTGCAGGCTCACGACCGGATCGTGTTCCAGTTCCCATTCTACTGGTACTCCGCCCCGCCGGTTATGAAAGCCTGGATGGATCAGGTGCTTAGTTATGGTTTTGCCTATGGCCCCGGCGGCACCAGGCTGAAGGGGCGCGAGTTCCTGATCCTGGTGTCAACGGGCGGACCTGCCGACAGTTACCATGCCGGTGGCTACAACAACTTCTCGATGGACGAGCTGTTGAAACCTTTCCAGCAGACTGCGACGCTGACCGGCATGACCTACCTGCGGCCTTTCGTGGCCCATGGCATGGCGGTCGCAACGGTGGAGCAGATCGATGCCACAGTATCGGATATGCTGGCCCATTTGACCGACGCTGAGCTTGATCCCAAGATCAAACAGGCCCGCCTTCTGAAGGCACTGGAGGATGATCCTGTCAAGGCGGCGGCGGTCAGCTGATCGCCATGAAGTCGATCAGCTTGCGGACGCGGGCGGGCAGGAGGCGGCGGCTGGGATAAACCGCGAACATATCGCGGGACGTGGGCTGGGCATCAGCGACGCTCACCTCCCGCAAGCCATCTGCCACCATGTCACGTGGTAGAATGGCGATCCCCATGCCCCTGCGCGCCGCGCCTGCCACCATGTCGAGCGTGTCAAACTCATGCGTGATGTTATGGGGTTTGATTTGGGCACCGGATTGCATCAGCCAGGGCTGGCGCGACACCAGTGCGGGCAGCGCCAGCAGGTGATCCAGTGCGATCGGCCCGTCGATGCCCTGCGCATCAATGAAGCTGTCACTGGCGCAAAAGCTGTAGGTCAGGGTCCAAAGCTTGCGTGCAACCAGCCCAGATTCCTGCAAAGGGCCAACACGGAAGGCGAGATCGACGTTGTCGCGGAAGAAATCCAGAATGGTGTTCGAGGTGGTCAGGTCGATCCTGATGTCCGGGTTTTCGGCTGCGAAGTCCAGCAACAGCGGCCCGATCCGGTCCTGTACCGCCATCGGGGGGGCAGTGATGCGGATCGTATGGCGGGTGGTATCCTCGGTCAATCCGGCCACGCTCTGAAGCGCTTCGATCGGGTCCTGGCACAGATCCAGCAGGCGACGCCCTTCTTCAGTCAGGCGGACCTGACGGGTGGTGCGTTCGAACAGTTTCACGCCCAGATGATCCTCCAGCTCCGCAATGCGGCGGCTGGCACGAGACAGGGGAATGCCGATCCGGGCGGCGGCCTCAGAGAAGTTGAGATGCCGGGCAACGGCGGTGAAGAGGGCGAGGTCGTTGTATATCATTGTTGCATATGTAGGATTATCAATCCCAAAATGCGATATTATCATGCGTTTGGCCCATGGCTAGTTTCTTCGTAAGTATTCAAACGGAGAACCTCCATGTCCCACGCTATCGTTATTCCTGAAATCGGCGCCCCAGAGGTCCTGCAGTCGCAGGATATGCCCACGCCCACGCCCGGCACGGGTGAGATCTTGATCCGCAATCACGCAGCAGCGGTCAATTTCATCGACACCATCATTCGCCGGGGCGAAATGCCCGAAGGCATGATGCCGGATCTGCCCCATGTGCCCGGTGTCGAAGGTGCAGGCGTGGTCGAGGCCTTGGGCGACGGAGTTGACGGGTTTGCAATCGGTGACCGTGTTGCCTGGATCGGTCCGATCGGTGCCGGAGGTTATGGCAGCCATGTCATCATCGGCGCGCCCTATGTCACGCATCTGGCCGAGACGATCGACTTTGCCACCGCCGCGGCCGTGCCGGTGAATGCTGTGACGGCCTGGCACATGCTGGTCAATCTGGGTCATGCCAGACCTGGGGATTCAACTTTGATCCACGCGGCTGCAGGCGGTGTCGGCACGATGGCGGTCCAGATCGCCAAACACCTTGGTCTGACGGTCATCGCTTCCGTCAGCACGGGAAAGCTGGACTATGCGCGCAAGCAGGGAGCAGATCATGTGATCGACTACCGCCAAGAGGATGTGGCAGCGCGGGTCAAAGACATCACCCAAGGGCGCGGCGTTGACCTGACCCTGAACCCGATCTCGGGGGAGAGTGTGACATCCGATCTTGAGGCTCTGGCCCCGTTGGGCACGGCTGTGATTTTCGGTTTTCTGGCCGGGCCGCCGACTGGCACCTTTGCTGAGGATTTGACCCAGCATTTTCAGAAATCCGTCGCTCTGCGCGTCAGTGATATTTATACTTATTTCGGTGATCGCCCGCAGGCCTTCAGCGCGGATCTGAGCCATGTGTTAGATCTGCTTGGTCAGGGTATCTTGCGCCCACAGGTCGAGGCGCTCCCGCTCACTGACGCTGCCGAGGCGCATCGCCGCCTGGAAACGGGCCACACCACCGGCAAGCTGGTTCTGACGATCTGAGGAAAGCGACCTTGGCCCTGCACTGGCCAAGGTCGCGAGGGGCTGTCTTGGTGGCGTGGTCCTGGCGGTCAGTCCTGGTGGTGTGTGTCATGGTGCCAGTTCTGAGATCTCTGAGGCCCAGCACGATGGATATGACGGACCCATTCGGGGCCAGGAACGCGCTGCATTGGGCCACTGTTTGTAGGCTTTGGATGTGCTACACCGTAGCACGCTCGAATCGAGAACCTCCGAAAATCTCCGGAAATACGGTGAGATCAGGGGGAATCATGCGGTGCGCAGCCTGGGCCTGAATGGAGTGAACGCTTTGAATAATAACGCACAAAATGCAGCGCGTTTAAGCGTGGCGCCGATGATGGACTGGACGGACCGGCACTGTCGCATGTTGCATCGGTTGTTGAGCCGGGAGACCTTGCTTTACACCGAAATGGTCACCGCTCCAGCGTTGGTGCGGGGCGGGGCGTTGCATTTGTTGGACCATTCGCCACAGGAACATCCCCTAGCGCTGCAGCTGGGTGGGTCTGATCCGCAGGAGCTGGCGGAGGCCGCGCGTTTGGGCGCGCGGGCAGGTTATGACGAAATCAACCTCAATTGCGGCTGCCCCAGCGACCGGGTGCAATCGGGGGCTTTTGGCGCGGTCTTGATGAAAACGCCTGAATTGGTGGCCGAATGCGTGGCTGCGATGCGTGAGCGGGTCGATGTGGATGTGACCGTCAAATGCCGCATCGGTGTGGACGATCAGGATCCGCAGGCGGTGTTGCCCGGATTTATCGCAGCTGTGGCGGAGGCGGGCTGTGACCGGCTGACCATCCACGCGCGCAAAGCCTGGCTGAAGGGGCTGAGCCCAAAGGAAAATCGCGATATCCCGCCGCTTGATTACGACATCGTGCATCAGATGAAGGCGGCGTTCCCCCATCTGCATATCTCCATCAACGGTGGCATCACCTCACTGGCGCAGGCGCTGGAACACCTGGATCGTGGCCTGGACGGGGTGATGGTCGGGCGCGCAGCCTATCATCAGCCCAGCGATATCCTCAGCGCTGCAGACCCCGAGATTTATGGCTGTGGCGCGCGCCGTGATCCGGTGGCCGTGGTGGGCGAGATGCTGGAATATATCGATGATGAGCTGGCAAAAGGCGCCCGCTTGCATCAGATCACCCGCCATATGCTGGGGCTGTTTGCCGGGCGTCCCGGCGCGCGCAACTGGCGGCGGGTGCTGTCGGAGGGTGCAAACCGGCCTGGTGCCGGGCCGGAGCTGGTGATGCAGGCGCTGGAACAGGCGACGGGCCTTGCGGCCTGACACGCGCCTTTGATGCAGCATGGGGCTTTCGCCGCGCAGATCGCGCGTGGTGACGACGCGGTCCCGCAGCGGCAAGTGGAAAAAACCTGTCCGGTGGCGATCTTCTCCTATATCAGCCAGAGCGGCGGGTGGTGATAGCCCCGCCAGACAAGACCGACCAGACACGACCGACCAGGCCAGACCGACCAAGCGGGCGCAGATGGCCCGACCGAAGGAGAGCGCAAATGCAGGCAATGATCCCCCCTTTGATGAGCGATCTCGCTCTGGCCGGTGCGCCCGCGATCTGGGC
The DNA here is from genome assembly GCF_022825805.1 of Phaeobacter sp. Taxonomy (GTDB): domain Bacteria; phylum Pseudomonadota; class Alphaproteobacteria; order Rhodobacterales; family Rhodobacteraceae; genus Phaeobacter. Next base: position 51,660 of record NZ_JAJDWC010000066.1, read on the forward strand.
GCAGATGGCCGGTCTGTTGCTGGTCACCGGTGCGGTTGCCGGCGTGTTGGCAGGCCTCCTTGGGGTCGGGGGCGGCATCGTTCTGGTGCCTGCGTTTTTCTACGTTTTTCAGACGCTTGGCTATGGTGGCGACCAGCTGATGCAGATGTGTCTGGCGACCTCGCTGGCGACGATCATCGTGACCTCGGTGCGCTCGGTCTTGAGCCACAACAAAAAGGGCGCGGTCGACTGGCAGATCCTGCGCAGTTGGGGGCCGGGCATTGCCGTTGGCGCCATCGTCGGCGTCACAGTCGCGGCCTCGTTGCGGTCCACGACGCTGCAGGCGCTGTTTGGTGTGCTGGCGTTGATCATCGGGCTTTACATGGCCTTTGGCCGGGCGGAATGGCGGCTGGGTCAGGAGATGCCCAAAGGTGCGCGCCGCCTTGTGCTGTCGCCTGTGGTTGGCGGGCTGTCGGTGCTGATGGGCATTGGCGGGGGTAGTTTCGGCGTGCCGCTGATGAGCCTTTTTGCGACGCCCATCCACCGGGCGGTGGCGACGGCGGCGGGGTTTGGCGTGATCATCGCGGTGCCGTCGGTCATTGGCTTTCTGTTTTTCCCAATCGACGCTGCCGCGCGCCCGCCATTCACGGTTGGGGCGGTCAACCTTGTGGCTTTTGTGGTGGTGATTGCGATGACGCTGATCACCGCGCCTTGGGGCGTAAAGCTCGCCCATGCGATGGACCCAAAACCGCTGAAGCGGGTTTTTGCGGTTTTCCTGATCCTTGTGGCGCTAAACATGCTGCGAAAGTCGCTTGGGCTCTGATCGCGCTGTGGTTGCTTGATACAGTCGCCGCGATAGACCCGCAGTTTCAAGAGGTGTGACGATGGCATTGCAGCAGTACCAAGACCGGGGCTGGTGCGCATTCGAGTTTGATGCGCAGACCTTTGCCTGGGCGCAGCAGGCCCATCGCGCCGGTGTGGCAGCGCTGCGGGATCCGGCCAATGCGGAGTGGCTACAGTGCGAAGGCACCTGGTTCATCGGAGTGGATGCCTTGCCCAACGATCAGACCGGTCAACTGCCGGATGGACCGCCCTTGGCCGGTGCGGCGATCACGTTCATCCGCGACCATCTGGGAGAGATCCCGCCGTTGCACCCGGCGCAGGTGTCTTCGGTGTTTCCAGGCTATCCCCGTCCGCGACCCGGAGAGGGTGAGGCGGCGTTTCGCTACCGGGTGAAACGGGATGCCGCCCATGTGGATGGGGTGAAAATGTATGGCGAGCACCGCCGTCGCAAGGTCGAGGAGCCCCATGCCTGGGTGTTGGGTCTGCCGCTGAATGCTGCCAGTGCGGGAGCGTCGCCACTGGTGATCTGGGAAGGCAGCCATGTGATCATGCGCGCGGCCTTTGCTGCGGCCTTTGGCGACCGTCCGCGGGCTGAATGGGCGGATGTGGATGTGACCGATGCCTACACGGCCGCGCGGGCCGAGGTGTTTGAGACCTGCCGCCGCATCACTGTGACGGCCAAACCGGGCGAGGCCTATCTGATGCATCGTCTGTGCCTGCACGGGGTTGCCCCGTGGGAGGAGGGCGCGACAGCTCCGGATGAGGGGCGCATGATTGCCTATTTCCGTCCGGAAATGGCAGATTGGACCGATGCGGCCACGGGTTGGATTTCTGCGATCTGAGCCCGCGGCCACAGGGCTGTGGGATCATTGGCGCGGGAGGTCGCATGTTAGGTCAGCGATGCTGTCCAAATGTTTCGCGTGCGAAACAATGGGTCAGTAGCTATTCCGCATGATTATCAGTGTGTTAAAGGTGCCTGCGCTCGGATGAGCCTGATTTTGCCTGCGCCCACAACTTGTTGCGCCCATCGCGCAACGCTTGCCCATATCCTGACAGGGCGCGCGCCTGCACCGCCACAGGCGCATCACAGCGAGAGGATTTGACCTGCCTGCTCGAGGTTGCCCAGAGGGTGTGCAGCGCATCGGGGGGATTTTTCAGAGGAGCTGGGGCTGCAAATGCCCCGCGCGTCAGCGGCGTTTCAGCCGAGCGCTGCGGCCCCCGCGGCGTTTGGTGAGGTCACTGGCGCGGGCGGGCAGCTGTTCCAGCAGGCTGGCCCGTTCCTCGTTGGTCATCTTCGACCAGCGGGTGATTTCATCGATGGAGCGATAGCAGCCGGTGCAGATGCGCGCCTCGGGGTGGACCACACAGATCTGAATGCACGGGGATTGCACTTCGTCGCGTTTCCAGACGTCTTTGCTCATGGGTGGTGTTCTCACGTTAGCCTGTGTTCAGATGGCGCATCCGATCCAGCGCCCCCTGCAGGATATAGGACGCTGCCACATGATCGATAACCTCAGAGCGACGCTTTCTGCTCGTATCGGCCTCCAAAAGGGCTCTTTCTGCGGCAACTGTGCTCAATCTTTCGTCCCAGAAGCCAATCGGCAGGTCGGTCAGATTGGACAGGTTGCGGGCAAAGGCGCGGGTTTTTTGACAGCGCGGGCCTTCGCTGCCGTCCATGTTGCGCGGCAGTCCTAAAAGAAGCGCGCTGATGTCGCGGGTCTTCACGATCTCGAGCAGTTTTTCGGCATCAAGGGTGAATTTCTTGCGCCGGATGGTTTCCAGCGGGGTGGCCACGGTGCCCATACGGTCGGACACGGCAATGCCGATGGTCTTGTCGCCCAGATCCAGCCCGGCGATGGCGCAGAAGCTGGGGAGGGCGGCGGCAAAAGCCTCGAAGTCGTCGTAGATCATTCTGTTATTCCTGCGCGTTGCGCGGCGGCGGTGATCGCGGCCAGCGCATCGGGGGTGTCGGCAAAGACCTTTTGGGCCTCGGCGTAGATGGCGCGGGCGCGCTCGGTCTCTTGCAGCACGCTGAGCGCGCCGATCAGCTGGGCCCATTCCTGCGGGCTGCCGCCGGTGGTGGCGAGCCGGTCAGACAGCCCCTCGACCATGCCACGGATCATGGCGGCGCGGTCCTCGGCGCTCATGTCCTGTGCGGCGGCGATGTCTGCGTCGCTTGGCCCGGAACCGGCAGGACCACGACCCGGAATGGGCGCGCTGCCCGGTTCGATTGGAGTATAGTCGACCCCGGCGCGAAAGGCGATTTCTTCGATCTGCGCGGTGATGGCGGTGACCCAGGGCGCTTCGGCGGGGCCCATGGCGAGGGTTCCGCTCCAGACCTCATAGGCGATGTCGGGACGGCCGATCTGGGCCATCATCAGGCCCCAGTAGTAGCGGGCGCCACCGTCAAAACGATCCAGCGTCAGCGCCATGCGCAGCGCCTCTTCGGCCTCGGGAGAGACATAGCCGCCGGTGGCCATGATCTGCAGCTCGGCCAATTCACCGAAATCGCGGGCTTCGACATCACCGGACATGATGCGGATGAAATTCGCCTTGGCTTCGGCGGCGGCGGAGAAATTGCCGAGGTTGCCTTCGTGTTGCACCAAAAGCGCCTGACCCTGCGCGTCATTGGCGCGGTTTGCGGCGGTGCTGCGCAGTTGCTCGACCAGCTCGAGATAGCCGGGTTCGACCTCGGGCGCGGGCCGCTGTGGTGCCTCTGCCTCGGCTTCGCTCTGCGAGGGACGGGAGGCGGCGCGTTCGGCGGCGGCGGCAATGCGCAGCTCCAACCCCATGTCGGCATAGCCCGGCGCGCCCAACTGGCTGTAAAGCCCGTAGACACCGCCCGCCAGCGCCAGCGAGACCAGAGCCGCCATGACGCGGCTGGCCCCTTTGGGTTGCGCGTTGCCATCGGAGGCCGCTTGCAGCTGGGCATCGGCGGCCAGAATGCGGCGGGACACTTCGGTGCGGATGCGTTCGGCGTCGGCTGGCTGCAACACGCCACGGGCGAGATCCTTTTCGACCTCGCGCAGTTGCTGGCGGTAGACATCCAGATCATAGGCCGCGGCCGGGCCGCCAGGGTCGCGCCCACGGATCAGCACCAGGGACAGCAGCGCCGCGGTGGCGAGGGTGATTAGGCTGATGACAATCCAGAACGTCATGATGGCTCCCGCAGTTTGCCATCATGTATAGGGGGCAGCGGTCGGAAAAAAGACCTAACTGCTGCGGCGCACTGTCCTGATTGGTCGTGATCTGTCCTTGTCGTCCCTTAACCGCGCTCTCTCGTGCGCAACGGATTGTCTATTGCGCGGGGCAGGGCAGAGGCAACCTGCGAGCCATCGGGGGAGAGGGGGATGTTTTGTTGGATTTGCGACAGTTTGGGCAGACATGTCGCAACCATACATAAATGCGACGATAAACGGCGCAGGGCGCAGAGGGCTCTGGTGCATATCCAATGGCAGTCACGAACCATCGGATTCGCCATGAAACGTTATTCTGCCTTTGCTGTTGCGCGTGAAGCGCTCCGCTATCACACCGGATGGGAACGCGCCTGGCGCTCCCCCGAGCCCAAACGCCACTATGATGTGATCATCGTCGGTGCTGGCGGCCATGGGCTTGCCACTGCCTATTTCCTTGGCAAGAACTTCGGCATCACCAATGTCGCGATTTTGGAAAAAGGCTGGCTGGGCGGTGGCAACACCGGACGCAACACCACCATCATCCGGTCGAACTATCTGCAGGATCCGTCTGCGGCGCTCTATGAAAAAGCGCGCTCGCTCTATGAGACGATGAGCCAGGACCTGAACTACAACGTGATGTTCAGCCCCCGTGGCGTGATCATGCTGGCGCAGACCGAACATGAGGTGCGCGGCTACAAGCGGACGGCGCATGCCAACGCGCTGCAGGGTGTGCAGACCGAATGGATCGAACCCGCCCGCGTCAAGGAACTGGTGCCGATCATCAACCTCGAAGGTCCGCGCTATCCGGTTCTGGGTGGTCTGTGGCAGGAACGCGGCGGCACCGCCCGCCACGATGCGGTGGCCTGGGGCTATGCGCGGGCATGTTCCGACATGGGCATGGATGTGATCCAGAAATGCGAAGTGACCGGTGTGCGTAGTGAAAACGGCCGTGTGGTTGGTGTGGACACCACCAAAGGCGCGATTGATTGCGACAAGCTGGGCATGGTGGTTGCGGGCAATTGTTCGCATCTGTCGGAGATGGCAGGCTTCCGTCTGCCGGTGGAATCCGTGGCGCTGCAGGCGCTGGTGTCCGAGCCAATCAAACCCTGCATGGACGTGGTGGTGATGGCCAACACGGTGCACGGCTACATGTCCCAGTCCGACAAGGGCGAAATGGTCATCGGTGGCGGCACCGACGGGTTCAACAACTACACCCAGCGCGGCTCGTTCCACCACATCGAAGAAACTGTGCGGGCGCTCAACGAAACCTTCCCGATGGTCAGCCGCCTGAAGATGCTGCGCCAATGGGGCGGCATCGTGGATGTGACCGGCGACCGCTCGCCTCTGGTGTCGAAGACCCCGGTGGACAACATCTTTGTCAACGCAGGCTGGGGCACCGGTGGCTTCAAGGCGATCCCGGGATCCGGCTGGGCGATGGCAGAGTTGATGGCCACAGGTCATTCGCCACTGGCCGAAGAGTTTTCGATGATGCGCTTCAAAGAAGGCAAATTCATCGACGAGAGCGTCGCCGCTGGCGTGGCGCACTGACGTTGCATAAATTCGATATGACGGAGCAAGCACAATGCTGATCCTTGAATGCCCATATTGCGGCGTCAAAGCCGAAGAAACCGAACTGGCCGCTGGTGGCGAAGCGCATCTGAAGCGGTTTGGCCCCGGCTCGTCGGACGAAGAGTTCCACGACTATCTGTTCATGCGCGAAAACCCCAAGGGTGTGCATTTTGAACGCTGGCGCCATGCCAATGGCTGCGGCAAGTGGTTTCATGCCGCGCGCTGCACCATGACGCTGGAAGTCTTTGGCACCTACAGTGCCCAGACCACCGAGCCGCCCCAGGAGATCAAGGACAAGATCTCTGAAAAGCGTCCGGATTGGACATGGCGGGACATAAAATGATCCGTCACTGCCTTTCTTTCCTTTCTGTCGCCTCTTCTTGCGAAAGGTCCGCCACATGAGCACGCGCCTTGCCAACACCGGCCGGTTGATCGACCGCTCCAAACAGATCGAATTCACCTTCAACGGCAAGCGGATGAAGGGGTATGCAGGGGACACGCTGGCCTCTGCTTTGCTGGCCAACGACCAGATGATGGTTGGCCGTTCGTTCAAATACCACCGCCCCCGCGGTGTTGTTGCCTCCGGCCCCGAAGAGCCCAACGCATTGGTTGGTCTGGGCACGGGTGACCGGTTCGAGCCGAACCAGCGCGCGACCACGACCGAGCTGTTCTCCGGTCTGTCGGCGCAGTCGCAGAACCATTGGCCGAGCCTGGATTTCGACGTTCTGGCCATCAACAACAAGCTGAGCCGCTTCCTGACGGCGGGCTTTTACTACAAGATGTTCATCCACCCGCGTCCGCTGTGGAAACATGTCTATGAGCCGATCATCCGCCAGTCCGCGGGTCTGGGCAAAGCACCTGACAAAGAGCTGAAGGACGCTGACACCTACGAGCACTTCTATTTCTTTGCAGATGTGCTGGTGATTGGTGGCGGTGTGGCTGGTCTGCAGGCGGCAAAAGCAGCGGCAGAGTCCGGTGCCAAGGTCCTGCTGATCGAACAGCACAATTACTGGGGTGGTCGTGCGCCTGTTGACGGCGGCACCATCGACGGCATGGAACCAGGCGCTTGGGTTGAGAAAACCCTCGAAGAGCTGCGCGGCATGGACAATGTCACCCTGCGCGACCGCTGCATGGGTGCGGGCGTCTATGACCACGGCTATGCGCTGGGATATGAGCGTCTGACCGATCACGCACCTGGCCAGGGTGGTCCGCGTCACCGTCTGTGGCGGATCCGCGCCAGCCAGATCGTCACCGCGACGGGCGCCATCGAACGGCCGCTGTCCTTTGCGGGCAACGATATCCCCGGTGTGATGCTGGCGGCATCAATGCGCGATTATGCGGTGAACTGGGGTGTGACCCCGGGCCAGAAAGTGGTGGTTGCGACCAACAACGACGACGCTTATCGCACTGCGATCGCGCTGCACGGCGCGGGCGTTGAGATCGTGCGCGTTCTGGACACCCGCGACAGCGGTGGTGGCGCCCTGATGGAAGAGGTCCGTCAGCTGGGCATCCGTGTGGAATGTGGCCGTGGCATCGCCAAGGTGAAGGGCACTAAGCGCGTGACCGGCGTTGCGATCTGCGCCCAGAACGGCGAAGGCGGCGCGCAGGAAGAGGTGGCTGCAGACGCGGTTGCCATGTCCGGCGGCTGGTCACCAGTTGTCCACCTGTGGTCCCATTGTGGCGGTAAACTGGTCTGGGATCAGGCGCATGCCAACTTCCGCCCCGATCCTGAGCGTCCCCCACTGGGTGCCGATGGCAACGGGTTTGTGGTTGCTGCCGGTGCAGCCAATGGTGCCAGCGATCTCGGTGCGGCTCTGCAGGATGCGCAGACCGCAGGTGAAGCCGCAGCCAATGCCGCAGGCTTCACCCCCAAGACCGTCAATGCCCCTGCGGCAGAGGCCCCGGTCGAAACCCCGATGCAGCCAGTTTGGTTGATGCCTGCCAAGGCGGATATCAAGCTGCGGATGAAATCCTGGCTGGATTATCAGAACGACGTCAAAGTCTCTGACGTGCAGCTGGCTGCGCAGGAAGGCTTCGAAAGCGTCGAGCATACCAAGCGGTACACCACGCTGGGCATGGCAACCGATCAGGGCAAACTGTCCAACATCAACGGTCTGGCCATTCTGGCGGACTCGCTGGGATCGGAAATTCCGCAGGTAGGCACCACCACCTTCCGTCCGCCCTATCACCCGATTTCGATGGGTGCGATTGGCGGCGAGGCCCGTGGCGAGATCTTCCAGCCGCTGCGCAAGACGCCGATGTATGAATGGCACGACAGCAACGGCTCCGACTGGGAGCCGGTGGGCCAATGGCGCCGTCCTTTTGCCTATGTGCGGTCGGGCGAAACCCTGCATGATGCGGTGAACCGTGAGGTCAAAAACACCCGCGAGAACCTCGGTCTGCTGGACGCCTCCACCCTGGGTAAGCTGGTCGTGAAAGGTCCGGATGCGGGCAAGTTCCTCGACATGATGTACACCAACATGATGTCGACGCTGAAGATCGGCAAATGCCGCTATGGTCTGATGTGTTCCGAGAACGGCTTCCTCATTGATGATGGGGTTGTTGCGCGCATCGATGAAGACACCTGGTTGTGCCACACCACCACCGGCGGTGCCGAGCGGATCCACGGCCATATGGAAGAGTGGTTGCAGACCGAATGGTGGGACTGGAAAGTCTATGTTGCCAATGTGACCGAGCAGCTGGCTCAGGTTGCCGTGGTTGGCCCCAACGCGCGTAAGGTTCTGGAAAAGCTGAACGAAAAAGCGGGCGGTGGCATGGATGTCTCGAAAGAGGCGCTGCCGTTCATGGAATGGCGCGACGGTGAGATCGGCGGCTTCAAGGCGCGGGCCTATCGCATCTCCTTCTCGGGCGAGCTGTCCTACGAGATTGCGGTTGCTGCCTCTGATGGTCTGGCATTCTGGACCGCCCTGATGGAAGCGGGCCAAGAGTTCGGCGTGATGCCTTATGGCACCGAATGTCTGCACATCCTTCGGGCCGAGAAAGGCTTCATCATGATTGGTGATGAAACCGACGGCACCGTTATTCCGCAGGATCTGGGTCTGCACTGGGCGCTTTCGAAGAAGAAGGAAGACTTCCTCGGCAAGCGGGCGCATTCGCGCAGCCACATGGCAGATCCCGATCGCTGGCAGCTGGTTGGTCTGGAAACCGTTGATGGTTCTGTCCTGCCGGATGGCGCTTATGCGGTGGGCAACGGTGTGAACGCCAATGGTCAGAAAAACACCATCGGGCGTGTGACCTCGACCTATTATTCCTCGAACCTTGGCCGTGGCATTGCCATGGGTCTGGTCAAACACGGGCCCAAGCGGATGGGCGAGGTCATCGACTTCCCCGGAACCGATGGCAAAATCTACAAGGCCAAGATCGTCGATCAGGTCTTCTATGACAAAGAAGGGGAGAAGCAGAATGTCTGATCCTGTCAGCGCAATGAGCGGAGCGACATTCGCAGGACTGGCCAAAGTCGAAGACAGCGGTCTGCAGGGCATGATCACGCTGCGCGGCGATCTGGCCTCTGCTGTCCTGCAAGCGGCAGTGAAGGCGGCGACGGGCGCTGAGGTGCCTGTCAGCGGTCAGGTGGCCCTGTCTGATCAGGGCGGTGTCGCCTGGATGTCCCCGGATGAGCTGCTTTTGCTGGTGCCTTACGCTGAGGTCGACGCCAAAGTGTCCGAGCTGTCCGAAGCACTGAAGGGCGAACATGCGCTCGCGGTCAACGTGTCGGATGCGCGCGGTGTGTTCCGCCTGTCCGGCGAGGGCGCCCGCGAAGTTCTGGGCAAGGTCTGCCCGGTCGATATGTCGGCAGAGGCCTTCAAGCCGGGTCAATTCCGGCGCACCCGTATGGCGCAGGTGGCTGCAGCCTTCTGGCTTGATCATGATGGTGTGTTCCACATCGTCTGTTTCCGCTCGGTTGCGGCCTATGTGTTCAACCTGCTGTCGGCCTCGGCGCATCCACAATCCAAGGTTGTCGTCTACTGATCGTCAGCAATTTTAACTTGTGACATCACAGGATGCACGCTAAAGTGTCCCCTAGGATTTCCGGGGGCACTTTTTATTTGTTGTTCGGGCTTTAGCCCATTTGTCTCCCTGCACAGCCGCTTCGGAAGCCGAGATAGTCGACCGCCGTTTTTCCACGGTGGGCTGGTTGTGATTTGAGGTTTTATGTTCCGTTTATTTCCGACTGCACGCGCACAGTGCAGGGCTGCTGTTTTGGGTGGTCTTCTTGTTTTGCCACAGGTGGGCCTGACTGATGCTCTGAGTGGGCGTTTTTCCTGCGAGATGCGGACCATTTCGGGGCCGGGATGGATCCCGCCGAAGTTGACCATGCGCTTCGGTGAGGGCGAGGACCGCGGGCAATCGGGTGCGCAAGATAGTGACCAGAGTGGCGAACAGGCCAGCAAGCAAAACGCCAAGAACTTTGGCGAGGTGATCCACAACAGCACCGGTGGTTTGATCGCAGGACATCCGCTGAAAGCCACGTTCTTTGCGATGGGGCCGATGTCCTATCGGATCAGCTGGTCAGTGATGGGCGCGGGACTGGCCAACGCCGGCGACACCGGGGAAGTGCATTACCGCGCGACCATGAACCTGCGCAACATGAAGCTGTCGCTGCAGGTGATCTCGGGGATGATCGAAGGGGATCAACCGCGCGCCGTGGGCCAGTGTCAGCGCCTGCCAGACAACAGTCCAGATGGCAGCCCAGATACTGTGCAAATTGGCGAAATCATAACCGAACAGGGCTGATCGCTGCAAAATCGGATCGCTCGGGAACCAGACCGCTCCGAACCCAGGCTGCTCCGAAAATATGCGGGGAGTTGCACGGGCTCAGTGCAGCCCCCTTCAAACAGATCTCTCGCAGGGTGCTGGATGTTTGACCTGCGAAAAATATGAAAAAGGTCAACATGATATGCGAGATTTGATTTCCGGCGTGCGGGCCGCAGCGCTGGCCACTGGATTGGTTGCGGTGGGCCTGATGGGCGCAATGGCGGGCTCTGCCGAGGCGGCCGACGGGCAGGCCGGCGGACCGCGGCTCTATTCCTGCAAGGTGCAATCCTATGAAAAACACGGCTGGATCGCGCCAGAGGTGCTGATTTTTGTTGATCATGGCGAGAAGTTCGTCGGTGTCCTGGATGGGATCATCTACAACACCCAGAAACGTGCGGAATTTGTCGAGTATGACCCGCGGTCCAAACAGCGCCTGAAGCTGAAATGGACGTTGAACAATGTGGGGTCGCGCAGTGGCTCAACGAAGGTCAGTTATACGGCTACTTTGGATGAACGGCGGATGAAAGTGTCGTTGACGGCGCGGGTGCATGGCTATGACAACCGCCCCCCCGGCAGCGGCCCCTGCACCGTGAGCAACAAGCGGCCGAAGCACTTCACGAAGTGATCCGCGCGGTCCTGTTACGCTGACTCGTCCAGGCCCCCGGTTTTCCGGCCTGGTTTTACGACCTGGTTTTCCGGCCTGAGCGTAGCGGTGGGACGCTGGGGGTAGGCAAGTGCTTAGCCAGTGAAGGGCAGGGCGTAGACTTGGCCGTTTCGGCCTGCCGCCCTTGCGCCTTCGCTACCGGGCATGGCGGCGAATTGCGCTGCCGTGACGGTCTGAGCGAAAGACTTAGGTATTTTTGCAGAGTTTCGGTTGCTTGGCCTTGACCAGACGGCAGGTGGGACGCATGTATCTGCGCAGGAACGCAACATTTCAGACAGGGGGCCCCCATGGCTTTTGAACTTCCCGATCTTCCCTATGCCCATGATGCATTGGCATCCAAAGGCATGTCTGCAGAAACACTGGAATATCACCACGATCTGCACCACAAAGCCTATGTCGACAACGGCAACAAGCTGATCGCTGGCACCGAGTGGGACGGCAAGTCCATGGAAGAGATCATCACGGGCACCTATGACGCAAATGCCGTCGCCCAGAACGGGATCTTCAACAACATCTCGCAGCTGTGGAACCACAACCAGTTCTGGGAAATGATGGGCCCAGGCGGTGACGTGATGCCGGGTGAGCTGGAAAAGGCGCTGGTCGAGAGCTTTGGCTCGGTTGACGAGTTCAAGTCCCAGTTCTCTGCTGCTGGTGCAGGTCAGTTTGGCTCCGGCTGGTGCTGGCTGGTGAAGAACGCTGACGGTTCGCTGGCTGTGACCAAGACCGAAAATGGCGTGAACCCGCTGTGCTTTGGCCAGACCGCGCTGCTGGGCTGCGATGTGTGGGAGCACTCCTACTACATCGATTTCCGCAACAAGCGTCCGGCGTATCTGACCAACTTCCTGGACAACCTGGTTGACTGGGAAAACGTGGCCTCGCGTCTGGGCTAAGGCCGGGTCGTCAGACATTTGGCAGGATCTGCTGAGGTGGATCTTGCCGCTTCGAAAGGCACCGTTTGCGCGGTGCCTTTTTTGTTGGTCGGTTTCTCGGACGCCAGGCGATAGGACACCAGCTCTGACGAAACCAGGCCAGACGAAACCAATTCTAGCGGCGCGGGGTGTCGTCCTGCCTGGCGACCGGCCGACACCGCTGTGGCGCACACCGCTGTGGCGCTGATCAGGCGGTCAGCTGGGCCATCACATCATCCACCGATGACACCCAAATCAGCGCCTCTGCGGTATCCTCTCCGGCGAAACCTTCGGCGACGATATGGTCGACCAGCGTCTTGAGGGGCGTCCAATAGTCATCGATGTTCAGCACGTAGATCGGTTTGCGGTGCAGATCCAACTGGCGCCAGGTTAGCGCCTCGAACAGCTCATCCAGAGAGCCTGCGCCACCAGGCAAAACCACGACCGCATCGGCGTTGTAGAGCATCACCTTTTTGCGTTCATGCATGGTTTCGGTGACGATATAGCTGGTCAGATCCGTTTTGCCGATTTCGCGGCGCACCAGATGTTCGGGGATGACGCCGAAGGTGTCGCCGTCTGCGGCCTGCGCGGCGCGGGCCACACGGCCCATCAGCCCCACATCACCGGCGCCATAGACCAGCCGTAGGCCATGCTCGGCGAGCCCCTTGCCGAGCGCTTCGGCAGCGGCGCCATAGCTTTCGCGCCCGCCATCGCGCGATCCACAATACACACAGACGGATTGAATAGGCATCAAATCACCTTTTTTGTTGTGTTCAGGTCGGAAATAGGTGGTGTTTTGAGGCGTGATAGCGGCAATACCGGGGTGTCTCAAGCATCAGCTGCTGGTTTTGCGGGTCATTGGGGGATCCGCTGGCAGCCCGGCGAAGCTGCACGAAGACCGGCCATGGGACAAATGGGCCGAAGAACTGGGAAGGACTGAGATGACAAATGGAACCGGCAAAAGCGGCCTGTCAGGGGGCGCGATCGGGGGGATTGCGCTTGGGGTTGCTGTGGTTGTGGCGGTTGGTGCGGGGGTTGTGTTCTGGCAACAGCGACAGCTGCCGCTGCAGGAGCCTGCCAATACGGGCAGTGATCCGCTGCTGACAACCAGAGCCGATGCGGCGGATGCCGGGGCCAACGATGCGGCGGATGCGGGGGGCAACGATGCGGCGGATACGCCTGCGGAGGAGCCAGTAGCCTCTGCGCCACAGTCGACAGAAGAGACAGCGGCACCGGTGGAGCCAGCACCCGAGGTGACGGCAGAAGACAGCACTGCGCCCGAGGCGGCATCAGACCCAGAACCAGTTGCAGACGCAACCACCGATGCCGCGACCGGAACAGAGGCCGCAGCGGAGAATGCTGCAGACGCGGCCTCCGAGCCTGCCGCAGAGGCGGCTGCCCCAGTGGTCACTGAGCCCGAGGTCACCGAGCCAGAGACTGGGACCGTTTTGGCCGCGCCGGAGCTGGATCTGGTGCGGATTGAAACAGACGGCAGCGGTGTTGTTGCAGGATCGGCCACGCCAGGGGCGGAGGTGTTGATCCTTCTGGACCTGCAGGAAATCCATCGGGTTGTGGCCCAGGGCGACGGCTCCTTTGTGGCTTTTGTCGATGTGCCGGTTCTGGCGCGTCCCCAGGTGTTGTCGCTGTTGGCGCAGCTGGGAGATCAGGAACAGGCCTCCGCAGCAGAATTCATCCTGGCCCCTGTGCCACCGGTTGCGGTGGCTGAGAACAGCAGCGGCGCTGAAACGCCCGCGCCGCAACCCACCGAAAGCGGACAAGCCGCGAATGATACAACATCAGTGGCGGATGCGTCCGCAACGGAGGCGGCGCCAGCGGTCACGAGTGACACAGCCACCGACACAGCCACTGACACAGGCACTAACACTGAGAGCGAGGCCGCCACGGAAGCCGAGGCTGAGAGCGCAACCGAGATTGCATCAGCACCCGCAGCGGAGACAACGACAGATGTCGCGCCCGAAGATGGGGCAGAGCAGACCAGTGCCCAAGCTGCAGCTGTCGCCGCGGAGGCAGAAGAAAACGCGGATACGGTCGTGACGGCGGCAGATACTGCTGCCCAAACAGAAGTCGAAACCGCCACAACAGAAACGGTTACGGCAGAGGCTGTTGCAGCGGAGGCTGCGAGCCCAGAACCGGTAGTTCAGCCAGAGGAGATCGCAGCGGCGGACCCAGAGTCTGATCCGACTGTTGCTCCTGCTGCTGATCCTGTTGAACAAGGCGTCGCAGTTCTGCGTTCTGACGCCTCCGGTGTGCAACTGGTCCAATCGGCAGAGCCACAGGCGCAACAGGACCAACCGGATCTGGCGCTGGATACGATCTCCTATGATGCCTCTGGCGCCGTGTTGCTGAGCGGACGCGGGCAGGCCAATGCGGTGGTGCGGGCCTATCTCGACAACAAAGCGATTGCTGATCTGGCGATTGGCACCGATGGGCGCTGGGGTGGCAAGCTGATGGATGTGGCGCCCGGGATCTATGCCTTGCGGCTTGATGCGCTGGACAGTGAGGGCAAGGTGCTGAGCCGCCTGGAAACCCCGTTCAAACGCGAAGCGCCCGAGGTGCTGCAGCCGCAGATTGCCGCCGCTGATCCAGCCGCAGAGACCACTAGCGAAGCAGATGCTACCGCACCAGCCGTAGCCGAACCTCCGGTGCGGGCGGTGACCGTGCAGCAGGGGGATACGCTCTGGGCGATTTCGCGGGCGCGCTATGGCGATGGGCTGTTGTTCGTGCGGGTGTTCAATGCCAACCGCGATGCCATTCGGGACCCGGATCTGATCTACCCCGGCCAGGTCTTTACCCTGCCGGAGTGATCTGCCCCGGCAGGCTGTATTCGACTGCCCCGGGTCTGCAGGTGTTTGATGCCTGAGCGGATGCTTCACCTGATACCACAGCTGATGCTACATCTGATACTGGGGTCCGCTCATTTGCTGCTGAATGTTTGGGACCAGGTATTCAGAACTCGGCATTCAGGACCTGGTATCCGGGATCCGTGATTAGGGCGCTGGCCAAACCGGGGCGGTCGACCTATGTGAAGGGCCTTGAACTGAGGACACGTGATGAGCGACACAAACACCCCCACCGCCCAGGATGAACGCCAATCCGGTTTGCGGACGTTGCGCAAGGTTGGCCCTTACCTCTGGCCCGAGGGTCAGCTGGGCGTGAAAACCCGCGTGGTTCTGGCCCTTGCGGTGCTGGTCCTGGCGAAGCTGGTCGCGGTCTATACCCCTGTGCTTTACAAAGGCGCGGTTGATGGCCTCTCTGCGGAGGGTGTGCCGCCATTGGCGCTAGGGGCTGTCGGGCTGACTGTGGCCTATGGTATGGCGCGGATCCTGACCACAGGGTTCCAGCAGCTGCGTGATGCGCTGTTTGCGCCCGTGGGGCAGCGGGCCCTGCGGATGTTGGCGCTGGAGACATTCCGCCACATACATCGCCTGTCGATGCGGTTTCACATCACCCGCAAGACCGGCGGGCTGAGCCGGATCATCGAACGCGGTGTCAAGGGTGTGGAGTTCCTGCTGCGGTTCCTGTTGTTTTCCATTGGTCCCCTGATCCTGGAACTGGTGCTTGTGGCCGTCGTGCTCGCCGTGCTGTTTGACATCTGGTATCTGGTCGTGGTGGCCGGGACCGTTGCGGTCTACATCTGGTTCACCTTTGCGGTGACGGAATGGCGGGTGAAGCTGCGGCGTGAGATGAACACGCAAGACACCGATGCCAATCAAAAGGCCATCGACAGTTTGCTCAACTATGAAACGGTCAAGTATTTCGGCGCTGAGCGCTGGGAGGCAGAGCGCTATGACGTGGCGATGCGCGGTTATGCGAAGGCTGCGTTGAAGACGGCCTATTCCCTTGCGTTTTTGAACTTCGGTCAGAGCTTGCTGATCACCGCGGGGCTGGTGGCGGTGATGGTGATGGCAGCAATTGGCGTGCAGAACGGAGAGCTGACCGTCGGCGATTTTGTCATGGTCAACGCCTATATGATCCAGATCACCGTGCCGCTGAATTTCCTGGGCACGGTGTACCGCGAGATCCGTCAGAGCCTTGTGGATATGGGCGAAATGTTTGATCTGATCGAACAGGATCCCGATGTGACTGACCGGGCCGGGGCAGTGCCTTTGCAGGTGCAGGGCGGCACGATCGCCCTGAACGAGGTGCATTTCGGATATGACGAGAACCGTGAAATCCTGAAAGGTGTCAGCCTCACGGCGCAGGCCGGGCAGACGGTGGCCATTGTGGGATCGACCGGATCGGGCAAATCCACCATCGGTCGGCTGTTGTTTCGGTTTTATGATGTGACCAGCGGGGCCCTCACAATTGACGGGCAGGACGTGCGGGATGTGACACAGGAGAGCCTGCATCGCGCCATCGGTGTGGTGCCGCAGGATACCGTGCTGTTCAACGACACCATCCGCTACAACATCGCGTATGGCAGGGCAGGGGCCTCCGATGCGGAGGTTGAACAGGCCGCCCGCGATGCGCAGATCCATGAGTTCATCATGCGTTTGCCCGAAGGCTATGACACCCAGGTTGGCGAACGCGGCCTGAAGCTGTCTGGCGGGGAAAAACAGCGTGTCGGCATTGCCCGGACCCTGCTGAAGAACCCGCCGATCCTGTTGTTGGATGAGGCGACGTCGGCGCTGGACACCGATACCGAAAAAGAGATCAAGGACGCTCTGTCGCGGGCTGGTCAGGGCCGCACGGTGATCACCATCGCTCACCGGCTGAGCACGGTTGCCGAGGCAGATCAGATCATCGTGCTTGAACAAGGGGTGATTGCGGAGACCGGCACCCATGACGCGCTCTTGGAGCGCAACGGGCGTTATGCGCGGCTCTGGCACCTGCAGCAATCCGACGAGGAGGCCGCCTGAGAGGCGCGTGAGGCTCTGGCGGGGGCGGGTGCTTTCGGTCGGTTGGGCAGATGTGCGCAGCTCTCTGGTGTCATGCGCGCTCAGGTCTGGCCCTAGGCGCGCGATCCCGGCTGTCACAGTCTGCGCCAACCATTGCGGGAGGGACAGATGCGTTGGGCTGTTGTGTTTCAGGATGATGTCGAGATGCTGGCCGTGCGGGCTGATCAGCAGTTGCGCGACGCTCATGTGGCCTTTGCGCGTGCGCATCCCGAGTTGTTGATCGGCGGCGGCTTGGCACCTGATGTGGAGGCAGATTTCTGCGGTGCCCTGTGGGTCGTGGAGGCGGCAACCCGCGCCGAGGTTGTGGCACTGATCGAAGCGGATCCGTTTTATGTGCCCGCGCACCGGCGCTATGACGTGTTCACCTGGGGAAAGATCCTGGAGGATCAGTTCGTCACGCTTTGACGGATCGGATTAGGGCCGCGCATTCATTGCGACACGCACCGGTCTTTGTTGCCAACGGTACTCGTGTAACGGCGCATATGCCCTCAGTCCCCCGACATGCCCCCCCTCAATCTGCCGCTTGCTGGGACTGGTCGCTGCGGGGTTTTTCATTGACCGGTGAAACGTGGTCACTTAGGTGCGTTGTCTCGGGTGCCCTCGGCGCAGCGCCGTTCGGCCTGGCTGAAAGGATGAATTGATGAAGAAACTTCTGCCCTCTCTCTCTGCGATCATGTTGCTGGCGTCTCAGGCGCCGGCTTTCGCGGAGGATCTGGATTTCCTGCTGATCAACGAAAGCAGTGCAGATCTGGTTGAGTTCAACGTGTCGCCTGCGTCTTCGGAAACCTGGGAGGACAACCTGCTGGCGGGGGGCTATCTTGCGCCCGATTATGAGATCGAAGTGCTGATCGCCGATGGTGCGACCACTTGCATTTATGACATCCGGGGTGCGTTTTCCGATGGGTCGGAGGCCGAGGACTATGGGCTCGATCTGTGCGATCTGGGTGAATACACTTTTACCGACTGATCCCATCTCTGGCTGATCCGATTGTCTCAGGTCAGCTGGCGCCAACGAAAAGCCCCGCTGCAGAGCGGGGCTTTTTTGTGTTTCTGTGGTTATTCAGCGGCACGCAGCGGCGTGGTCGGCGGCTGATCTGCCTGCGCCTCTGATCCGGCCTGCGCCTCTGACCTGGCCTGCGACTTTGGTGTCGCGCCATTGTCCAGCTTGCCTTCCCGCTCCCACAGGATTTCGGTGGTCGGCAGGGTGCGGGCCTTGGTCGCCAGACGCATGTCGCGGGCGATCCGGCTGGCGCGACCCTTGGTGATGCGGGCCAAGAGGCGAGCACCAGCGGACACATAGATCCACAGCCAGACCCGAATGGCGAGCAGCGAGGGCGTCACCAGCAGTGTCAGCACGGTGGCAATGCCCAGACCAAACACCACCGCGGTGGCCAGCTGTTTCCACCACAGCGAGGTGGGGCTGTCGATGGAATAGCCGCCGTTGATGAAGTCGAGGCTGAGCCCGAACATCATCGGTGCCAGACCGGCCATCGTGGTGATGGTGGTCAGCAGAACCGGACGGATCCGGGCCTCCGCGGTGCGGATGATTGCCTCGATCCGGGGCATCTGGCGAGCGTATTCCTGATAGGTGTCGATCAGAACGATGTTGTTGTTCACCACGATACCGGCAAGCGCCACGATCCCTGTGCCAGTCATGATGATCGAGAACGGCTGCTGCATCACCATCATGCCGATCAGCACGCCGGTGGTGGACAGAATCACCGCCAGGAGCACCAGGATGGAGTTGTAGAAGCTGTTGAACTGCGCCAGCAGGATCACGAACATCAACGCCAGCGCCCCGGCAAAGGCCTTGGACAGGAAGGCACCAGATTCGGCCTGTTCTTCCTGATCGCCGGTCCACTCCCACGAGATATCCGCAGGGGGCGGGGAGGCGTTGAGCCATTCGGTCAGCGCAGCGATCCGTTCATTTGGGTTCAGCGCCGTGACGCGGGCACCGTCATCCAGGGCATCCTGCAGCGCGGTTTCGGAGGTTGCGGTCTCCAGGCTGACCAGGCTCAGGCCTGCGCCACTGCTATCGCTCAAGGCGCCGTCGACCCCTTCGGGCAGCATTTTGACATAGGCCAGGATCGCGCCACCGTTTGCATCTGCACCGCCGGTTGTGACCTTGGCCATGCCCGGTTCCACATCGGCCTTCACGTCATAGAAACGTTCTTGGCCGATGCGGTTGATCTGCGCCAGTTTGGGCACTGGCTGGCGGGTGATGAAGTTCGACAGGGGCACCAGGCCATCGCTGGTGCGCACTTTCAACGTATCCAGCGTGGACAGCACCCGATCCTGTTCCGGCAGGCGCACGCGGATTTCGATTTCCTCGTCAGAGGTATCCACCCGCATGGTGTCCAGGAGGATACCACGGGTCACCAGCTGCACCATTGCACCGACGGTGGCCACATCTGCGCCGTAGCGGCCAGCCTTTTCGACATCCACGTCGATCTGCCAGTCGATGCCAGGCAGGGGCAGGCTATCCTCGATCAGGGTGAGACCGGGGGTCTTGTCGAACTGGGCGCGCGCGGCCAGCGTTGCTGAGGTGAGCGTGTCCCAGTTGTTCCCTTTCAGTCGCAGGTGCACCGGTTTGCCGGTGGCGGGACCCTGCACCAGCGCGCGGATCTCGGCCTCGAACCCGGGCAGTTTGGCCAGTTCGGCGTTGATCTCTTCGATGACGGTGTCGCCGTCGAATTCGGTCGCTGTCACCTGACGGGTGAACCAGCCGTTGAACCAGGTTTCTGTCTGGGTCGGACGATCCTCCCAGGGGATGATTTCGAATTGGACCTGGCCCACCGTATCAGGCGGGATCTGAGAGCCGGAGCTGTCGGTGTTTAGACCGCCTTCGCCTGCGAAGGCAAAGACGTTCACCACGGCCGGGTGGCTTTGGATGATTTCTTCGGTCAGCCGCACCATCGCGTCTTCTTCGGTCAGCGAGGTGTTGCCGCGGGCGCGCACGTAGGCGGTTGCCTGTTCGGGCTCGGATTCCACGAAGAATTCGACGCCGTAGTTGTTTTCGCTGAACAGGCTGAACACCGTCATGATTGACACGCCGACAGCCGCCAGGGTGACGATGGGCATCACCGGGTTGCCGACGATGAATTTGATGAAATGACCAAAGGGCGTGGGGCGATATCCCGCATCGACCTGGGTCTGTTCACGCCGCAGGCTGGCAGCCCCCAGTGTGACAGAGGCGCCAAAGGCCGAGAGCACGAAGATCAGCGCGCCGATGATGACCGCCGCATTTGCCGGCATGCCGACAGGCAGCAGATAGGCGGGGTTCAGCATCTGCATGGCACCGGCAAACATGCCCCAGAGTGTGACAGGCACCAGCGCGGCGCGGAACCACCAAGGCGTGGTGTGGCGCAGACCATCAGAGAGGTGTTCGAACACGCGGCTCATGCGACCAGTCACACCGCCCATTACCGGCAGGTAGATCAGCGCCACCACCAGCGAAGCGGAGAGAACAAAGATCAGCGTGACAGGCAGCATACCCATGAATTCACCGGGCACACCGGGCCAGAACAGCATTGGCAGGAACGCACAAAGCGTGGTCGCGGTGGAGGACACAACCGGCCAGAACATCCGCTGGGCCGCCTCGACATAGGCGTGCATCGGGCCGGTGCCCTCTTTGATGCGTTTGTCGGCGTATTCCACCACAACAATCGCGCCATCCACCAACATCCCCACAGCCAGGATCAGGCCGAACATCACGATATTCGAGATGCTGACGCCCATCACAGCGAGGAAGGCAAAACACAACAGGAACGAGGTCGGAATGGCAAAGCCAACCAGCAGCGCAGCACGGCTGCCCAGGGCCGACAAGACCACGATCATCACCAGCGCAACAGCCGTCAGCACCGACCCTTCGAGCTGGCTGACCATGGAGCCGACAACGCGGCTTTGATCGTTGGAGGTGCCGACCTGAACGGCCGCCTGCAATTCCGGTGGCCAGCTCTTGCGGGATTGCGCAAGCGTCGCTTTGACCTGGTCGACCGTGTCGATCAGATTGTAGCCCTTCCGCTTGACGACCTGCAGCGCCACGGTTTCTTCGCCATTGAAGCGCGCGGTGCCGCGGCGATCTTCGAAGGTGAAGTTGATGGTCGCCAGTTCGCCCAGGGTGACCACGCGGTCGCCATTGGTTTTGACAGGCAGCGCGTAGATGTCTCCAACGTCGTCAAAGGAAGAGGGGATTTTGACCGAAAAAGTACCCTGATTGGTCTCGACCTCGCCAGCGGCGATCAGCTGGTTGTTGTTCTGCACAACGGTGATCAGCTCCAGCGCGGTCACGTTGTAGGATTCCAGACGCAGAGGATCGATCAGGACCTCGACCATTTCATCGCGGTTGCCTGCGATCCCGGCTTCCAGAACCGATTCCAAGGCTTCCAGATCGTCCTGCAAATCCTTGGCGATCCGCGCCATGGTGCGTTCGGGAACTGCGCCTGTCAGGTTGACGATGACGATGGGGAATTCGGAGAAGTTGATTTCGTTGATGGAGTATTTCTCCGCCCCATCCGGGAAATTTGCCTCGGCCTTGTCCATGGCATCGCGCACATCGGCCATGATCGCGGTTTTGTCCCAGCCGAAATCGAATTCCAGCGCCACACCGGCGTAACCCTCGGCGGCGGTGGCGGTCATTTTGTCCAGACCATCCAGATCGGCGAGTTCGGTTTCCATCACCTTCACCAGAAGGGATTCGGAATCCTCCGCCGAGATGCCGGGGAACGACACAGAGATGAACAGGGCCGGGATTTCGATGTCCGGCTCGCCCTCTTTGGGCAGGCTGGCGTAGGCGAAACCGCCCACCAATAGCGAAATGGCGATAAACGCCAGGATCATGCGGGCCCGTTCAGCGGCCCAGGAAACGATGCCGGTCATTCGGACACCTCACGGTAGGTGGGGGTGACGGGGACGCCTGCGACGACGAAGTCCTGCCCCATGACGATCACATCAGCCTGCTCTGGCAGCCCGCTGACCCATACGCCATCGGCTGCATCGCGCAGCAGTTGGACTGGGAAGAAGGCAACAGTCTGCTCGCTGTCGACAACGCGCACACCCAGCATGCCATCGTTGTTGAGCGTCAAAGCAGATTGCGGCAACTGGTGGGCCTTGGTGCCTTCGGCGGCGATCACGATGTCCGCGGTCTGCCCGTCACGGATCGCCAGATCCGGGTTGGGGACAGTGATTTCGACCTCAAAGGTGCGGGTAGTGGGATCGGCCGAACGGCTGATGAAGGTGACTTTGCCAGCAATCTGTTTGCCAGTGGCCAGTTCGGCCCCGGCGCGCGCACCAATGGTGACCCGGTTGACCTCGGTCTCGGGCACAAAGCCGACCAGTTTGATGGTGTCCAGCTGGATCACAGTCGCGCAGAGGCTGCCGGGCTGCATCAGGCTGCCCAGTTCGGCGGTGTCGCTTTCCAGCAGCCCGTCAAATGGCGCGTGGATGGCGAGCCGGTCCATTTCTTTCTGCGCGGCGGCCACTTCGGCGGAGGCGGCTTCGATGCCCGCGCTGGTGGTTTCCAGCCCGGTTTCAGCGGTCGCAACACCCGCCACAGCAGAGCGTTCGGCCGCCTGCGCCGAGGCCAGGCGCGTTTCAGAGGCATACCCCCCTTCGGAGAGCTTTTCTGCCGCGGTCAGGTTGATGCGGGCCTCGCGCAACCGGGCGCGGGCCTCATCCAGGCGGGCGCGGGCTTCGGGAACGCGGATCTTTGCTTCGGACAGGCGGGCGTTGGCTTCCAGCAGGGCGGCAGGGCGGGTGCCGGGATCCAGTTCACACAGCAAATCGCCTGCGCGCACCTGGGCACCTTTGCGCAGTGGGTCGGAAATCACAGGAGATGAGGTTTCTGCCCGCACCTCGACCTGGCGGGCGGCCTGGGTCTGTCCGCGCAACACCACAGCGCTGTCGATGCCACGGGCGGTGCTGCGCAGCGCCACCACATCGACGCGGCGGACATCTGGGTCAGCGGTGGCTGCGGCTGCATCGGTGCTGTCCGCTGCGGGTGCTGCAACCGTTGCGTCGCTCGCGACCTGCTCGGTGGCAGATAGATCCGCGTCCAGCGCGGCCACTTCGACACCCTCTGCGTCAGCGGCATCACCGCGGGCAAAAGCCAGCAAGGCGTCTCTTTCGATAACGGCATAATACAAGCCTGCCGTCACAACAGCTGCGGTTATGATTGGAACTACACGCATCCCGAGGGCCTTCCCAAATTTCTGTATCCAGCTACGGATCAATCGGACGTCACTATCAATATAGCATGTTCGCCCCAAGAGGGGCACGGTCACGAAAATTACGCAACACGCGGCCCAGTGATATGTGCGATATAGGGCTTGTCCACAGTAAACTATGTAGTTCAGTTCACATTTTTTGCCTTTTTCGTGGCATCTGTTGGTCTTTGCGGCTTCCGGGGCCACTTGGCTTAGGTCCGCTTGCGTTGTAAGAGAGGCGGGAGACATAAAAACTTAGCCGCCAGAGCAAGGCTTTGCAGGCGCTGTCAGGGACAAATTCATGAGCGATACCGATAGTTTTATCGATGAGGTGACCGAGGAGGTCCGCCGCGACCGGCTGTTCCTGATGCTGAAGCGCTATGGCTGGATCGGCGGTGTTGCCGTTGCGCTGATCGTTGGCGGCGCGGCTTACCGCGAATACGACCGGGCGCAGACCGCTGCGGCGGCGCAGGCGCTTGGGGATCAGATGATCGCTGCGCTGGATCAAAACGACAGTGCAGAGCGGGCCGAAGCGCTTGGCGCGATTGCGGCGGATACGGCCAGTGGTCAGGCGCTTCAGAAGCTGCTGGAGGCCGGTGCGCTGGTGGAGGCCGGTGACCGCGAGGCGGCTGTCGCGGCTTTGAACCTGGTTGGCAGCAATGGCGATGTGGCAGAGATCTATCGCCATATTGCAACCTTCCGCGCCTTGGTTCTGCAGCAGGACACATTGTCAGCTGCAGATCGTCGTTTGCAGTTCGAGGCGCTGGCCCGGCCTGGTGCGCCACTGGATCTGCTCGCCAAGGAACAGCTGGCGCTGATCGACATCGAATTGGGCGAAACGGATGCCGCGATCATCAAGCTGCAGGAAATCACCGAAGCGGCAGATGCAACCGCGGACTTGAAAGACCGGGCCACGCAAGTGATTGTGGCCCTTGGTGGATCGCTCGACGCGGCTGAGCCACAGGACGGTTAAGGCCCCGCAGGCCCCGTAAGGCCGTGGGGCAAATAGCTGTCGGGTAAAGGAATTGGGCCAATTGGCCATGGCTGAGCGGGGCAATCCGGCGGTGGTGGCTGACAAAAGTATTTTAAACGGGACTGGGCACGGGACAGGGCAATGACGGCAGTGAAAAGCGTTTGGCGGGCAAGCCGCTTGTTGGGGGGCAGCGCCTTGGTTCTTGGTCTCGTCGCGTGCAGCGAGCCGGAAGAGATTTTGCGCGGCGAGCGTGAAAACCTGCGGGCTGAGGGCTTTGTTGCGCAGGCAACGCCGCTTTCGCCCGAGGGTCGTGCTATCTCCCTTCCTGCGGCGCGTGCGAACATCGATTGGCCACAGATCACCGGTGTGTCCGCTCTGCGACCGGGGCATCCGGCCCTGTCCGCGGCACCGGTTCCGGCCTGGGACGTGTCGATTGGCGAAGGCGACAGCCGACGTCAGCGCATCACCGCAACACCGGTCGTGGGCGATGGGCGCATCTACACGCTTGACAGCGCGGCCATGGTCAGCGCGGTGAGCCCTGCGGGCCAGGTGCTTTGGCAGCGCGATCTGGTGCCTGCGAGTGAAAAGGGGGACCAGGCCACCGGTGGTGGCATCGCCTTTGACGGTGGGGTGGTTTATATATCTTCCGGCTTTGGCCTGCTGAGCGCGTTGGACGCGGCCAGCGGCGCGGTGATCTGGCAACAGGAGCTGGAGGCCACAGGCTCCGGTCAGCCGACCGTGCGCGATGGTTTGGTCTATGTGGTTGCAGGCGATGATACCGGCTGGGCCGTGCAGGCAAAAGACGGTCGGATCGCCTGGCAGATCAAGGGCACGCCAAGCCCCTCCAATGTGTTGGGCGCGCCAGCCCCGGCCGTGACTGATGAGTTGGCGATCTTTGCCTTCGGCTCTGGCGATGTGAGCGTGACCTTCCGCCGGGGAGGGTTTCAGCGTTGGAACGCCTCTGTCGCTGGAGAGCGTGTCGGGCGCACGATCTCACGTATTGCCGATGTGACAGGAGCGCCTGTGGTCGCTGGCAATCGTGTGTATCTTGGCAATCATTCCGGCCGCACCGTGGCGTTCGACCTGGAGAGCGGTGAACGTCTGTGGACCGCGCGTCACGGTGCCATCGATCCGGTCTGGCCGGTCGCAGGCAGCCTGTTCCTGATCAGTGATCTGGGCGAATTGGTGCGTCTGGATGCAGCCACCGGCGACACCGTCTGGACGAGCGATCTGCCCGGATACCTGAAGGACAAGCCCCGCAAGCGCGGCGCGATTGTGGCCCATCACGGCCCGGTTCTGGCCGGTGGTCAGATTGTGGTTGCGTCAAACGATGGGTTGCTGCGGTTCTTTGACCCGGAAACCGGCGGGCTGCTGCGCAGCGTTGCGGTTTCGGGTGGGGCCAGCACCGCACCTGTCGTGGCGGGCGAAACGCTTTATGTGGTGTCCACCAAAGGTCAGTTGCACGCCTTTCGCTGATCTTTCGCCGCACCACCACTGCGGTCTGTTGTTGAAATCTGTCAATGCGCTCTGGCAGGGCGCGTCCAGATGCGCTAAGGGGCGCGTCTGAATCGCTGAAAGTTGGTCTGATGTCTTTTACCCTGGCTATCGTGGGACGCCCGAATGTGGGCAAATCCACTCTGTTCAATCGTCTCGTCGGCAAGCGGCTGGCGCTGGTGGATGACCAGCCGGGCGTGACGCGCGACCTGCGCGAGGGCGAAGCGCGGCTGGGCGATCTGCGCTTTACGGTTGTGGATACGGCGGGTCTGGAGGATGCCACCGACAATTCGCTCGAAGGGCGGATGCGGCGTCTGACGGAGCGGGCGGTGGATATGGCGGATATCTGTCTGTTCATGATCGACGCGCGCACCGGGGTGACCCCCACGGATGAGCTGTTTGCCGATATCCTGCGCAAGAAATCCGCTCATGTCATTCTGGCCGCCAACAAAAGCGAAGGCGCTGCCGCCGATGGCGGCGTGCTGGAAGCCTATGGTCTGGGATTGGGGGAGCCGATCCGCCTGTCTGGTGAACACGGCGAGGGGATGAATGATCTCTATTCCCAGCTGATGCCGCTGGCGGATAAGTTCGAAAAACTCGCGGTCGAAACCAGCCCCGAAACGGATGTCAGCCTGGACGATGAAATCGGCGAAGACGACGACCTGTCAGTGCCCGTGCCGACCGCAAACAAACCGTTGCAGGTTGCCGTTGTGGGCCGTCCCAACGCGGGTAAATCCACATTGATCAACAAGATCCTCGGCGAGGACCGGCTGTTGACCGGCCCCGAGGCGGGCATCACCCGTGATGCGATTTCATTGCAGATCGACTGGCAGGGCACGCCGATGCGGGTGTTTGACACCGCAGGCATGCGCAAAAAGGCCAAAGTCCAGGAAAAGCTGGAAAAACTATCGGTCTCTGATGGTCTGCGCGCGGTCAAATTTGCCGAAGTGGTCGTGGTGCTTTTGGATGCGGCCATTCCATTTGAACAGCAGGATTTGCGGATTGCCGATCTGGCCGAGCGCGAGGGCCGTGCGGTGGTTGTGGCGGTGAACAAATGGGATGTCGAAGACAACAAACAGGAAAAACTGCGTGACCTGAAAGAGGCGTTCGATCGCCTGCTGCCCCAGCTGCGTGGCGCCCCGTTGGTGACGGTATCGGCCAAAACCGGCAAGGGCCTGGACCGGCTGCACGGCGCCATCATGCGGGCCTATGCGGTATGGAACCGCCGGGTGCCCACCGCGGCGCTGAACCGCTGGCTGGTTGGGATGCTGGAACAGCACCCACCACCGGCGCCGCAGGGCAAGCGGATCAAATTGCGCTATATGACCCAGGCGAAGACCCGCCCACCGGCCTTTGTGGTGATGTGTTCCCATCCGGACAAACTGCCCGACAGCTACAGCCGGTATCTCGTGAATGGATTGCGGCAGGATTTCGATATGCCCGGCACGCCAATCCGGCTTTATATGCGCGGGCAGGGGGATAAAAACCCCTATAAAGGCAAGCGGGAAAAGAACGCTGGTGCCTTGGCCAAGCACCTGAAAAACCGCAAGAGCTGATCTGGCGGAAACACGATTTGAAGGGGGGGGGCCGTTGGACGCTCCCTTTTTGGTTGTGCGCGGCACCTATGGCGCGCGAGGCGTCTGGCCTCGGATTTGACCAATTTGCGCGAGCTTTGCTAGGCTGGCTTGGCACTGTTCCAACTGGGTTGAGATTTGGGTGACCATGTTGGCCTGCTTGGGGCGGTGGTGTGATGAGTATATGTGCCCTAGGTTTTCGGCCCTGCCGCGTTGGCCGCAAACCAGGTCTGGCCCGCATTGTTTGGGGCGGAAGGCACGATGTGGTGGGCTGCGCGGTGGGGGGACGGCATGGATCTGCGCGCGCATACCCATCAATTTTGCCAAAAGGACAACGGGCTGGCGTCGCTCAGCTTCTTTGGGACGTTTCTTTTGTATGTCGCGGCTCTGACCGTGGCGATTGCCTTTGCCGATCAGCTGGTGGTGCTGCTCTGTGCCGGTGTGGTGTTCGCCTTTGCGGCGGTGCGGCTTTATGTGTTGCAACATGACACTGGCCACGCGTCTCTGTTCGAGACCCGGCGGCAGAATGACATCGCTGGCCATGTTCTGTCGGTCTTCACCTTTGCGCCGTTTGAGGTGATGAAGCAGAACCACAATGCCCATCACGCCCATGTTGGCAATTTGGATCACCGCGAGTCCGGTGAGATCTACACCATGACGCTGCGGGAATGGCAGGTGGCTGGTTGGACGCGGCGGTTGGGCTATCGGCTGTATCGCAATCCGTTCGTACTGGTGCCGTTGGGTGCCGCCTTCACCTATTTCATCCGCTACCGCTGGCCGAAGAACACGCTGAAATACGGCGCGCGCGGGGTTATCCTGCACAATCTGGCGATTGCGGTGTTCCTGGCGGGGCTGTTTTGGCTGGCCGGGCTGCGCGGAGTGCTGATCTGGCTGGCGTTTTCCTTTGTTGGGGGGATGATCGGTGTGTTTCTGGTCTACCTCCAGCACAATTTCGAAGACACCTATTGGGATCGGCGCCCGGATCTGAATCCGCAGGTTGCAGCTTTGCGGGGCTCTTCCTGTCTGGATTTTGGCTGGTTTTTTGATTTTGCGGTTGCCAATATCACCTTGCACGACATTCATCATTACAACGCCCGTATCCCCAGCTATCGGTTGCGGCGCTGCCATCATAGTCTGCCGCCTGACGTGGCGCCTCGCCGGATCGGTTTTGTTGAGGCGATCCGCGCCCTTGGCCTAAAACTATGGGACGAGGAACAGCAGCGCTTAGTGCCGTTTCCGGCGCCTGCGGGTCGCAAGATGGCAGCACTGCCGGAGCGTGGGCAAAAGGCCTAGTTGATTACACCTAGGCAGCACACCTATAAATTCCTTATCATTCGTATTGGCTTGTGCTTCATTTCCAGCAAAACAACATGCTGGGGTGTGAAAATGGCGCGTTCGGACATGAGCGATCTGGAGTGGGAGTTCATCAAGGCAGTCTTGCC
>NZ_JAJDWC010000041.1 GCF_022825805.1 Phaeobacter sp.
CGCTTCGACGCGTGCGAACGCAGCAGCCCAAATCTCCAGTCGCCTACGGCTCGTTCCGATTTGGGCTGCTGCGGTACTAACTGAAGCGGACAATTGGCATGTTACCTACACCGGACAATTCAGAATGTTCTCGACAGTTGCTTTGCAATATCAGGCGGTTTGACGCCCTGTGCCTTCAACGCGATGGCTTGTTCAACCTTCTCAGGGGCAACCGGTTTCCGCCCACCATAGCGGCCATCGTCTTGCGCCTTCTTGATCCCTTCGCGTTGACGTTCGAGCATTAAGGACCGTTCATACTCAGCCATCGCCCCAAACATGGTCAACATCATCTTTCCGGCAGGCGACTTAGTATCCAAGTCAGAGCCGCCAAAGTCGAGGATGCGAAGGCCGACGCCCTTATCATCCAGCTCTTCTACGATGTTCAGAAGGTGCTGGGTTGATCGCGCGAGGCGGTCCAGCTTTGTCACCACCAGCGTGTCGCCCTTGCGAACAAACTTCAGCGCCGCATTCAATTCAACGCGCTGGGCGACAGACGACACCTGCTCTTCGAATATCTCTTCGCACCCCAGCTCATGAAGATCACGCTTTTGAGCTTCAAAGCCTGCAACCTGATCAACGGTGCTTGTCCGTGCATATCCTACCAGCATGGCACATCGTCCCTATTTCTCTAAGAGAATACAGGAATTTGTCCCTAAACGCAATAGCAATAGTTTAGGGACGCGTATTCACTGCCGGTCTTCGTGTCCCACAACCCCCGCCCTATAGAGAACCGGGAAGGGTCTGCGCCCGTGCGCTGGGCGGTTGCTTCCAGCCTATGTTGAACGTGTTGTCATTCTTGAACCGCTTAGGCTCTGTGCAGGGCAGCGAGGCCATCAGATGGTCTGCGAACTCCTGCCAGTCCCCAAGGCCCGTATGGCCCTCGTTGAAGGCAGGAGCGACGATACAGGCAGAGGCACCGGCGTTGCCGTTCGCATCGCGGTGATCCCAGATATGTGCGGCGTAGTTCTTTTCGTTGCTGGCGCATTTGAGGCCCAGCCTGTGCCCCAGCGCGTTCAGGCTTGCAGAGCGAAAGCCAGAGCGCACTATGATAGAGCCGAACTCAGATACGATGGGTTCCAGCACATTGGCGCACAGACCACGCTCCATCTCAATAGCCAGTTCAGCGTCATCAGGCATGTTGACGACGCCATACGCAGCGGCGATTTCAGAATGGAGGGATTGGCGGAACGTGAAGTGCTTGGACAGCTTGATGCGCCCGAGCCTTTCCAACTCCCAGAAGGTTGATTTCATATTGGGCCCCAAGTCGAGAGGGTGCAAAGAGCGGTGTTGCTTGTGCAGTTCGATGCGCGCACGCAATCCGTAGCCTTTGCACCCGGGTTCATTTTCGAGCGAGGTCAGTGAAACAGCGCATCTACTGCTGACTGATCAATCTGTCCTGCGAACTCGGCAAGGCGCGCTTTTGGGGCGTCGGGGGCTTGAAAGGACTTCAAATCGCCAACGCTCGTGATGTGACTGGATGCCAAGCCGTCAATGGGTGCGACTGCCAGTTGCCCATTCTGAAGCCTGCCCACGACAAACACATCCCAACTGGAAGGGTTGGAGAACGACTGAAGAATGCAGCCCACAAGATGCTGGTCGTCAACAGCTTTGCGTCTGCATGTCACGGCGGCATATCTGTTGTTGTCAAAGTAAGGTGACCTGCTGCCCTTGAGGTTCATCTCATAGAACGCCTTCAGGGCCGCTAGGGCTTCCTTTGCATCAGATCGAGAGGCCCCCGCTGCAAGTTCCGGTGTGACCACAGCCCAGCCCTTGCTCCTTGCTCGACAGTAGGTGGCCCAAGGCCGATGTGTCGCCGTTCTGGATAACCGCGATGTCCTCCAGCGTGTTGTTTAGCGCCGCTCTCTGCGCCTCGGGATCACCAAGTAGCTCGGTTGCGTTGCGTTCCGCATCAGCCTCGATCTGTGCAAAGTAAGCTTCGGAAAGTGCAGTCAGGTCTTGCTCAGTCGCAGCGACCGGCTCGTGACTATAGGCGGAGCGGATGACTTGGAATGCCGCTTCCAGTTCGTTGCGGAGCGCGAAGTAGGGGGGCCTTGGCATCGGTGAGTTTGCGCACATTAAGTGTCCGCTTGAACTCCTTCTTCACGCTGAGCGGCTGGCCGCGCTTTGTACTGGTCAGCGCATCTCGCCATTTACTCAGCCGTGCACCCGGGTTCACGGCAAGAGCTTTCCAGACCGATGGATCATCCTCAATCAGCGCTGCAATGTCTTGCGGTATGCGCATTCGGACGGCGTAAACACCGCTCGGCTTTCGAACTAGGCCGGGATATGCAGACAAGTCTTCCACACCTCGTGTGTACCACCAATGTGTACCACTCGGGAAGATAAAGCTATTTGATTTCAATGGCCTCCTGCAACATCAAGTACTTAGGAGGTGTTTGGTGGAGCCTAGCGGGATCGAACCGCTGACCTCCTGCATGCCATGCAGGCGCTCTCCCAGCTGAGCTAAGGCCCCAAACCAGATACGCAAACGGTGTGTTTCGTATCGTGTGCCGGTGATTTACGGGACCGGGGCCCGCGCCGCAAGCGGAAAATGCATCTCAATCGGATTTTTTTCCTGTGCCGGAGCGGCGGTTGGAGAGGGTCAGCTGACCCCCTCCAAATCACTGATTCCTTTAGGAATCGTCGTCTTCAGATGCGACGTCTGCGATTTCGTCGAGAGAGACGTTGTCCTCGTCATCATCATCGTCCAGGACATCGTCGCCAAGATCCATATCGACGTCATCTGCATCATCGAGCACCACATCATCGGCATCGACGGTGTCTTTTGCCTTGCGGCTTGCCGCATCCTCTGCGTCGGCCTCGATCATGCGGCTTTTGCCGTTGTTCAGTTCGACCACTTCACCCGTGTAGGGGCTGACGATCGGGTTCTTGTTCAGGTCGTAGAAGCGCTTGCCGGTCGTCGGGCAAACGCGCTTTACGCCCCATTCTTCCTTGGGCATGTGTATCCCCTTGATTATCTGCTGAGTCGGTTCGACGATTCAGTTGCCTTGCCATATGCGCCGGGTGCTGTCAAAGCCTTTGCCGAAAGGGGGCAGCCATGTCTGAGCATCATCTGCCGGGAGATCCCCCGGTTCCGCTGACGCTGCGGCGCTCTGCCAGGGCGCGGCGGATCAGTCTGCGGATTTCGGGGCTGGACGGTCGTGTCACGCTGACGCTGCCTTTGCGGGTGCCGGAAGGAGAGGCCCTGGCGTTTGCGCAGGAGAAGGAAGAGTGGATCCGCGGGCATCTGGCCCAACGTCCGGAGGCGGTGAAGCTGTCATGGGGTGCGACCTTGCCGCTGGATGGGCAGCCGCGCCGCATCATAGCGGGGTCGGGACGGCGCATCCTGTTGGAAGAGGGACGCTTGGTGGTGCCGCAGGGCACAGATGGCACCACACCCGTGGCGCGGATCCGACGCTATGTGCAGGAGTTGGCGCGGGATCGTCTTGCGGCTGCATCGGATCATTATGCGTCTGCGTTGGGCCGAAATTACAGCCGCATCTCGCTGCGCGACACCCGGTCCCGCTGGGGGTCATGTTCGTCTGATGGGGCGTTGATGTATTCCTGGCGGTTGGTGATGGCGCCGCCGGAGGTGCTGCGATACGTGGCTGCGCATGAGGTGGCGCATCTGCAGGAAATGAACCACTCGCAGGCATTTTGGGATTTGGTGCAGCAGCTTTATGGTCACTATGATGGGGCGCGGGGCTGGTTACGCAGCCATGGCAATGATCTGCACCGCTTCCGGTTTGAAAGCTGAGCGCTGCCCAGGTCAGGTTCCGATCATCTTTGGTTTTCGCCAGGTTGGCTTTGGGCCTGCGTTGGGCTTTGGCCTGCGTTAGACACGGTTTTCTGTTTGACACGGTTCTGTGTTTGGTACGGCTTTGTGTTGACGATCTGGTGTTTTGTGATCACAAAGCCTGCATGTCTATGCCTGTCCGTCCCACCGCTGAACCGCCAACAGGCGCTGCCCATGATCGGGTCTATCGCACGCTGCGCACCCGGATCATGCATGGAGAGCTTGCGCCCGGCGCTGCGCTGACCCTGCGAGGGATTGGCAAGGAATTCGATGTTTCCATGACACCTGCGCGCGAAGCTGTGCGCCGACTGGTGGCTGAGGGGGCGTTGTTCCTGTCAACGTCGGGCCGGGTGTCGACACCGGAATTGACCAATGAGCGGATCGAGGAGCTGGCCGCTCTGCGGGCGCTGCTGGAGGTCGAGCTGGCCAGTCGGGCGCTGCCGCGGGCCCATATGGCGTTGATTGATCGCTTGCAGAGCATCAATTCGAATGTGGCTGAAATGATCTCGAAACGCGATGCGGTGGGTTATATTCGCACCAATCTTGAATTTCACCGCACGCTGTATCTGCGGGCGCAGGCCCCCGCGATGCTGGCGATGGCGGAAACCGTCTGGTTGCAGCTGGGGCCGACGATGCGCGCGCTTTATGGGCGGTTGCGCCGCACAGAGCCGCCACAAAACCACCGGCTGATCATTGCGGCGCTGAAAGCCGGGGATGAACCGGGTCTGCGGCTTGCGGTGCGATCGGATGTGACGCAGGGGCTGCGCCTGCTGGCCGGGTGACATCTGACGGAGCGTTCGGGGCAGGGCGGCTCTCTGGTCACCATATAAAATCCCCCGCCAGAGCGTGTCTGACGGGGGATGAATTTAACAGGCCTGACGCGTGGATCAGGCTGCCAGCCCTTTGGAGCCGATTTCGAGGAATTTCTGGCGGCGGTCCTTGATCAACTCGGCGGCGTCCTTGTCACCCAGTTCCTTGAGCATATCCGCCAGTGTGGCCCGCACAGATGTAAACGCCGCGGCCGTATCACGATGCGCGCCCCCAAGCGGTTCTGGGATGATGTGGTCAACCACAGCCAGCTCTTTGAGGTTTTGGGCTGTCAGGCGCAGTGCTTCGGCAGCTTCGCGCATTTTCTCGGCGTCTTTCCACAGGATGGAGGCGCAACCTTCGGGCGAGATAACGGAGTAGATCGAGTGCTCCAGCATGGCGACACGGTTGGCGGTGGCAAATGCAACGGCGCCACCGGATCCGCCTTCGCCGATGATGATGGAGATCAACGGCACACCGATTTTCAGGCACATTTCGGTGGAGCGGGCGATGGCTTCGGATTGGCCGCGTTCCTCGGCACCTTTGCCGGGGTAGGCACCGGCGGTGTCCACCAGTGTCACAACGGGGAGGCCAAAGCGACCGGCCATTTCCATCAGGCGGATGGCTTTGCGGTAGCCTTCGGGACGGGCCATGCCAAAGTTATGCGCGATGCGGGCCTTTGTGTTTGAGCCTTTTTCATGGCCAATCACCATAACGGGCTGGTCATTGAAACGCGCAAGCCCACCCATAACAGCGAGGTCGTCAGCAAAGTTGCGATCCCCGGCCAGCGGCGTGAATTCGGTGAACAACGCGTCAATGTAGTCGCGGCAATGCGGCCGTTCGGGATGCCGGGCCACCTGGCATTTCCGCCATGGTGTCAGATCCTTGTAAAGATCGACCAGCAGCTGCGCGGCCTTGCTGTCGAGCGCGGCGGCCTCTTCGGTGACATCCATCTCTTCATTGGCCCGTGCCAATGCGCGGAGCTCTTCGGCTTTGCCTTCGATTTCGGCAAGCGGTTTTTCAAAGTCCAGGTATTGAGTCATGTCGTCTCACTTGAGCGGTTTGCCTGATATATGACCTTACCGGGCCGTAGATGCAACTCAGCAAGATTTGTGAATAGGGCCTGTGGCATTCAGAGAGCGGCAGAAAAGGACTTGGTTTGAATGGCCCAATCGTATGAAGACCGTATTCTCAGGGTGTTGACCTACATCTACGACAATCCGGCTGGGGATCTTTCGCTGGAAGCTCTGGCGGATGTCGCGGCGATGTCGCGCTTTCACTGGCACCGGGTGTTTCGGGCGCTGACCGGAGAGACCTGCGCGCAGATGGTGCGCCGAATCCGGTTGCATCGGGCGGCGATGGCTTTGGTGCAGTCAGACCAGACGATCGAGCAAATTTCCTGTTCGGTGGGCTATCCCAACATGCGGTCCTTTTCGCGCGCGTTTGCCGAGACTTATGGTGCCACGCCCGGCGCCTTTCGCAAAAGCGGGCGGTATCTGCCTTTGGAACAGCATGTATTGAAGAAAGGACGTCCCATGTATCCCGTTGAAATCCGAAATGAACCCGCCCGCACCCTGGCTGCGGTGGCACATAAAGGGCCCTATGGCGAAATTGGACGCAGTTTCCAGAAGTTCGCAGCCATTTGCGCCTCAAGAGATCTCTGGCCGCAGATGCGCGAAGCTATTGGAGTGTATCTGGATATCCCGGATGAGGTGCCGGACAGCGAATTGCGCAGTTTTGCGGGTGCCTCGACCGATCTGGCGCAGATGCCAGAGGGGCTGGAGGCGGTCGAATTGCCCGCAGGGCGCATGGCAGTGATGACCTATAAGGGGCCATATTCGGGAATTCACGGCGCCTATGGTGATTTGTTCGGTTCCTGGTTGCCGCAGGCCGGGGAAGAGCCTGCGGACCAGCCGTGTTTCGAGATCTATCTCAACGATCCGCAGGTCGTGGCTCCGGAGGAGCTGCTGACGGAAATCTGCCTGCCGCTGAAATAGTTTACTGCTGCAGCAGGATGGCAACGAGCGAGGCCATCAGGACCGCGGCCATCGTGTAGTTGAAGGCGCGCAATTGTGCGGGCTTGGTCAGCAGCCGGCGCAATTGTTGGCCAAGCACCGTCCAAGTCGAAGCCGACAGGCAGCCGACACAGAGATAGGTGCCTGACACCCATGCAATCGCGCTCAGATCGCGGCTGGCAGCATAAAGCGTGATGGCCCCAAGCGCCAGGCCCAGGCCTTGGGGTTCACCCATTGAAACGCACAGGCCTGCAGGAAGCTCAGCGGTGTGGCGTCTGCCTCTCCCTCTGCGGGTGGTGCGGCATTGGCCACTTTCCACGCGAGCCAGGTCATATAGATCACTGATGCGACGGTCATCACGGTGGTCAAAGGGGGAAAGCGATCAAACAGCTGCATGACCCCCAGGCCAACAGGCAGGATCATCAGAGGAAATCCGATAGCGACGCCCGCCAAATGGGGCAGGGTGCGGCGGAAGCCGAAGTTGGCACCAGAGGCCATCAACATGAGGTTGTTGGGCCCAGGGGTGAAAACGGTGCCAAACACAAAAGCGACGAGCGCGAGGAATAGTTCGTAAGTCATGACGCGGAGAATGACGCGCCGAATGAGGAATGAAATTGCGTTTTTGTGCAAGATGCCGCTATTTGTGCAATCAATGATGAAAATGGATCGAATAAACCAGCAGATATTGCAGGAGCTGAGCCGAGATGGGCGTATCAGCAACCTCGATCTGGCTGAACGCGTGGGGCTGTCGCCTTCGGCCTGTTTGCGCCGGGTGCAGGAACTGGAGCGCCGCGGCGTCATCACCGGCTATCGTGCGGTGCTGGATCGTCAGGCGATGGGGTTGGGGTTTGTCACCTATATCGGCGTCGGACTGGGCGAGCACACCAAAGAGGCGCAGCAGGCTTTTGAACGGGCCATGGCCGAGGCGCCGGAGGTGGTGGAGTGCCACAATATCACTGGCACCATCGAGTATTTCCTGCGGGTCGAATGTGCGGATCTGCCGAGCTACAAGCGGTTTCACACCGACATTCTGGGCACCTCGCCCTATGTCACGGCGATCACGACCTATGTGGTGATGGGCTCTCCCAAGGATCAACGCAGCTGAGCGCTACTGGACTTTGATCTGGATTTTGATCTGGCCTTTGATTTTGAGTATTTGGAGAAAGATGACGGCGCAATCTCAGCGCCCGGTCATCATGTGTGTCAGAAGATGTTGCAGGGCCAGCGGGGGCGACGCCAGTACGGGTATAGCTGCTGTCACCAACGGTCTTAGGTAGCAAATGCACCAAATGATTGACTAGCTGTGGAGCCTCAATAGGTTGTTCCGATTTAATCGTAACCGGCTGATTGGTGGTTTTGATTTTAGGGCCGCGTGTGGTCTGTGCCAATTGTAGAGATGTGTCCAGACGGGCAGATCGGCGGCGCGGTCGTCTGAGGT
>NZ_JAJDWC010000008.1 GCF_022825805.1 Phaeobacter sp.
GCAAGACTGCCTTGATGAACTCCCACTCCAGATCGCTCATGTCCGAACGCGCCATTTTCACACCCCAGCATGTTGTTTTGCTGGAAATGAAGCACAAGCCAATACGAATGATAAGGAATTTATAGGTGTGCTGCCTAGACCGTCCAACCCGGTCCAGAAACTCTTCACCCATCATCGTGCCTGTCCGATGCGGATAGTTATAAAGCATGATTGGCAGGTCTGCCGCCTTATCGATGGCCAGCGCGTTCAGAGCATTTTCGCGATCTGTTGGGACCGAATATGGCGGCGATGCCAAAAGGATCGCAGCAGCCTCCAGTTCCCGCGCACCCGATGCCAGCGCCACGGAATCCTCCGTCAACATCGCACCGGTTCCAACCACCAGAGGCAACCGACCATCCAGCTGTTTATGGGTAAAACGGGCCAGCTCAAGACGCTCATCCACTGTTTGCGCGTAGTTTTCACCGGTCGATCCGCCAGAGATCAGGCCGTGTATGCCAGCCTCAATAAGGTATTCGATCACCTGTGAAAGTGCGTCCCAGTTGACGCGACCATCCTCTTGGTAGGGTGTTACGACGGGCGTATAAATCCCTTCGAATTTAAAAATAGGGGTCATCTGCGTCCTCATGCAGGGGTTTTGCGCGCAACCGTCCCAAGCGGAACGTCAAGCCCGGATGGCATGACGAACAACTCGATCTGATCGCGCGACAGGTTCCAATGATCACTTGCCAGCTGCCCAGCTGCCGCTTCATCCCCTGCTTCAATCGCAGCAATGATCGCATCGTGCTGGGCACTTGCTTCGTCTAGGTTCTCCATCATCTGACGATCTGTCGGCCGATAGAACGTCATCCCGATGCGCGCGTGATCGATCAGCAGCCGCTGAAACGACGGCGCAAGATAGATGTTGTCTGCCATCTCACCGGTGATTTCATGGAACCGGTTGTTCGCCATCGCGCGCTCCGCCCCGGTCCCAGACCGCAAAGTCGCCTTGAACTGCTCCTGCGCGGTTTTCAGATCTTGGATCTGCTCTGGCGTGGCGTTTTTCGCCGCCAACTGCAAAACCGCGCCGTACATCATCGGTGCTGCCAGAAAAAAATCTCGCAAGGTCATGTGGGACATCTCGCCCACTCGTGCGCCACGGTTTTCGCGCAGGTCAACATACCCTTCCCCGGCCAGCTGCCGCAGAACTTCACGCAGCGGAGTTCGGGACAATTCAAACTCTTCTGACAGTTTAGCCTCGTCCAAATCGGTACCCGGACGCAAAACAAGCGTCATGATGGCCGTTTTCAAGTGACCATAGAGCTCCGCTTTTCTGCGTTTGGACGCGTCTTTCATTGTCATCTCCATCGTTGCGTGCGGTTCAGTTTGTCCAAGATGACGCCCCTAGACCGCAGCAGCAACTACAACATGCAGTTTGTGTTATTTCAAAATACATTTTGTGTACAAGTGAAAAATTCATAGTATACAAAATGAAATATCGGGAGGGAGACCGCAGTGCCACAAGACGACGATACGGCAGTGATTGATTGCAGAAACCTATGGAAGATCTTTGGGAAGAGATCCAAAGAAGCCATGGAAGCTGTTAAAAATCATGTGATTAGCAAGTTAGAAGTCAGAGATCGCTTCGACTGCGTTGTAGGCGTGCAAGACGCTACCTTTCAGGTGAGACGCGGCGAGATCTTCTGCATCATGGGTCTCTCTGGTTCCGGCAAATCAACTTTGATTCGACATATCAATCGGCTGATCGAACCGACCTCCGGACAACTCTTCATTGAAAACCAAGACATAAACGCCCTGTCCGACCGCAGTTTACGGCAACTGAGAGCCGAAAAAATCGGCATGGTCTTTCAGAACATGGCCCTGATGCCGCATCGCACCGTGTTGGACAACGTGTGCTTCAGCCAGGAAGTCCGTGGTCATGATGCCGCTGAACGGCGCGAGACTGCAATGCGGGCCATCGATGCCGTGGACTTGAACGGCTGGGATCAGAAATACCCAGATGAGCTGTCCGGTGGGATGCAACAACGGGTGGGGCTGGCCCGCGCCATCGCTGCAGACCCGTCTATTTTGCTCATGGACGAGCCATTTTCAGCACTTGACCCACTGATCCGGCGTCAGTTGCAGGACAAATTCATGTCCCTGTCCGCGGAAATGCAGAAAACCACGCTGTTCATCACCCATGACTTGGATGAGGCGATCCGTATCGGTCACCGCATCGCCATCATGAAAGACGGGGCGCTGATCCAGGTCGGCACGCCAGAGGATATCGTCACCAACCCTGCGGACGACTATGTGGCAGACTTTGTGGCTGGCATCTCCAAGCTGGACCTCGTGTCTGCTGCAAAAATCATGACACCATTGGAGCAATTCGAGCAGAGAAACGGCCCCACCAATACAGATGCCTGGCCCGAAGCCCATCCAGATCACTCACTTGATGAACTCGTCACACTCTCGATTTCCACCAAACACCCCGTTGTCGTGAAAGCCGACGGGAAAACAGTCGGCATTGTGACCAAAAACTCCCTTTTGCGCGGCATCCAAGGCCACGGCGATAGCGCCGTGGGCGCAGGTCAATAAGGAGCAACGCATATGTCAGATCAAACCTTCAGCCTGCTCGATCCGTTTTCATCCGTCGACTTGGGGCTTGCGGATACCGCCGATGGGATCAAGCAATGGGCCATCGCCAATCGCGGGATCATTCAACCCATCAAACAGGTTTTCAACGACCTGATCATCGGCATTGATACGGCACTCAATGCCGTACCCCCCATCATCATGCTGTGTCTCATCGTGCTGATTGCCTGGCAGTCAGCTGGGCGTCGGGTCGCGGCGGTCGTCGCCGTGGCGATGTTTGCGCTCGGCTTTCTTGCTCCCAATGCATGGAGCTTGGCCATGACAACGCTGGCGATTGTCGTCTCTGCGGTCATCCTGTGTTTTGTGATTGGTCTGCCTTTGGGAATTGTTGCCGGCAAAAACGATCGCATGGAAGCCGCAATGCGGCCTGTGCTGGATACCATGCAGACCATTCCTGCCTTTGTGTATCTGGTACCGGTCGTCATGTTGATCGGGATTGGCAATGTCTCCGGTGTGATCGTCACGATCATTTTCGCGCTTCCCCCCACTAATCCGGCTGACATCACTTGGCATCCGCGGCGTGAACCCAAGCGTTGTCGAAGCAGCGCGCGCGTTTGGCGCCTCACCCCGGCAGATCCTGTTCAAGGTTGAATTGCCCCTTGCGACACCAACCATTCTGGCAGGCGTCAACCAGACCATCATGCTGTCGCTGTCCATGGTGGTGATCGCCTCGATGATTTCAGTCAAGGGACTGGGCAATGAGGTGCTGCGCGCGATGGGCCGACTGGACGCCGGCAAAGCGCTTGTTGGCGGGCTCGGCATCGTCATCCTCGCAATCGTTTTGGATCGCATCACACAAGGTATGGGCCAATCCGGCCGCGCACGGGGACACCGCCATTGGTGGCAGTCCGGACCTGTGGGCCTTGTGATGCGGGCCATCGGAAAATCCTAAACATTCAACTGAACACCTAAGGGAGGAAAACTACATGTTCAGAAAAACCGCGTGCGCCACATTGATGGCGTCCACATTGCTCGCGTCACATGCCTTCGGCGCGGATATGCCCGGGGCTGGCACAACCGTACGCCCCGTCATGGCACCGTCTGTTGAAGAAATTTTCCAGCACCGTGTGCTGTTCAGAGCGCTAGAAGATCTCGGCTACAGCATCGCCGAACCGCAAGAAGTGGAATATCAGACCATCCATCTGGCGCTTGGCACCGGCGACGGTGATTTCACAGCGGTTCATTGGAACAACCTCCATGACACGTTTTTCCAAGAATCCGGCGGCGACGATGTGTTGGAAAAAGTCGGCAACCTGATCGACGGCGCGCTGCAAGGGTATTTAATTAACAAATCAGCCTATGATGCCGGAATTCAGAACCTGGGCGATCTGAAGGATCCACAAAATGCAGCCATGTTTGATGCCGATGGTGACGGCAAAGCCGACCTGGCAGGCTGTGCCCCCGGTTGGGGCTGCGAACGTGTCATCGAACACCAGCTAAGCGAATTTGGCCTGCGCGACACGATTGCACACAATCAAGGCGCATATAACGCCATCATGGCAGACTCAATTGCTCGAAATGCAGCGGGAGAAAACATCCTCTACTACACCTGGACACCTTACTGGGTGTCTGGCGCTCTGGTGCCTGGTGAAGATGTCGAATGGCTGTCCGTGCCGTATTCATCACTGCCGGATGGGGCAACTGCGGAAACCACCTTCAATGGCAAGGATCTCGGTTTCGCCGTTGATAGCATTCGGGTGGTTGCCACGGATGACTTTCTCGCGGCCAATCCAGCGGCTGGCAAGTTGTTTGAGGTCGCTCAAATCAGCATCAATGACATTTCCGCGCAAAACAAACTGGTTGCGGATGGCGAAGATGATTCAGCGGACATTGATCGCCACGTCGATAGCTGGATCGCAAACAATCGCGCAACCTACGACAGCTGGCTAGACGCCGCCCGCGCAGCTGCGTCAAACTAAACGAAACAAACCCCGTGTCGGCGGCGCCAATTCGTTCCGCCGACACCGCTGGAACACCTGACACATGACAACACAGTTTACCTTTCTGCTGATCGAGGAATTTTCGCACCTCGCGTTTTCCTGCGCGGTCGAACCCCTTAGGATTGCCAATCTGGTCAGTGAACAAGAGCTATATGCCTGGTCCTTTGCCTCCGAGAACGGTGAAACCGCGACCTGTTCAAACGGATCGGTCACATTGGTCCATAGTCGGTTCGACGAGATAGAGCGCTGTGATCATCTGTTTGCCCTCTCTGGCATCAACATGCGCAAGCATGTGACCAAACCGCTGTTGACCGCACTGCGACGCGCGAAATCCAGGGGCGTGGCAGTCGGGGCGTTGTGTTCAGGGGCCTGGATACTTGCAGAGGGCGGCCTACTGGATGAACTGCAGGCCGCGATACATTGGGAATACCACGACAGCTTCATGGAGGCCTTTCCGGAAGTGAACCTGGTGCGCAACGTCTTTGTGGCTGATGAAAAACACATGACCGCATCGGGCGGGACAGCCACAGCCGACTTGATGCTGCATTTGATTGAACGAGATCACGGCAACGATCTGGCAGTCTCTGTGGCTGATCAGATGGTCTACAATGCTGTGCGCAATGCAACAGCAGAACAACGCGTTTCGCTGCAATCACGAAACGGGATGCGCAACGCCCATCTGGTACACGCCATCCAACGGATGAAAGAGACCATCGAAACACCCGTTTCACCAAGCGTGATCGCCACTGAACTCGGGATCTCAACCCGCCAGTTGGAGCGGCTATTTGGCAAGTATCTGAACAGTTCCCCAAAGAAATACTATACGGAAATCCGTCTGGAACGCGCCCGCAACCTTTTGGTTCAGACCGAGGCATCAGTGACGGATATCGCCTTATCTTGCGGGTTTGAAAGCCCTGGCCATTTTTCACGGGTCTACAAAGCCGCCTACGGTGTCACGCCAGTACTGCAGAGAAGCAGCTTTCGCTAAGGCGAAAGCTGTTTCCCAAAGCCTTTTGCGAGCTGGCTTAAACCGCGTGTTTAGCCGCGCATTCGGTCACCATTTGGGTCATACGCAGGCCCGGACAAAACAGTGGCCGCATAAAATTCACCCAGGATTTCAACTTGCAGCGTGGTGCCCGCAGCCGCGACTGTGCTGTCGACGTAACCCATTGCCATCGATTGTCCGGTTCGGTGCCCATATCCACCCGAGGAGACATACCCAACCGCCTGACCATCTTTCAGGATCGCCTCGTCGTTGGAAACATCGATGCCGTCCACATCAATGGCCACCGTCACCAATCGCTTGTCAGCGCCCTGCTCTTGGAATTTTCGGGTCGCGGCTTTGCCAACGAACTCTTTGTTCCAATTGATGAAGATATCCATACCGCTTTCTACAGCGTTGAAATCAGGTCTGAATTCCAATGTCCAAACACCCCAGCCCTTCTCCAGGCGCATAGACATCAAAGCACGCGCACCGTACCAGCGATAGCCGAGATCCTTACCTGCGTCTTCAATGGAGGCGGCCAGTCGCATTAGGTAGTGGGGTTTGCAATAGATCTCGAACCCCAGTTCGCCCGAGAAACTGATCCGGTTCAAAAGCACGGGAACCCCGGCGACAACGGTTTGGCGCACATCGCGAAACTTAAACGACGCTGCCAAGACATCATCGCGCGTGATCCGCTGCAACAACTCCCGCGACTTTGGCCCTGACAGTGCAATGCCGTGCCAGTCGTCGGAGACATTTTGGTAGCTTATATCAGCTGGCAGATCCTTTTCGAACCAACGCCGATGTGCTTCTTGCATGGCCCCCGAGCCAAGCAACATAAAATGGTCTTCAGCCAAACAGGCGATGGTCAAATCACCGTAGAGTTTGCCTTTCTCCGTCAGCATTGGCGACAGGGTCAATCGTCCCGGTTTCGGAACAAATCCGGCCATGATCCGATCGAGATGCGCACGAGCGCCTGCGCCTTTGAACTCGTGTTTTGCAAAGTTGGCAATTTCGATGCCGCCAACACCCTGTTGAACAGCAGACACCTCCCGCGCGACATAATCATGGCTTCGATTGCGCTCAAATGTCGGATCCTCATGGGCATCGTCGGGCCCATCTGCAAACCAAAGAGCATGCTCCAAACCAAAACCTTGGCCCATAATGGCACCCTTCTGGGTCAGACGATCATAAAGCGCTGTGGTCTTCTGCAATCGACCTTTTGGCAGGGTTTCGTTCGGGAAGGTCATCACGAAGCGACGTTCATAATTCTCCGACGATTTGATGGTTCCCCAGTCTGGCGTGGCGAACTCACCAAACCGCGCCACATCCATTGCCCAAACATCGATCGAAGGCTCGCCATCGATCATCCACTCCGCCATGGTCAGACCAACGCCGCCACCCTGACAAAAACCAGCCATGACACCGACCGCAACCCAGTAGTTCTTCATACCGGGAACAGGCCCGATCATGGGGTTGCCGTCAGGGCCGAATGTGAAGGGCCCGTTGATCATATCCTTGATGCCCACCTGCCCGATGGTGGGAATCCGGTCGAAAGACATCTCCAACCGGTCCGCGATCCGATCAAGGTCGGGCTGCAGCAATTCATGGCCAAAGTCCCAAGGGGTGCCATTCACCTTCCACGGCGTTGATTTTGGCTCATAGGTGCCAAGCAACATGCCCTGACGTTCCTGTCGGAAGTAAATGTTGGCCTCATAGTCGATACCAGCGGGCAACCGTCCCGCCTCGCCCATGTTGGACATACGCTCTGCGATTTGGGGGATCGTCTCTGTGATCAGATAATGGTGCTCCATCGGCTGAACAGGCAGAGGAATGCCTGACATCTGCCCAACCTCCCGCGCCCAAAGGCCCCCACAGTTGACCACCATTTCCGCATTGATCTGACCTTTTGGAGTTGTCAGGTCCCAGCTGCCGTCAGGACGCTGCGCCATCGCCGTAACGCCGCAATGGGTGAAATACTGCGCACCATGAACACGGGCAGATTTTGCAAACGCATAGGTCGCACCAGACGGATCCAAATCCCCGTCTTGATCATCCCAAAGCGCGGCGTAGTAGTGTTTGGGATCAATCAGCGGGTGGCGCTCAGCAAGCTCCGAAGGTGAGATAAACTCCTGGTGCAGGCCCATATACCGTGCTTTGGACCGCTCACGTTTGAGATAATCATACCATTCCTTGGTCGACGCCGCATAAAACCCGCCAGTGATATGCAGCCCAACCGAATGGCCAGAGGTCTCCTCGATCTCCTTATACAAATCAATCGTATAACTTTGCAGACGAGAAATATTGGGATCTGAACTGATGGTATG
The DNA here is from genome assembly GCF_022825805.1 of Phaeobacter sp. Lineage (GTDB taxonomy): Bacteria > Pseudomonadota > Alphaproteobacteria > Rhodobacterales > Rhodobacteraceae > Phaeobacter. The sequence goes on from NZ_JAJDWC010000008.1 coordinate 7,884, forward strand.
TATCTGTCCCGCGGCGTGCCAGCTGGACCCCGACGTCAGCTCATCCCGTTCCAGCAGGACGACGTCTTTCCAACCAAATTTCGCCAAATGGAACAGAATTGAGCAGCCCACGACGCCGCCACCGATGACGACAACTTTTGCATGGGAGGGGAGCGGTTTTCCTGTCGACGTTTCGTCTTTTTGAATCTCAGGCAAGGGAGACCTCCTTATGTGAGCCGTTGGTGCCGTTTGCGGCTATTTTCTGTATCCTGGTCAGTTGCAGTTGCCCGACCTGCAATGCAGCCTGACGCGTGTTGGACCACAGTCGCATCAATACCACGCATCCGGGAGTTCTTCTTTCCGTTTGGCCACAAAGGCCGAAAGTTCCTCGCGTATGGCGATGTCCATGTCCGGGGGTTGGTAGTCGGCAAGCATCTTTTTCCATCTCGCATGCGCTCTCTGTCGCATGTCATTAGACCCCTGCTCCTCCCAACTCTCGACATTCTCGCTGTCGCTTAGATGCGGTTCATAGAATGCATCTTGATAGTTCCGCATCGTATGGGCCGAACCCAGAAAATGCCCGCCCGGATCCACTTCCTGATACGCGTCTCTCGCAAATGCTTCGTCGGAGGTATCAAGACCCTGGCTCAGCACTTTCTGATAGGATCCAAGCCGATCGGCATCCATGATGAGCTTTTCAAACCCAACACAAAGCCCCCCTTCCAGCCAGCCGGCGGCGTGCAACACAAAACTTGCACCGGCCAGCATGGTCGAATGCATCGAGTCCGCGCTTTCGTATGCGGCCTGCGCATCTTCGATCTTTGAGGCTGTCAGTGACCCACCGCAGCGCAGCGGCAGGCCAGCCCGACGGGCCAATTGCCCGATCGCGTAGTTGGAGACCACAGGTTCCGGCATCCCAAAGGTCGGCGCGCCAGATTTCAACGACATTGAGGACAGGAAATTCCCCAACACAAATGGTGCGCCAGGCCGGATCAGTTGGATGTAGGCGCATACCATCATCGCTTCTGCCATGGCCTGTGCCACTGATGCCGCCGTCGAAACAGGGCCCATTGCCCCGGTAAGGATAAAGGGCACCACGATCATCCCCTGCCCTCTGCTGCTATAGACACGGGCCGCCTCGGTCACGACCCGGTCCACCAATAGCGGAGAGTTCGTGTTCACATTGCCCATGATGACGCAGTGCTGCTCCATCATCTCTGCACCAAATAAAATCTCAGCCATATCAACGCTGTCCTGGGCGCGGCTCATTTCAGTGATGGCGCCAAGATGCGGTTTGTCTGACAGTGTCATATGTGCAAACAACATATCCAGATGCCGCTTGCTGACAGGGACGTCGCAGGGTTCACAGGTCACAAAACCACTGTGATGCAAATTTGGATGCATATAGGTCAACCGGACCAGATCCTGAAACGACGCCAGATCACCGTAGCGTCTGCCCTGCTCTAGATCGCGAACAAAAGGCGCGCCGTAAATCGGAGCAAACACCTGGCTACTCCCGCCAATGGAAACAGAGCGCTTTGGATTTCGCGCCACCTGTGTGAATTCCCTAGGCGCCTTAGCACATAGGTTCCGGATCCAGTCTGCCGGAGCGCGCACACGATCGCCGTCAACCGTGGCCCCCTCGCGGCGCCACAGCGCCAATGCCTCTGGATCATCACGAAACGCGATGCCGACGTCTTGGATCAGCCAATCGACCTGACGTTCAAGCCGGGTCAGCTGTTCCTCATCCAGAACATCAAAAAAGGGCAGCACACGGCTGATAAAGGGCGATTGCACTGGTGCGGTGGAGCTTTGATTGCGCTGCCGAGAGGATCTTGACCGTCTCACCGTTCTGGACCTTTCCAATTTGATACACCACAGCTAACCCGCGCCACCAACTCTGTGACGATTGAAAAAACCAATTCTTTGGATAAATTGAAATTATGCGAAAACCCTGGAACCATCTCACCTCACCGAGGCATCTTGTTGTCTTCGAAGCTGCTGCACGCTGCGGGTCATTCACTCTTGCCGCAGATGAATTGAACGTTCAGCAACCTGCCGTTAGCGCATCGATCAAGCAGCTTGAAACAAACCTTGGCGTGGCGCTGTTCCATCGCAGCCACCGTCGGATTGATCTAACCAATGCAGGAAAACGGCTCTTCGCGGATGTGACGCGGGCGTTTGAACTCTTGGCGGATTCTGCAACCAGCATCCGGCAGACAAACAGCAACGACCACGTCACATTGAACGCTTCATCGGCCTTCAACAATTACTGGATGCTGCCAAAACTGCGAGAGTTCCAAACATCACATCCAGCGGTCGATCTGCGACTGCAATCCAGTGATCGTGAACCAGATCTGAGCCTCGAAACCATCAGCCTCGCGGTGCGACTGGGCAGCGGCACCTGGCCTGACTGCGAGGCCGCGCTGTTGGCGGATGAAATCATCTACCCCGTTGCTGCGCCACGTGTGATGCAGAGCGCAGTCAACCTACGCAATGTGCCGGGCTTACTGAGCCAACGGTTGATCCACCTGGAAGAACCCATCCGCCAGCGCCCGTCATGGGAGCAATGGTTCCGCGCCTTCGACGTAGGTGAAATTCCACCACGCAGCGGTTTGCGGTTAAATGACTATGCGCTGGTATTACAGGCTGCGATGGCTGGGGAAGGATTTGCCTTTGGCTGGCACCACCTGGTCGCCCCCTTGGTGCAACAAAATCTGTTAGCGGCCCGCACGGATTGGGCGTGGAAGACGGGCAACGGGTTTTATCTTGTGTGGTCAAAAACCAAACCGCTGACAGATGAAGCGCAAGTCGTGCGGGACTGGATCTTATCCAACCGAACGGGCGCAGCCGATCTCTTGCCCAAAAGCCCGACGATCCCAGCAGCGCGGTAGCGGAAAAAAACACCCCTCTGAAATCAGAGGGGTGTTTAGAGCTTTCGGTTCTGGATGCCTTAGAAATGAACAGACTTTGCGCCAGCCGGTTTTTCAATCGGTGGTGCAAATTTCGTCAGGTCGATGCCTTCGACGGCGGCTTTGTACTCTTCCAGCGTGGGCGTCCGTCCGAGGATGGCTGACAGGACCACAACAGGTGTCGATGCCAGCAGCGACTCACCCTTTTTCTCGGAACTGTCTTCCACGACGCGCCCTTGGAACAAGCGGGTCGAGGTCGCCAGAACGGTGTCACCCTTCGCCGCCTTTTCCTGGTTACCCATGCAAAGGTTGCAGCCAGGACGCTCGAGATAAAGGATGTTCTCATACTCCGTGCGGGCTTTGCTCTTTGGCATGAAGTCGTCGAATTCAAACCCGGAATAGCGCTGCAGGATTTCCCAATCCCCTTCGGCCTTCATTTCATCAATGATGTTGTAGGTCGGCGCAGCAACCACCAGAGGTGCTTTGAATTCGACCTTGCCGGAGTGTTTCTCCAGGTTCTTCAGCATCTGGGCCACAATTTTCATGTCACCCTTGTGCACCATGCAGGATCCGACAAAGCCCAAATCCACTTTCTTCTCCGCCGCGTAGTAAGAAATTGGGCGGATGGTGTCGTGGGTGTAGCGTTTGGCCACATCGGCATTGTTCACGTCAGGGTCAGCAATCATTGGCTCGATGATCTGATCCAGGTCTACTTCAACCTCGGCGAAATACTTGGCAGTCGGGTCGGGCGTGAGCGCTGGGTTTTCACCAGATTTGATCTCGGCGATACGCTTGTCGGCTTTGTCAATCAGCCCCTGCAGTGTGCCTGCAGCGTTTTCCATACCTTTGTCGATCATCACCTGAATGCGCGACTTTGCCAGCTCCAACGATCCAATGAGGGTGTCGTCGTTGGAAATACAGATAGAGGCTTTTGCCTTCATCTCCGCAGTCCAGTCGGTGAAGGTGAAGGCCTGGTCCGCGAGCAGCGTGCCGATGTGCACTTCGATGATGCGGCCCTGGAAGACGTTCTCGCCACCGTGCTGTTTCAACATCTGCGCTTGCGTGGCGTGGACAACGTCGCGGAAATCCATGTGATCCGCCATCGTGCCCTTGAAGGTCACCTTCACAGATTCCGGGATCGGCATGGTGGCCTCGCCAGTGGCCAGCGCCAGAGCAACAGTGCCGGAGTCTGCACCAAAGGCGACACCTTTGGACATGCGGGTGTGGCTATCGCCCCCGATGATAACGTCCCAGTCGTCGACCGTGATGTCATTGAGAACCTTGTGAATAACGTCGGTCATCGCATGGTATTCGCCCTGTGGATCGCGGGCGGTTACCAAACCAAAGTTGTTCATGAAGCTCATCAACTTGGGGATATTGGCCTGTGCCTTGAGATCCCAAACAGATGCGGTGTGACAGCCGGATTGGTAGGCACCGTCCACCGACGGCGACAGAACGGTGGCGGCCATTGCCTCCAGCTCTTGGGCTGTCATCGGACCGGTGGTGTCCTGCGAGCCCACAATGTTCACGCGAACACGAACATCCGATCCTGCGTGCAGGGTCTTGCCCGGTGTTGCGCCACGTGCATTGCGGTTGAAGATCTTTTCAACCGCGGTGAGGCCCTGGCCTTCGACGGATACTTCTTTTGACGCAGCATAAGCCGATTGCAGTTCGACACCCAACGCTTCACACGCAAATGTCTGCAGCTTTTTGCCGAAAACAACAGCGTAAGAACCGCCTGCCTTCATGAATTCTACCTTTTGAGGGGTGAAAGACGAGGACACATCAACGAGCTCTTGATCACCATCATAGAGCTTTTTGGTCTTTGTATTGATGGTGAGCACTTTGCCGGTTTCGACAGAATAGGCTTGCTCCAACACCGGATCGCCATTGGCATCCGTAACAGTGTTGCCGTCTGCGTCAGTTTTCTTGACCCAGTTTTTCAGGTCCAGGCCGATACCACCCGTCACGCCCACTGTGGTCAGGAAGATCGGGGAAATACCGTTGGTCCCTGCAACAACAGGTGCAATGTTCACAAACGGCACATAGGGGCTTGCCTGTTTGCCGGTCCAAAGAGCGACGTTATTCACGCCGGACATGCGAGAGGAGCCGACACCCATGGTGCCTTTTTCCGCGATCAGCATGATACGGGCGTTCGGGTGTTTTTTCTGCAGCGCCTGAATTTCCACCTGGGCTTCGGGCGAGATCATGCATTTGCCGTGCAATTCACGGTCGGAACGCGAATGTGCCTGATTGCCCGGAGACAGCAAATCGGTCGAAATGTCGCCTTCTGCAGCGATGTAGGTCACGACCTCGATTTCTTCGTCGATATCTGGCAGCTTGGTGAAGAATTCAGCCTTGGCATAGCTTTCCAAAATCGACTTCGCGAAGCCATTGCCATCAGCCAGAGCTTTGGCCAGTCGATCCGTATCGGCCTCATACAGGAACACTTGGGTTTTCAGCACATCTGCGGCCTGTGCAGCGGTGCCCTCATCATTTCCAAGCGCAAGGTCCAGAAGAACGGCGACGGACGGCCCACCTTTCATGTGCGAGAGCAGCTCAAACGCAAAATCTGGGGAAATCTCTGCAACAACGGCTTGCCCCAAAATGATCTCTTTCAGGAACGCAGCCTTCACACCGGCCGCGCTGGTCGTGCCAGGCAGGGTGTTGTAGATGAAAAACTGAAGAGAGTCGTCGCGGTGTGGATGCCCATCCGTTTTGATCTGCTCGATCAGCTCACTGACCAACGCCCCATCATCAATGGGCTTTGGGTGGAGATCTTGGGCTTTACGGTCTTCGATTTCTTCGAGGTAGGCTGTGTAGAGGCTCATGGCTAACTCGTTTTGCTATGTGTTCAGACGATGGTGACGTCCATCTGGAGGTCCTGACATCGCGCCAGGTGTATTTGCATACCGCGGTATACGATAACTGTCAGAGGTGCAAGATCTCTATAGAGAATAGTACCACAGCAGTTAACCTACCGTTTGCGGCAGTTTAGCGCGGCAAATTCCCTTCAATAAGGAAATCCCGCCTGTTACTCGTTTGCGTGTTTGTTGCTTATGCATTTGGAGACGTCATGGTTGGGCTTTCTCGCAGACAATTTCTGGCAGGCACAGCCTGTGCCGTTGCCGGAGGCACAGGCGCATTTGCAACCTCTTGGACATCAGCTGCGCAAGAGATCCACCTGCAATCCCGCGAAACAGCGTTCAATTTCGGACCCAAACCGACCAACGGCCTGATTAGCCTTGCAGACAACGCGCCTCCCCCCATCTTGCGCCTGAAACAAGGGCAGCCAGCGGCGTTGAACTACACCAACGGTTTGGCGGATTACTCAACCATGCATTGGCACGGTATACGGCTTCCAAACGATATGGATGGTGTGCCCTATCTAACCCAAATGCCGATTGCACAGGGTGAGACGTTTCAATACCGGTTCACGCCCCCTGACGCCGGGACCTACTGGTATCATCCGCATTGCATGACCATGTCGCAAATGGCCAAAGGCCTGACAGGTGTTTTGATCGTCGACGAAGCCGAGGACCAGGGATTCGACGCGGACATATCGCTCAATCTCAAGGACTTTCGCCTGGCCGAAGATGGCAGTCTGCTCCCTTACTTCACAGCACGTGGTGCAGCGCGCGCCGGGACGTTTGGCAACATCCGGACAACCAACTGGCAGCAGGAACCCAGTTATGACGTGCCCGCAGGGGGGCTGATCAGGCTCCGCTTTGTTGTCAGTGATACAACGCGCGTTCACAAACTGTACTTCCCCGAAGTGGCCGGAAAAATCATCGCCTGGGACGGCCACCCGGTGAACGAAGAGATCCCGTGGCCAACGAAAGACGCCCCACTCTGGCTTGGCCCCGGACAGCGCGTGGATGTCGCGATTGTTGCCCCCGATCAAGAAGGCGAAGAACTGCTGTTCAACAGCTTGATTGGGACAAACTACCCCTTTGAAATCGCCCGCCTGCGGTCGATTGGCCATTCGCTGTCTCGCCAAGCAGGCGACATTCCCACGCTGCCGAAAAACCCGATCGAAGCCGCAGATCCCGCCACATCAAACATCGAAGAGACCGTCTTTGGCTGGTCCCCGGAAGGCGACGGGACAAACAACGGCCTCTGTGGCTCCAACGGATATATTTTCTGGTCAATCAACCGAAACCCGTGGAAGGGCGACGCCGTTGCCAATGGCGGGCCCGTTGTCTCAATGGCGCTTGGAGATTCCTACATCCTGCGCCTTCGGAATGAGTCGCCAAACCTGCATCCAATTCATTTGCATGGGCTGGTGTTCAAACCGATCCGATCAAATCTGCGCCATATCCCCGCGAACTACACGGACACTGTGTTGCTTTTGAAGGATGAGATCATCGATGTCCTGGTAAGAGCGGATAATCCCGGTCAATGGGCATTTCACTGTCATGTTATCGAACACCAGAAAACTGGCCTCTCTGGTTTCGTGTCCGTCGGGTAACCTGTGCCTGCGCTTACAGTTTCCATCCGGCAAATGCCCACCTCTGCTGGGCAGGCTCGGGTGCTTAGTCCATAGGCAACCCCTGTTCCAACGCGCAGACACGGCCAGCGGTATGCCTATAATATCAGCAAAATGAAACTGGCGGTCTGTCGCATTTGTGCAATAGCGCCAACTGCATTGAAATAGACAAACAAAAGACCCGCTGCCTGGCCTCCCATCAACGCTTTGTTCACCGCCCCGTGAAATCCAGAGCGATGAACAAAAGTACTCAATGGGATTCCCTCCATGACAGCACTCCTAAAGACGATTTCAGGAAAGCTCCTGGTCGCAACTACGATTGCCATTACCCTCTTGGTTTTGTGCTTCACCGCCTACACCGCCTTTCGGGTGTCCGCGGACGTCGAAAGCCAGGTTCTGGCCCAAGCCACGCAACAGGCCTCCGATATTTCACAGAATTTGGCAGCAGAATTGACCGAAGCCACATCAGCGGCGGCGGCACTGGGCGGCGCGATTTCCGGATTGGTGGCAGACGGGGAGGCAAAGACCTCAGATATCATCAATCTGATGAAGGGTGTTCCCGGTCGCTATGACATGGTGTTTTCCTCTTGGATGTCTGCGATCCCCGATGGCGCAACCGAAGACTTCATAACCGGTACGGATGGACGAAATGCCGATGGCGTGTTCACGCCCTATTGGACGAAGAATGACGCTGGCGGGCTGAATTTCGAAACCTTCAATGTCGATCCCACCACTACGGCCGAATGGTATCGCCTACCGCAGGTCAGCGGTGAAAGCGTGATCACCGAACCCTATCTGTCCAATGAGGGCCGGTTGCTGACATCTGTATCGGTTCCTGTGGAGGCTGGCGGTCAGATCATCGGCGTCGCTGGGGTGGATATCATCCTCGATCAGCTCGCAGACTTCGTGAACGCGCTGTCGGTATTTGATGGCGGCCAGGTCATGTTGATCGACCAAGGGGGCAAATGGCTTGCCCACCCCGATCCAGAGGTGATCACCACCGCGTTTGACGGGCCAGGATCTGATCTTTTCAACACTGCCATCGAAACTGGCTCTCTCCAGATTGAAACCGAACGAGCGGATGGCACCACACGGCTATTCTATCCCTTCACAGGTTACGGCATGAACAAGACTTGGGTGGTCGTCATGGACGTCCCGGAGCACGTGTTCATCACACCAGTGAAGCAGAGCATCTACGAAGAGCTGGCAACAAGTGGCATGCTGCTTGTCCTGACGTTGATCACAATTTTCTATTCCAGCCAGTCGCTTGTGCGAAAGCCTCTTAGCAAAATGCTGTCTGCTGTGAACGCGCTGTCTTCCGGCGAAGTGCACACGCCGATCTCACTGCCAAAGCGCAAAGATGAAATCGCCAACATGGCCGTTTCGATTGAGGCACTTCGCCAAGGTTTGGCGGAAAAAGCGGCCATGGAACAGGCGCAAAAAGAAGAGCAAAAAGATCAGGATCACGTGGTGTCTTCCCTGGCAAAAGGGCTGCAATGCCTGGCCGCTGGTCAATTGGATGCAAAGATCGATCAGGCCCTTCCCGGCCGATACGAACCGCTTCGGCAAGATTTCAACAACACGGTTGAGCAGCTGAACAATCTGATCGCGGCCATTGGCACCTCCGCCGATAGCATCGACAAGGGCGTGAGCGAGATCACCACCGCGTCCAACGATCTGTCGCAGCGAACGGAACATTCGGCCATGCAACTGGAAGAGACAGCGACAGCATTGAATGAAATGACATCGACAATTCAGCTGGTTGCAAACGGCGCGCGCGAAACAGAGGCATTGGTGACTTCTGTAAACAGCAACGCCAAGAAAAGTTCCGAAATCGCTGGTGATACTGTCACAGCCATGGACTCAATCGCTGAAACATCGGCGAAGATCACGCAGATCACCGGGATGATTGACGACATTGCGTTCCAGACCAACCTCTTGGCGCTCAACGCAGGTGTTGAGGCTGCGCGCGCCGGTGAAGCGGGGCTAGGATTTTCCGTGGTTGCAGCAGAGGTGCGAGGGCTAGCACTGCGATCCTCTGATGCGGCACATGAAATCAAAGAGTTGATTTCCGCGTCCAGCAGCCAGGTCGCTCATGGCGTTAAACTGGTGGGTCGAAACAATGAATCCTTGCAGACCATTATTCAGTCCATTGGCAGCATCTCTGAACATGTGGGGGATATTGCCAAGCAGGCCGATGAACAATCTCAGGGCATTTCCGAACTGAACGGTGCAATGCGCACGCTGGAAACCGCACAGCAGCAAAACGCTGCGATGTATGAACAAACAGCCGCAGCCTGTACCTCCCTGGATGAAGAGACATCAAACCTGGCAAAGCTGGTCGCGGGATTTCAGACCGACGACACTGGCATGGTGCATGACTTTCCGGCACCAACCGCACATGGATATGCGGCATAAAATATAGAACTGATCGGGGCCTTTACCGGCCCCGATCAAACCCGACACGTCTGAATACGCCGCGGCGGTTGGGGATCAGATTACAGTCCCCATTTGTCCTCGAGCTGTTCGAAGAACCCGCTCTTCTGTTTGACCTTGACCCAGTTGTTCACGTAGTTGATCCAGACCTGATCTGTCTGGGGCAGCAACATGGCAATCGCAGTCGGGGAGCGCGCCTCAGCGTTGTTGACCCGCATGATCGGGAATTTCTGGGCCAGTGTCGCACCCTCGATGTTTGAGGTCACAAAAACATCGGCACGCCCGGCGAGCACCTCTTGAAAGCCTCGCGCTGGCGCTTCAACCACTTTGATCGTGGCGTCGGGGAACCATTCACGAACACGTTTTTCAAAAACCGTGCCCAAGGTCGTGGCAACAGTCACATCCGGATTGTTGATGGATGCATAGCCATCAAAACGGCTGGCTTTGTCTTCGGTTGTGAACGGGTACATCTCGACCGAAATGTAGCTTTCCGAGAAGCCCGCAACCTTCATGCGCGCTGGCGAAATCGATGCTGATCCGGTCAGGTGATACTGGCCCGCGACCACACCGTTCACCAGTGTTTTCCAATCTGTCGGAACAAATTCGACCTCGACCCCCAAATCGGTGGCCAGTTCGGTCATGATATCAATGTCAAACCCCTTGTAGCTGTTAGTAGCAGGGTCACGAAGCGTCATTGGGTTCCAATCCCCGGTGGTCCCCACCTTGAGCACGCCGCCGTCCAAAATTTCGTTGAGCGCAGATTGCGCCTGCGCGGCGCCCGCTGCAAATAACCCACAAGCAACGATCGCTGCGGCCTTAATAATCTGTTTCATGTCATGCTCCCTTGAGGACCTTCACGTTTCCGAGACAACCAGTTTACGTCTTGATTAACGCAGATCGAAAAATATAACCCAGTAACGCTCACTTCCCAGGAATTATTTGCAAAGCGAGATCCTTATGGCTGCACCAGCAATCGAACTGCGCGGTGTCAACAAGTGGTATGGCACATTCCAAGCACTCAAGAATATTGATCTTGTTATTGAAGCTGGTGAAAAAGTCGTGATCTGCGGACCCTCAGGCTCCGGGAAATCGACGGTGGTCCGCTGCATCAACAAACTGGAACCACATGACAGCGGCACTCTCCAAGTGTTCGGTCAAACAGTCACAAACGATCCGCGCAGTTACAGCAACCTGCAGGGCGAAGTGGGCATGGTGTTTCAACAGTTCAATCTGTTCCCGCACCTCAGCGTGCTCGACAATCTGACGCTTGGGCCAATGAAGGCACGTGGGCTGACACGATCAGAAGCGGAAAAACGCGCGCGCCACTACTTGGAACGGGTGCGGATCCCCGATCAGGCCGACAAACGGCCATCGCAATTGTCTGGCGGCCAACAGCAACGTGTGGCTATCGCGCGGGCCCTGTGCATGGAGCCGAAGATACTCCTTTTTGACGAACCGACATCCGCGCTTGATCCCGAAATGATATCAGAGGTGCTCGACGTCATGAGCGAATTGGCTCAAGACGGGATGACGATGATTGTTGTCACCCATGAAATGGGATTTGCCCGCCGCGTTGCGGACAAAATGGTCTTCATGGACGGTGGTGAAATCATCGAACAGGGCGCACCAGAGCATTTCTTCACCGCCCCATCCTCGCAGCGCTGCCAGACTTTCCTGTCGCAGATCCTCCAGCACTGAGGCCGCCATGACCTACAAGACCATTCTTACGCTGACATGCCTAATGCTTGTGTCTGGCTGCTCCTCTTCAGCAACCTGGGGCTGGTATGTCATTGATCCGACAACACCAACTGGCTGGACAAACATCAAATTTCTGGTTTCCGGGATGGGAGATACCATCCTGATTTCTGTTATTGCCGCGGTCATCTCAATCGTCCTCGGACTGCTGGTTGCACTGCCCGGCTTGTCAGAGCGGCGTGGATGGCGACTGGTCAATCGGGTCTATGTGGAATTCATCCGCGCCATCCCCCTGTTGCCCATGCTGTTTTGGGTATTCTACGGCTTGCCCATTGTTTTCAAATCGATGGGCATCTCGGTGCCGATTGACCCGTTCTGGGGCGCGATCATCACGCTGGCCCTTTCTGACAGCGCCTTTACCGCAGAAATCTACAGGGCGGGCATTCAGTCCATAGCAAAAGGACAGCGAGAGGCCGCACAAACCATCGGCCTCACCTATGCGCAATCCATGCGCTATGTCATCCTGCCGCAAGCGATTAGACGCATATTGCCCCCATTGGCCAATCAGTTCATCTACATCGTCAAAATGAGTGCATTCGCCAGCGTGATTGGCATGCAAGAGCTGACCCGACGGGCAAATGAGCTTGTCGTGACAGAATATCGTCCCCTCGAAATTTACACCCTATTGATTGTTGAATACCTGATCTTGGTGCTGATCATCAGCGCAGGCGTGCGCTGGTTAGAACGGCGCATGGGATCAGATGAACGCGCTTGATCACACAGATTAGAAAGGAAAGCATCATGGACTGGATTGCCTTCATGAGCGAAATTGAAGCCGATGTCGGGCAACTTGCCAAGGAAGTTCCGGACACGATGAAAGGCTTCGCAACGATGGGCGCCGCGGCCAAAACCAACGGCGCCCTAAGTGAGAAAACAAAAGAAATCATGGCGCTCGGCATCGCCATTGCAACACGATGCGACTCCTGTATTGGGTTCCACACCAAATCCCTGATCCGACTGAACACAACTCGCGAAGAATTCTGTGAAGCGCTTGCTATGGCCACTTATATGGGGGGTGGGCCCTCGATGGCGTATAGCGCTAAGGCATTGAAAGCCTTCGATACATTTTCAAAAGCCCAAGACACATAGAGTCCACAGAAGTCGGCGGTATATCCGCGTGGCAGCCGCATACCACAGGCAAGCCGGTGCCAGCAATTTGCCGCTGGATTGAGTTCAAACACTGCACGAAGTGATCCAGAAGCACCAACGCGACGTATCTTGATAGACTTTGCATGGTTCGCATGACGCGGCCACGAGGTCACATTGTATGATTTCAGGAGGACGTCTAAATGAAACGCCGATTTGCACTAAAATCGATCGCCGCCCTTGGGTTTGCTGCAGCAGTCGCAGCCTGCTCACCCATGTCAGGTGGCAACGACATCGTGGATATCGCAGCTGGTAACGAAGACTTCTCCACCCTGGTTGCGGCGGTTCAGGCCGCCGGTTTGGTCGAGACACTGAAGGGTGATGGCCCGTTCACAGTCTTTGCACCGACCAACGCAGCCTTTGCAGCATTGCCCGCTGGCACAGTTGAATCGCTGCTCTTGCCAGAGAACAAAGACACGCTGGTCTCCATCCTCACCTATCATGTCGTGCCGGGCGCAGTGACCTCTGATCAGCTGGCCGGAAAGCGGCTCGGTGTTGCCACAGTACAGGGCAGCAATGTCCATATTGATGGCACCAAAGGCGGCGTTCGCGTCGACAAAGCCAATGTTGTTTCGGCCGATATCATGGCAAGCAACGGCGTGATCCATGTGATCGACAAGGTCATCATGCCATAATTCAGGCAAAATGTAGCGCGGTGCCAACGCACCGTGCCACCATCCTAACGCGTCACACTATGCGATCCGCCAGAACCGACGCCGCGGTACGAAACGCTCGCTCTGTGATCTCCATATCCTCATCGCTCAATGCCAATGACGGATACAGTTTGCCTGGTGATTTGAAGACACCGTTTTGCCGAAGACTTTGATTGTAGATCACGTTATGCGCGCTGTTGTCATGTTTTGCGCTGCGATAGTCCCGACAGTTTCGGTTGGTGAAATAAACATCAAACAGCGTTGCGTCCCCAACCATCTGATGCGCGATACCCGCCGCAGCCAGCTTTTCAGATTGCATCTGCATCAAACGCTCCCCAGTACTGCGCAGGGTGTCATAGGTTCCGGGCCGGCGTAAAATTTCGAGGGTCTTGAGACCAGCAACCGCTGCAATCGGGTTCCCTGATAACGTGCCCAATTGCATCAGCCAGCTCTCTGCTCCAGCCTTTTCGCGATCAAAACACTGCATGATTTCCGTTGATGCCCCAATGGCCGCAAGGGGGCAACCACCACCGATCACCTTCCCTAATGTGCAGATATCAGGCGTTACGCCATAGTGTTCCTGCGCACCGCCATAGGCCAAACGAAATCCTGTGACGATCTCATCAAAAATCAGCAGCACACCATATTGGTCGCACATCGCTCGCAGACCCTGAAGATAACCGGGCTCAGGCGGAATAATCCGTTGCAACGGTTCAACAAGGATCGCCGCGATCTGCTGCGACTGTTCCGCCAATAATGCTTCGACAGCGGCGAGATCATTGTAGGGTGCCACCAATACATGTTCCGCGACATCAGCGGGTATACCACCGCTGTCTGGAACCGGTTGGGGGAAGTTAACCTGTTGCTGGGGCGCCAAGCTCATCTGCGCCTCCGCCGACATGCCATGATAGCCACCTTCAAACTTCAGGATTTTGTCCCGACCGGTAAAGGCGCGGGCGAGACGGATCGCATACATGTCCGCTTCGCCTCCGGATGTAACAAAGCGAAGTTGCTCGAGACAGGGGACAGCCGCTACAATTGCCTCGGCCAGTTCAATGCCTTGCGGATTGTTGGCGAAAAACGTCATCCCACTTGGCAACTGCTCAAAAACAGCCTCCAGAACCTCAGGATGGCCATGACCCAGGAGCATCGGGCCCGATCCGATCAGATAGTCCACATATTCGGTGCCATCTTGATCCCAAACTCTTGAACCCTTGCCATGAGACAATACGACATTCGGGTCGAAATTTCCAAACCCACCCGCTGGGAGCACTGCTTTGGCGCGGTCTACCCACTCGTTCTGTGTGCCAATTTTCTGCATATTATCAGTTCCATATAAAATCCGGCGTGCCCAGCACGGACAAATCCGGGGTCACCCCCAAACCGACGCCTTCGGGTGGTGCAATCCGTCCGTTCCTGCGATCTGGCGCATCAGGGGCGACGCGCGGTGCAACGTAATGTGACAGATCGCAGGTGTTCATCAGGCCCCTCGCGGGCGTTGATGCTGCAAGATGCAAAGCCGCAGCTGTGGTGATGTCAGAGCCCCAAGTGCATTCGATACACATTTGCGTTCCAAGCTGGAGGCATATGTCCCGGGCGCTTCGGGCAGCGGATAACCCTCCAAACTTCGAAAGTTTAAGGGCAACCGCATCCATGCAACCGCTTTGATGACCCTCCATCAGGCTGGCGAAGTCATGCGCCGATTCATCAAGTTTCATGGGCAAGCCGGTTGCGGAGCGCACTCTTGCGCATTCGGCGATCGATCCGCAGGGCTGTTCCAGCATGACATCCAGATGGGCAACAGCCCGGCCAACGCGACTGGCGTCGAGCCCGCTTGCGCCACAATTCCAATCGCCGTAAACCAGCGGGCCTGCACCAACAGCTTCACGGACCTTGTGCAACCGCTCGACATCGGCCTGCCAATCCGCATCCGCCCCCAGTTTGACCTGAAACTGCCGCATCCCTTGGTCAAAGGCATCCGATGCAATACGCGCCATTTCGTCGGGCGCCACACAGGTGATCGAATGATACAACGGCATATCTTCGACCGCTCTGCCGCCAAGCAACGCATAGAGCGGCAGGCCCGCCACTTTGCCGGTGATATCCCAAAGCGCCATGTCGACAGCGGATTTTGCGTAAACATGGCCCTGCAGATGGCGGTTGACCGTTTCCATCAACGCCTCGACGCCCAACGGATCGGCCCGAATCAACACGGGGCACAACGCCTCGACAACCGGCGCAACACCACGCGCAAACGCAGGCAGATAGTGGGGTATTGGACACACCTCGCCCCAGCCTGAAACCCCGCTGTCCGTATCGATGCGCAAGATCACAGTTTCAACGGTGTCACAGGTCTTTCCATCCGCCATATGGTAGGTTTCATGACTGCTCAGAGGCAGATGCCACAGCGAGATACGATTGATTTTCATGCTACCGCCTCCGATTTAGACAGCGCAGGACCTGTTTCAAAACCGTTGCGCCACATCACCAAACACATCACCGGGTCCGCCGCTGTTGTCATTGCATGTGGTTGGTCTGATGCATGGAACGATACCTCGCCAGCACCCAAGGCGCGGCTCTCACGTCCTGCAGCGTGGAAGTCTGCCTTGCCGGACACGACGAAATAGAGTTCTTCTGCCGGATGCTGATGCCATGGGTAATGGAGCCCCGGTGGCATGTAGACCATCCAGGCCCGCAGCGTCGCTGATTGGAAAGGCCCCTCTTCACCCACCAGACAATAGCAGCCGAATTGATCGACAAAATCCTGACTGATTTCATCAGCCGTGTAATGCTGGCGCCACCGCGCGTGGGGCGCCGCCGCCATAAATCCATCCCGCAGTGTGTCAAAAGGACCTGCAGAAAGCCCCGTCTGTGCAATGAACCCATGGTACGGCGTTAGCAGCACTGGATCGACGTCACCAAAGGTAATGTCTTGCGGAAATGCCATAAAATCCGGCAGGTCTGGACATTTCTCAAAGGCTTGTTCGACCGAAGCCATCAATGCGTCCCAAACAGATCGGCTCATTGCGCAGCACTCCTGCTTGCATCGGTCATATCCCGATCGCTGCGCGGACGTAGAGATTGCGGATCAAAGGCGGGTTCGCCCAACACCCTTGCCGCGCGGGGCACGCCATGGATCAAAACCTCCAACTCATTGCCCGGAACCGCCGCATCCGGTTGAAGGTAGGCAAACGCCAGCACCTTTCCGACAGTTGGGCCAAAAGCGACAGAAGCCGTTGCGCCAACCGTTGTGCCTGCCTGCAGCACAGCCTCTCCGCCATGGCCATCGATTTCGCCATCAGCGTCAATTTCCAAATTTGCACAGAGCCAACGAACCGGTTGCGCCAATGTCGCCGCTTTGCCCAGAAAATCCTTATCCGTTTGCACAAACCGCATTACATCTGCCTCGGGCAGGGTGACTTCGTTCGTCAGCTCCCCGGCACCTTTGAACCCCTTCTCCATGCGCATTGCATTCATCGCAAAGGAACCGTAGTTGGCAATTCCATACGATTGTCCGGCCTCCCACAGCGCCTGATACACCGAAAGTGCCTGGTCGCGCGGGATGTGCAGTTCCCAACCCAGCTCACCCGCGTATGACATACGGAACGCCCAAAGTTCGACATTCGCCACAGTGATCTGCTGAGCCGTCAACCATCGGAATCCGGCGTTCGACAAATCAGCGTCGGTGCAATGTGACAACACCGCCCGGGCCATTGGTCCATTAAGGCTCAGGGCGGCCCAAGTGTCGGACAGACAGGTCACCGATACGCTCTCGTCAACGGTGTGGCAGGCGAGATGATCCAGCAGCCTCTGTTCGAAAAATGCAGCGCACACCAGATAGAAACGGTCCTCTGCCAATCGAACCACCGTCGTTTCCAATTCGATACGCCCGGCTGAATTCAGCATATGAGTGAGGCAAATGCCGCCCTGTTTTTGTGGCAACCGGTTTGCGATCAATTTATCGAGCAGAGCAGCGGCATCTGGACCTGCGACCTCGATCTTTGTGAAGGCGGAAATGTCCATCACACCAACCCGTTCGCGCACGGCCTGCACTTCCTTAGCCACAATCTGATCAACCTCAGTTCGGCGGAAGGAATACTGATCAACCGGCTCCACGCCATCAGGGGCAAACCATCTTGGGCGCTCGTGGCCATACACTTCTTCATGAACTGCACCCTGCGCCACCAGATGGTCATAAAAGGGAGATGTCTTTACCGGGCGGCCAGCCAACCGATTGAAATGCGGAAACGGGATCTCGTGCCGCAAGCAATAATCTTCTTTGGCCTTTGTAACTTGCCATTCTGGCGTCGCGTAGCTCCCGAACCGACGCGGGTCATAGTCACGCATGGAGATATCTGCCGCGCCGTGAACCATCCAGCGCGCCAGCTCTCGGGTCAGCCCCGGGCCCCAGCCAATCCCAATTTGCGTGCCACAACAGCACCAGTAATTTCGCACACCGGGTGCCGGTCCAATCAGCGGATTGCCGTCCGGCGGATGCGAGATAGCACCATGAACTTCGCGTTGGATACCCAAAGGCGCAAAGATAGGCATCCGGTTCAGGCTCTCTTCGAGCCAGGGCATGACCCGGTCATAATCCGCATCAAAAAGTTCGTTTTCCGCGTCCCAGGGGCAATGCTCTTCCCAGACCGTGTTGGGATTTGATTTCTCATAGATCCCAATCAGGCCACGCTTTTGCTCCATCCGAATGTATCCCGACACTTTTTTATCGTCGCGGATGACGGGCAGCTCCCTGTCGAGATCAGCAAATTCAGGCACGGGTTCTGTGACAAAGTAATGGTGGGTCATAGAGGTCATCGGCAGCTGCAACCCCGACCATTCCCCCATTTGGCGCGCATAGGTCCCGCCTGCATTCACAACATGTTCGCAGATGATCGAGCCTTTTTCGGTGTCGACGCGCCAGCTGCCGTCAGGCAATTGGGTGATGTTTGTTGCGCGGCACCGGCGAATGATCTTGACCCCCTTTGCCCGCGCGCCCGCCGCCATTGCCATGGTGACATTTGTTGGATCCACATGCCCATCATCAGGCGTGTGCAAAGCACCGAGAACGCCATCCAAATTGTAAAATGGATGCAGTTCTGCGACACGGTCTGGTCCAACCAGCTCAATGTTGAACCCAAGCGATCGGCCCACAGACAAGGTGTGACGCAACCAATCCATTTCGTCTTCGGTGTAGGCAAGCCGGAAAGAACCACAGCCGTGCCAGGTCACTGCCTGGCCGGTCTCAGCCTCCAGCGCGCCTGAGTACAGACCAATGTTGTAGTCCACACACTTGCCTAGCGAAAACGAGCTTGTGGAATGGGTAATTTGACCAGCCGCGTGCCAGGTCGACCCGGAGGTCAGCTCTGCCTTCTCCAGCAAAACAGCGTCCTGACCCCAACCCTCATGACCCAGATGGTAGGCCAGACCAACGCCCATAACACCGCCACCGACGATGACCACCCGTGCCTGCCCTGGAAGTTCTGCGACCATGTCAGATCCCTTTTTCTCGCTTTGAACAGATTCCTCTCGACAGGCTAAGCAAACAAAAATACCATCGTCAATCATGAATGACACAAATGTATCAAACACCAAAAGCACCTCCGACCCATCCACTGCCGTTCTGAGCCGCCTCTCAGACGAATGGTCGGACTTGACGCCCGAAGCGCAAAAAGCTGCGCGATATGTTCTCGAAAATCCACGGGATATCGGGGTATCGACCGTTCGGGAAATTGCCAAAGCTGCGAATGTAAAACCAAACACATTGGTGCGAATGGCCCGGCAGGTGGGCTTCGATGGTTACGACGACTTCAGAGAACCTTTCCGCGAGGCGATCCGACGCGGCAATATCGACTTCCCGGACCGCGCCAGATGGCTGCAGGACATCAGCAAACGTGGCGAGCTGGGCGCGCTTTATGCTGAAACAATTGCAAGCACCCTTGGCAATATCGAAGAAACCTTTGCCGCTATTGATGTCGGCGCCCTAAAGCAAAGCGCCGAGGCCATCTGGAATTGTCGAAACGTCTTCACGCTTGGCGTTGGGGTGCAAAATGCCAATGCGCGCAACTTCACCTATCTCGCCTCGACTGGCATGACGCAGTTTCATGCGATCCCGAAATCAGGCTCGACCCCCGTGGATGATCTCGCTTGGGCCGATAGTCGGGACGTCCTGATCGCTATCACGTGTCGCCCCTACCGCAGCGAAGTGGTTGACGCCGTGCACATTGCGAAAGAGCAGGGCCTTTGTGTGATTGCCATCTCCGACAGCCCAGCAAGCCCAATCGCGCTGGCTGCAGACCACAGTTTTGTCGTTCACAACGATGCACCGCAATTTTTTCCGTCATCGGCGGCAACAATCGCCTTGCTAGAAACGCTGCTCAGTTTTGTGATTGCTGTTGCCAGCGATGAAATCATCACACGGGTGGAAAAATTCCACACCCGGCGCCATCAACTTGGGATTTACAGGGAAGAACCGGAATGAGCACCACACCATTGCGGTCGCTTGACGCGCGATATTACACCGACCCAGATGTGTTTCAGCAGGAAGTGACGGGCTTATTGTCCCGAACTTGGCAATTTGCAGGACATGTCAGCCAGATCCCGAACATTGGGGACTATTTCACTTTTGACATCGCGGGCGAAAGCCTGTTCGCAATCCGCGGTCGCGACGAAAAGATCCGTGTGTTCTTCAACGTCTGCCAACACCGTGCCCACGAATTGGTTGAAGGTGCAGGCAACACGCGTTTGGTCGTCTGTCCCTATCACGCGTGGACCTATGAACTCACAGGTCGCCTGCGCTCCGGTCCCAACATCAAATCTGTTCCGGGATTTGACCGCTCGGACATCTGCCTGTCAGAAGTAAGAAGCGAAGACTTTCACGGCTTTCTTTTCGTCAATCTGGATCCCGAGGCTGCACCCATGGATGACTGGTTTCCTGGCGTGCGCGATGAAATCGCTGCTTTTGTGCCCAATCTGGCCACGCTTGCGCCGCTGGAATGGATCGAGATCCCAGAGAGTTGCAATTGGAAAGTCTCCGTCGAAAACTACTCCGAATGCTACCACTGCCCAATCAATCACGCCACATTTGCCGAAGGCGTGGTCCGACCAGAGACCTATGACATTCAGCCAGATTACCAGGGCGGCTATGTTCTGCGCCACACAACGGAATGTCAGTCGATGGAAAAAATGACCTATCCGGTTGATTTGAGCGTTCCCAACGCAGACCGCTATCAAAGCTGGTTCTTGTGGCCGATGTTTTCGTTTCAGTGTTATCCCGGAAACATCCTGAACACCTACCATTGGCGCGCAAATGGTGCAGCGGACTGTACAGTTTGGCGTGGTTGGTACACAGATCGGGGCGAAGACTCTGATATCATTCGAACATTGGCAAAACAGGACCTCGAAACCACTGTTGCGGAGGACATATCTTTGGTGGAAAGCGTGCAGCGCGGCCTCCGCTCCCGCGGCTATCGCCCTGGCCCATTGGTGGTCGATCCAGCCTGCGGCGTGAGCTCCGAACATTCGATCGCAGCCCTGCAAAAGTGGATGCGTGAGGCTGTCGATCATCCAAACAGACCACCCTTCAATACTGGACAGCAAAAATGATCAAAGACTACTGGCAAAACTATATCGACGGCCGGTGGGTCGACGGTAAAGCAGGTCGGCATCCGGTAGAAAACCCAGCCACTGGCCTGACAATCGCGCATCAAGCACTGGCGAATGAAACGGATGTAGATGCAGCTGTTTGTGCGGCGAAAAAACTGCATCTGTCGTCCGAGTGGTCGGGTCTACGCCCGGTGGAGCGAGGCCGCAAGGTACAGGCGATGGGCCAATACCTGCTTGATCATATCGATGAGATTTCTGAGGTTTTGACACTTGAACAAGGCAAGCCGCTTTGGGAGTCCAAACTCGAAATCGAAGGAGCCGCTCGGTATTTTGAATACTACGGCAACCAGGCAGAAACCCTTGAGGGGCGATCTATCCCACTGGGCAACGGGTATCTGGACTTCACCATTCATGAACCCATGGGGGTTTCGGCGCAAATCATTCCTTGGAACTATCCAATCGAAATGACCGCCAGATCCCTGTCAGCTGCCTTGGCCACGGGCAACACCTGTGTCGTTAAAACGCCGGAACTGACACCGCTCACCAATGCTTGGTTCGCCAAGGCAGCCGAGGCCGTTGATCTGCCCAACGGAGCAGTGAATATTCTCTGTGGTCTCGGATCTGTTGCGGGTGCGGCCTTGGCCTCTCATCCCGGTGTCGATCAGATCGTCTTCACGGGTTCAGTGCCAACTGGTGTCGCAATCGCCACCGCCGCCGCGCAGAATGTTGTGCCCTGCGTTTTGGAATTGGGCGGGAAATCAGCGGCCATTGTGCACGCGGATGCAGATCTGGACGCCTTTGAAACCGATTTGCGCTGGGGCATCTATTTCAATGCTGGGCAGGTCTGTTCTGCCATGTCGCGCATCATCGTGCACGACAGCCGCAAAGACGAGTTGATTGACCGCGCCGTGGCAATCGCAAATGGCCTGAGCACGGGGCCGGGCATTGATAGACCCGAATTTGGGGCCAACATGGGATCCATGGTCTCTGTTGCGCAACGCGACAAGGCACGCATGATGATTGAACACGCAGAAGCACAAGGCGCAAAAGTCTTGGCTGGAGGCCATGCGCTGAACCGTCCTGGCGCGTTTCTGCAGCCGACGGTTTTGACAGATATTACACCCGATATGAGCATCGCCAGAGATGAGGTCTTTGGACCCGTACTCTCTGTTCTGTCCTTCAGGTCCGATGCGGAGGCCATTCAAATCGCCAATTCAACCGACTACGGCCTGGTCGGCGGGGTATTCACATCAGACACAAACAGAGCAATGCGCGCCGCGCGTGACATCAAAGCAGGGCAAGTCTTTGTCAACGAATGGTATGCAGGCGGCGTCGAAACACCATTTGGCGGCTATGGAAAATCCGGGTATGGACGGGAAAAAGGGCGAGAAGCTCTTTGGAATTACGTACAGACGAAGAATATTGCCATCAAATTGGGAGAACAGCCATGAGCTTTGACGAAGATCTTTTTCTGAAAGGCTTGGAGCAACGAAAAGCGACGCTTGGCGCCGAGTATGTCGAAAAAAATCTTGCGGCCGCCGATGATTTCACGCGTCCCTTTCAAGAGGCTATGACAGCATGGTGCTGGGGCTTTGGCTGGGGTGACGATGTCATCGATGCAAAAACGCGCAGCATGATGAACCTGTCCATGATCGGTGCATTGGGCAAAATGCACGAATGGGAACTTCACCTGCGCGGCGCCATGAACAACGGTGTCTCACAGGATGAAATTCGCGCAATCATCCATGTGATCGCCATCTACTGTGGCGTACCACAGGGTGTTGAGTGTTTTCGTATTGCAAAGAAAGTCTTGGCAGAAGCAGAAGCCAACTGACACTCTGGCAGCGAACGGTTGGCCCCATTTATCTGGGACCAACCAAAAGATCTTAATCGCAAGCGGCGGTTACGATCATTTCCACCTTCAACACATCACGCGCGAGCTTTGCCTCGCCACAGGCGCGGGCCGGTGCGTGCCCTTCTGGGACCCAAGCATCCCAAACCGCGTTCATCTCGGCGAAATCGGCCATGTCAGAGAGCCAAATGACACACTGCAGGATCCGCGTATTGTCACTCCCCGCCTGCTCAAGCAGCGCGTCGACCTTTTGCAAGATGTCGCGAGTCTGATCAGCAACCGTTGGCGCATCTGAGGTTTGACCACACAGATAGGCAACACCGTTGTGCTTCACGATTTTGCTCATGCGGGTGCCTGTCTCAAGGCGGGTGATGGACATGTTGAGTCTCCTGTTGGGCTATCAAAGAACTTTGCGATCAAACCGATCGACACGAAATGCCCCAAGCGCATAGCGGCTCTGACCCTTGAGAACCAGATCTGCCATCGTCTGACCGACAATGGGTCCCATTTGAAATCCATGAGCCGAAAAACCAAAGGCATGAAACGCGCGATCCGCATTCACCGCCGGACCAATCACTGGAAGGTTGTCGGGCATATAGGCCTCTAGACCCGCCCACATCCGGTTGATTGCGGCGCTTCGCATGATGGGAAAGAACTCAGCCGTGGTGCGCGCCGCCGCCGCCAATTTCTTGTAATCCAGCCGCGTCGCATTTCGTGCGCGATCTGCAAACCCTTTTGCCCCTCCACCGATCAGCACGGTACCATTTTCAAACTGCTTGAAACTTAGCTGGCGGCTCACGGCGCCCACCACGGGTTTGGCAAAATGCGGCATACGTGCGGTGATCATCAGCATCGGAGCAGCATGGCTCAGAGGAACGTTATCCCCGATCATCAGCGCAATTTGATCCGCCCAGGCGCCTGCGCAGTTCACAACGGTGTCTGCTTCAAAACGCTGATGTCGCCCCTGTCCAAGCCAGGTTTCGCCAACCCGTCGCAGCCCGACCAATTCTTCGCCCTCACAAAAGACCGCGCCCAGGCGTTCGGCTGCACGCCGAAAGGCCACCGTCGCCTTATAAGGGATCGCATAGCCATCTAAACTGGAGGTCACACCACCCACACATTCCGGACTGACGTGAGGCAGAAGATCACGCAACTCGGATTGGTCGATAATCCTCTCATGGTCATGACCCTCCGCCCGCATGATCTCTTGCCGCGATCTGAGAGCTTGCATGTCTTTTTCGTCAGACGCGATGTTTACGATGCTCTGTGCGCGGAACCCGGTTTCATGTCCCAACTCTTCATCCAAGGTTTGCCACATCTGCATGGACGCCTTGGACAAGGGCACTTCCGCAAGGTCACGCCCCAACAGGCGTACACCCCCTGCGTTCACCCCTGATGCGTGACGCGCAACATAGTCTTTCTCGAGCACAACGACAGAGACCCCGTGCCGTGCGAGATAGTAGGCAGTGGCGGATCCTTGTATGCCGCCGCCAATGATCAAAACATCTGATTTCATCGCGCGCTCTCGCCATCCTGCAGGCGAGCCAACTCCTCAAGAGTGAGCAACCGGAGCGGACTGCGCAATCGATAGTACCCAACATCCGCGACGGGTTCCTCGCGCCATTTTGCCAAAAGTCCGGACACGATGTGACCACACTGACGGCCCTGACACGGGCCCATTCCACATCTGGTCAGAGATTTCAGTGCATTTGGATCGCGCGCGCCCGATTGAAACCCCTGCCTTAAATCCCAAAGCGATTGCTCCTCGCAGCGGCATACGATTGTATCATCCCGTGTTGGCAGCATGAGATCGGGCGCCGGCTGGTACAGGCGGTCGATAAATCGGCGAAATCCTGATTGACCTGCCGAGGCTTTGCGCGGTGCCTCTGCCAATTGATCGCGACCTACGTCGTCCAACAAGCCCAGTTCACAGCCGATCCCAAGCGCTGCAAGCTCCCCAGCGTGTTTGGCTCCGTTTGCGCCGACAATTCCGGCGCCATCCCCGGCTACCCAAATATGCGGGCAAGATGTTTGACCAAATGGCGATGTTTTCACTCGCCATGCCAATTGATCAGGCTCAAAGACATGATCCAATCCAATGGACCGCGCGAGATTCAAGTTCGGCACCACGCCGTGGTGCAATAAAACAGCATCCCCTGACAGTTCGTACGACGCCCCATCCTGCTGAAACCGCAGGCCTTGCGCATGATCTGTTCCTACAACCTCAAGATCAGTCGCGAACCGATAAAAAGGCACCTTGGACTTCTGGATCTCGCGAAGAAGGCCCAGCCCTTTGAACAGCATCCCAACCTGTCGCAGGGCAGATGCGAGCATAGGCAAGGCGGCGACATAATTCTGTCGCGGTGTTGTGTCAACGACGCCAGCAATAGGAATACCCAGACGCAGATATTGCGCCACAATCAGATAAAGCAGCGGTCCAGATCCTGCAAAAATCGCATCTGAGATGGCCATAGCGTCGGATTTCAGCATGACCTGGGCCGATCCCGCCGTCATTACGCCTGGCAACGTCCATCCAGGTATCGGCATCGGCCGCTCCATCGCACCCGGACAAATGAGCATCTGCCTGCATTGCAATTCTTGTGTGCGATTGTCCTGAGAGTAGAAGATCCGGCCATCATCCCCCAGGTGCCAAACATCTGCACCAGGCATCCAGGCGACGTTGCTTTTGCTGAACGCGGACACCAGATCCGCACCGCTGAGATAGTCAGCGCCAAGTTTGTCGGGCGTTGCAAGCGGGCTTTGCGCAACCGCGCGATAGATCTGTCCACCGGGCGACGGTGCGCGATCCAACACTGCCACCGTCGCGCCCAATTCAGATAGGCGCAGCGCAGCCGACATGCCAGCAGGCCCTGTACCAATAATGGCGCAATCAAAGCTCTGCATGATAGACCTCGGATGCTTCGGTGATGTGTTGGGTGTTGATAACCATGCCCGCAGACACTCGGCGCAGGCATGCCTGTTGATTGGGCAAACCGTCTATCTCCACCAGACACTCGAAACACACCCCCATCGCGCAATAGGCGCTGCGGTCTTGGCCGGAGACCGCGGCTTTGCGAGTCACCGTAAACCCATTCAACGCCATCGCCGACCAAACGGATTGACCGGCGACAACCTGCAATGGCGCACCGTTGACAGTGATTTCAACCAGGTCTCCGCTTAACCCGCGCAAGGATGTGAACATCAAATACAATCCGGCAAACTGAGGGAGGCGCCGTAAACCGGCACCTCCTGAAGTGGATGTTTATTCGCTGATTTTATCGAGGATGGACTGGCCCCACTCGGCCCCGACATCTTCGAGCACCTGCGGCCAGACCTGTGCGCGCACATGATCTGCCGTGACGCTCAACTCATCAGAGGTCAGCGACACCAGGGTTGCACCGTTGTCGACCAACTTCTGTTCAAACGCGGCCTGATCCGCTTCGGCAGTTTCCCACCGTTGCGCTTCAAAGCTCAGTGCTGCTGCTTCAAGCGCGGCCCGATCCTCGGCATCCAAATCGGCAAGCGTGCCGGAATTGATGATCATGTACCACACTTCGAAATGGGTGTTCACGGGCACGTAAGTTGTCGTCACATCACGGAAAGACGCGTAATACCCTTCGGCGCCCGAGCCAACCACACCGTCAACAACACCAGTTTGAACAGCTGTAAACGCTTCGGAGAACGGGATGGGGGAGCTGATGTAACCAAGCGCGTCAGCGGTCAGCTGGAAGCTCTTGATCCCTGGAACGCGGACTTTGATACCCTTCGCAGCAGCAGGATCACCGGGGTCCACTGCGTTTGTGTTCAGTGCGATACCACCAAAATAGACCGGATATGCCGCCAGCATGGTGATGTCTTGCTTGGCGTACAGCTCTTTCATCGCTGCATGGATGGCACCGCCGGGACCGTAGATCTTTTTGGCCTCGCTCCAATCAGATGCGACATATGGGAACGCAGAAATCTGCATGCGCCGGTCAACCGCAGTGGCGGCAGGTTGAACCGCCATGTCGATGGCGCCCACAGAAATCCGCTCTTGAACCGATGTGTAATCCCCCAGTGCCGAAGCAGGGAACAAGTTCAGGTTCAAATCACCATCGGTTGCAGCGGACACAGTGTCGGCGAACTGGCGCAGCTCTGTGTCAATTGTCGCGCCTTGTGGGCGGATGTGGCTTACCTTCAGCGTTTCCGCTGTGACCACCCCCGTAGTCAGGGCGAGTGCTACGGTCAGGCAGGACGTCTTTAGGACAGAATTCATGTTATATCTCCTCTGTTGAAGTTGTTTTTTGTGTGTGGAATGGCCATCAAGTCAGATCAGTAGCCAAAGACCCTTGGCAGCCAGAGCGACAGGTCGGACCAAAAGCTGGTCAGGAAAACCACCGGCAGATAACCCAACACAATCAGTGTCATGGCTGGCCGGATCACGCTTGTGACGGGGACCTGACCGATGCGAGCACCAAGATAGAGGATCGAGGCGTAAGGAGGGGTCACACCACCCATCGCCGTGTTCACCCCCATGATGGCAGCAAATTGAATGGGGCTGATGCCGATGGCCTGCATCAGCGGCAACAACAGCGGCGCAATAAGAATGATGGCCGTCACATCGTTCACAACCATGCCCACTAGGAACAGCAGCACGTTGATGAGGATCAGCAGGACGATTTTGTTGTCCGTGATGGCAAAGATCGCTTCCACCAGCGCCTGCGGGATGCTCTCCAATACGAACATCTGGCTCAGGATCATGGAAGACAGGATCATCAACATGATCGCGCCCACTGATGTCGCAGCCTCACGGCCGGCACCCAGGAAAGTCCGCAAATCCAGGCCTTTGTAGATCAGAAACCCAACCGGCACAGCGTAGATCACCGCCACCGCAGCAGCTTCGGTCGGCGTCATGATGCCACCGTAGATGCCGCCGAGAATGATCACGGGCATCAGCAAGGCAGGTGTCGCCTTCAGTCCGCGGTTCGTGGCCTCGGCCAAGAACATTTTGCCACGCAAAGGTGCCTCCAGTTCCAGCGGAAACTTACGTGCCATTCGAACATTGACGACGGAAAACAACGCCATGATCAAAAGGCCCGGGCCCAAGGTGGCCAGAAAGCACGCCAGGATCGAAGTGTCCGTGACCCAGCCATAGACGATCATCGTGACAGATGGTGGAATCAAAAGCCCCAAGAGCGATGCGTTTGCGATGAGGGCCGTTGCGTAGGCACGCGGATACCCCTGTTTTTCCATTTCCGGGATCAGCAGCGGGCCAATTGCGGCAACACCGGTCAGACCAGATCCGGAAATTGCCCCGATCAAGGCGCAAGACACGGTCGCAACGATGCCCAGACCACCCCGCATGTGCCCGATGAAAATGTTCACAAAATTCAGCAAACTCGCTGCGATACCGGACACACTCATGATCGTTCCGGCCAAAACAAACAGAGGAATGGCCAGCAGCACCGGATTGCCCAATTGCTGGAAACCCCAGAGCATGTTGCCCTTCATCACAACGTCCCCGGCAAAATACATCACCATCAGACCTGCACCAAAACAATAGGGCAGCGGCACACCAAGTGTCAGAAGCAGCACAAGGACAAGCACCGCTAGGAGAGCAATTTCGACCATCTTCAGATTTCCTTGATGTTAGCCGATGTCGCCAAAGATGGCTCTGGGCGGAAGAGCGCGCGAACGTGCAGAAACAAATGCCAAGAGGTAAACACCATCATCAGGCACAAGCCGCAGAAGAGCGCGATATCGACATAAAAGGTCGGCAGATACAGCGTTGGACTTTCACGCCACACGCGGATCGAGTAGCGGGTGAAATCCCACGCCCACGATGTTAGCCACAATCCGACAATCAGACTGATGGTTTCCGAAATCACTGACAGAACCTGCCGCTGACGTTCCTTGCTGAGAAAAATCTCCAGCACATTGGCCCGGATATGGGTGTTTTCCCGCGAGGCATTTACCGCACCCAACATGTAGAGCCACAGCGTAGGATAAAGCAGGCTCTCCTCCAGACCCATCACTGGGATTTCCAGCAAATAGCGCGTGATCACCTGGACAAACTGCCCCAGCGCCACCAGGCAAATCAGCACTGTCAACACAATGCTTGCAAAGCGTGTCATCCCATCCTCCCCAAGACCCGAGCCATTCCAGCCAGTGTCGGGGCAAGATCGGATTTGAGGCCCATTAAGTCAAAACGATTAAACTGATAGTAAAATAAAGTCACTTTATAGCATGTGATTTTTCATATATAAATCAGTGTTATGAACATCAGCTTTCGTCAACTTCAGGCCTTTCGCGAGGTGGTCAGGTCCGGATCCGTTTCCGAGGCAGCGCGGGTTATGGGCCGCACGCAACCTGCGATCAGCGCTTTGATTGCCAATTTGGAAACCGAATTGAACATCACCCTTTTTCGTCGCCAGCGCGGGAAAATGTCGCCAACACCAGAAGCGTTGTATTTCCTGGGAGAAGCAGACGCGATCCTGGATCGCTTGGCCTTATCGACCAGAACGATGCGGGAAATCGGCGCGTTGGAAAAAGGGCGTCTCAACATCGCGTCAATGCCAGCCGCCGCCAGTATGTTGATGCCGCAATTGCTCGCAGATTTTCTCAAAGACAAACCTGATGTGCAGGCATCGTTGATGATGCGGGCATCAGCGGTCATTGCCGAGTGGATCACCTCGCAGCAATATGACATCGGCTTGGGCGAAACTCCCAGCAATTCAGCCGCCATCGATATGCAAAATCTGGAGCTGGAATGCGTCTGCGCGATTGCAGCCGATGATCCCCTGGCAGCCAAATCTGTCATCCAAGCCAAGGATCTGTCCGGCAAGCCAATGGCAGCTCTGCAAGATGGTCATCAAAATCTGAAGGCGACCCAACGCGCATTCGCGGAGCAAAACAGCAAATTTGAGCACAGGTTTGAGCTGCGCAATTTCCAGCCAGCGCTTCCCTTGGTGGAAAAAAAACTTTGTTACTGCGTGTGCGATCCGATCACCGCCGCCGGCTACCTCAAGATGCAACCGAGCCCACGCCCAGTGGTGTTTCGCCCATTCAAACCATCAGTGGTTTTGAAAGTCTCTATCATGCAGCCCGCGCACAAACCCCCATCGGGCCTCGCGAAGGCCTTCGCCGAGTTATTGAGAAAGGAACTGGACGGGATTAACAGCCTGTTTGATTGCGACTGACACACCCGATGGCAGCGAGCATTCCGTTCACACGCGCGGAACAATCATGAGGGAAGTAGTGGCGGACCGAGGAGGATTCGAACCCCCGACCCCTTGATTCGTAGTCAAGTACTCTATCCAGCTGAGCTATCGGTCCACTGCGGCGGGGTTTAGTTCTGCGCGCCCTTGGTTGCAAGAGGAAAACGCGCGATTGCAACATTTTCTGCAATGACAGGGCACAGCCAATTGCATGAAAAAAGGCGCCATTGGCGCCTTGTTCTCAGAACCCCAGCTTGGAGCGTGTTTGTCCGACCTGTGCCTGGAATTTGTACCCCCGCACAAAACCGGCATTTTTGTCCATCGGCCACCATTCCGGATCATTCGGCCAGCTGCGCCAAACAACGCCCCACCGATCAACCACATGGCTGATACAAGACCGATCATTGGCACTGGCGCCTGCGCGGCCGCTATCAGGATAATACCACACCAGATCCTGGCACATACGCCCATTGGCATCGACGGCCCACGTTCCCGCGCCCAGGTTCTCGCCTTGGTCCGCACACCAGGCGCGCGCCTGACCGTTAGGGGCGAAATAAACGCCACCGCCACAGTTGTTGGTCCACAACTCTGTCTTGCCAGAGTAGATCTTCGCAATTTTCTGCGGATTTGCGATTTTTGCACCGCGTGGCAGAGGGTCTGCCACACTTGCCGCTGGCACCGCAAAACCACAGGCCACGACAAGTGCTTTCACCGCAAAGGTCGCTTTGTTCCAAGCAAACATGGTTTCCCCTTTTCTCTGTTGATCCACAAATGGCCAGGTCTTGCCGACCCGACATTGGGTTAGAACAAGAAATTGTCCGCGTCGTTCAACGCGGCCAACTCCGTGTTCTCCACGATGACGGTCACATTGGCGAAATAGACTTCAACATTATCACCCACCTGCACCAGGTCGACATCCGAGAGATCATCTGCACCTTGACCCAACCGGATGCGATCAACGCCGACCTCGAAATCCGTAATCGTGTCGGTGTGATCCCCGTCATTGAAGATAAACACATCGGCACCCGCACCGCCCGTCAAAATGTCGTCACTTCCGCCACCAAGCAGCCGATCAGCACCGGCGCCACCAAACAGTGTGTCACTGCCGTTGCCGCCCATCAGCCGATCTCGGCCACCGCCGCCGCGGAGTTCATCATGGCCCAAACCGCCAAACAGTTTGTCCCGCCCCGTGCCACCATAAAGGATATCATCACCACCATTGCCGTGCAGACGGTCTGCGCCAGCCGCGCCGCGCAATTCGTCTTCGCCCAAGCCACCACGGATCAGATCGCGACCACCACCACCGATGACACTGTCGTCACCGGCGCCCAACAGCAGTTCGTCATTGCCCCGATAGCTGTGCAGCTGTGTGGTGGCGTTGCCTTGCGCCACAATCGCATCATCACCCGCCAACAAGGCCCGCTCTCGGTCGGCACCAGATAGCCCAGCGAACTCTTCGAAACCGATCGACATATTGGAAATCGAAAAGACAGCGGCTCCATCCAGTGACAAATCAATGGAATAAACGAGCCAGTTCGCTGGGCTCGCGTCGGAGAAATCACCCTGCAACTGCAGCTGTGTGCCATCGGCGGCCTGTTGTTCCAAAAGCATGGCATCCGCGCTGAGATCAAATCCTGCCGCTGAAACGTCAAAACCCTCTAGGGCTAGAAGGCTGCTGAAACCGGGGGCCTCGGCTGTCGAGGCGATAAACACATTGGCCATGACTGGATCTCTTTTACGTGGTGATACATTTTGTCTAAAAATGGATAGGCTTATTGACCAAACACCGCAAATCCCCTGCGTCAGAATTTGGTTAACGAACCGTTTACTGCGCGCTGAGCCCGCTAAAAACGGCAATTTACCGCAATTGTTTCCCAATTAGGGACACTGATCACCAATGCTCCTGCGTCTATTTGGAGTGAGCGATTCTCTTTGCGCCAACAGGTGCTGATGCCCTGCCCTGGGCCAGCCCCGTTGCGCAAGCGACGCAAGATGTCCCAGTGGACAAGTGACTACCGCGCCAAAGCAGACACGATCTTGCGATCAGGAAAACAGGTCGCGGCCTGCCCGTTGGCCAGTTGCCACTCGCCAATGGAGCGACGGGTTTTGTAACCGACCAACCCATCGGCCCCGCCGACGTCATATCCCAGTCGCTCCAATCCACTTTGCATGGCCGCAATTCCGGACCGCGACAGGGTATCGACTGATTGCCACCGCGCCGAGAATGCACCGACGCCGAAATCTATGCGATCCCCCATGTGACCTACAAACAACGCGTAGAGATCACTTTTGTTGTATTTCTTCAGAACGTAGAAATTTGGCGTCACCAGAAATGCAGGTCCGTGACGACCAGCCGGCATCAACAGATAGGCTTCGCCCTGACGCTCATGAGCCGGAAACGGGCGGCCGGAAACGCGAGAAATGCCCAGTTTTTGCCAATCCTGAACCCTACGCCCCTGGTCCGGACCTTCCAGGGCGCAGGACACATCTGTCGGAACTTTGACTTCAAAACCCCAATCCCGCCCCCGTTGCCAATCAAAGGCGGCAAGGTATCTGCCAATCGAAGCAAGAGTATCTGTCTCAGAGCGCCAGATATCGCGCCGACCATCGCCATCGCCGTCTTGTGCGTAAGCCAGAAAGTTCCTCGGCATGAACTGTGGCTGCCCCAATGCACCAGCCCAGCTGCTTTTCAGCCGACCCGCGGGCGCATGACCTCCATCCACAATCTGTAGCGCTGCAATCAACTCTTCTCGGAAGAACTCCGCCCGGCGACCCATAAACGCCTTTGTCGCCAAGACCTCGAATGCATCATGCGGAATGGCAGCGCTCCCATATGCGCTTTCACGACCCCAGATCGCGAGGATAATCCGACCGGGTACACCAGTTTGACGTTCTATTCGTGACAGCGTGGCACGATGACGACCAGCCATAGTTTTGCCAACCCGCTCTGCTGACGCCAGCGTCGAGTTTTTGAAATAAGCCGCCGGAGCCCGGAATTCCGCCTGCTTTTGCTGTTCTGGAACCTGGCCACCCCCCGGTGGCCTAAGATCAGGCAAATCCCAATTCAGACTGATATTTTTGACGGCCGCATCAAAAACCCCACGATCCACACCCGCACGGCGGGCCGCAGGCCAAACATCTGTGCGCAGCCAGTTTTGAAATTTGGCCTCTGTTTGTGAACGGGTATCGGCACTGGCCACTGATGACAAAAACACACATGCCAAGAGACTGAACAGCACCCGAACCATATTCATCACCCTCATTTCAACCACCCCCAGCCCACAGAGGCCCTGGGACCTGCTTACCTTTGGCCCAGACAAATTGCGCGGGGAGTTGGAGGCGAAAAGACGCAAAACGAGATCAATCCAAGTCAATCGGGATCTGCAAACCAACCTTTTTGCGTCCCATCACAACCGATGTTCGAAAACGGCGCACATTTGAATCCTCAAAAAACAGCCTCTTGGTCAAGGCTTCAAAAGCGGCCATATCCTGCGCCGTGCAGATCAGGCAGAAATCAGCCTCACCGGTCAGATAATAGCACTGCTGCACCATCGGCTCTGCTTCGGCGCGACGGGTGAAAGCGTCAATTTGGTCCAACCGCTCGCGCTCCAGTTCAATCATCACGACGAATGTCATCGGGCTGCCCACCTTGGCAGGATCAAGCAACGCCACGTCGCCGGTAATAACACCGCGCGTCCGAAGGGATTTCACCCGCCGCTGCACAGACGCCACAGAAATCCCAGTCTCCTCTGCCAAAGCCTCCAGGCCGAGACGAGCGTTGCCCTGCAGAGCGCGCAACAACAGGGCGTCGATTTGATCTATTTTCTCACTCATCGGATTCTGCTGATTTAAATTTCTCTTGCTGGGCCATATTTCGAGAAAAACACATCATTTCGGGCTGGTAAACTCCTGCCATGAACAGGAACTCCGTCATGCTCGACCCCGCCAAGCCCGCTGCCCTTCTGGACCAATACCCCAACTATAAGGTGACCCCCCTCGATACGCATCGATTGGGAGACCACAACATTATGGTCAAGGATGAAACCAACCGGATGGGTCTGGGCGCCTTCAAGGCAATGGGTGGCATGTACGCAGTGGCCACCCTGCTGATGCGCGAAGCGAAGTTGACTGCCGCGGAATTGGGCTCTGACGCTGCCAAGGAACTGGCAAAAAACGTTACTTTCGTCTGTGCCAGCGCGGGCAACCACGGGATGGCCGTGGCAGCGGGCGCAAAACTGTTTGGCGCGGGTTGCAGAATCCACCTGTCAGACACGGTGCCAGCTGGTTTCGCGGCCCGGTTGGAACAGCAGGGCGCTGTCGTTGTACGGTCGGGCGCGACCTATGAAGAAAGCATCGAAGGCGCGATCACAGATGCCGAGCAAACCAATGCAGTTCATCTGGCCGATGGATCCTGGCCCGGTTACACCGAACCACCACGTCTGGTGATGGAGGGCTACACCTATATCGCGGAAGAAATGCGGCAGACCTTCGAAAGCACACAAACCTGGCCGACCCATGTGTATCTACAAGCCGGTGTTGGCGGCTTGGCCGGAGCCATTGCATATATGATCCGCAAAAACTGGGCCGAACAACCAGAGATCATCGTTGTCGAACCAACCGCAGCGCCCTGTCTCTCCGAAAGTGCGACCCACGGAAAAATGGTGACTGTCGATGGCCCCGTTTCAAACATGGGTCGATTGGACTGCAAAACACCGTCCATGTTGGCCTTTGACATACTGGCGCGGGCGGCAGATCGCTATTGTGCCATCTCTGATCAGGACGCGCTTGAGGGCGCGGAGGCTGCGGCCACTTTGGGCATCCAAAGCACACCGTCAGGGGCTGCGGGGCTCACAGCTTTGATGCATGACATTGCCAACGGCCTGCCAACAACGGCGCGCCCGCTAGTGATCTTGTCGGAAGGGCCGGTCTGATGGAATTGGACGAGCTGAGAACATTCCGGCGGCATCTTCACGCGAACCCCGAAGTTGGGATGGATTTGCCACAAACATCCGAGCGCATTGCGGCCATCCTCGAAGCCGCAGGTTTGGAGGTTCTGCGCGGCCTCGGTGGTTGTGGACTGGTTGCCACCCTTGCGCGCGGACCAAATAAAACCGGTATCGCAATACGCGCTGATATGGATGCCTTGCCGATCCAGGAAGAAACCAATCTGACCTACCGCTCCACGACTGCCGGTCGGTTCCACGGCTGTGGCCATGATGGTCACAGCACGATCCTGCTTGGTGCTGCCTTGCGTTTGGCCAATGATCCAACCTTCGGCAAGACAGTCCATTTCCTGTTTCAGCCCGATGAAGAAAACGGCACCGGAGCAAAAGCCATGTTGGCAGATGGGTTACTGGAGCGTGTCGCGATCACGGAATTTTACGGTTTGCACAATCTTCCCGGCATGAAAGTCGGTGAATTTGCAACCCAGGCCGGGCCGTTCTGCGCCTTTGAAGACAATTTCGAAATTCGCATTACGGGGCGTGGCGGCCATGCATCGATGCCCGAACGCGCCATTGACCCGATTGTTGCAGGTGCCGCGATTGTCACGGAGTTGCAGACCATCGTCTCTCGCTCGGTTCCCCCGGCAGAGCACGCGGTGGTATCAATCACCGATTTTGAAACCGATGGATCCCGCAATATCCTGGCCAGCAACGTCGTGATCACCGGTGACTGCCGTGGTTTCAACCAGCAGACGTCTGAAACCATCGAAACCCGAATGCGTCAAATTGTTGAGGGGATCTGCAAAGCACATGGCACCGATTTTTCGCTCACCTACAGCACCTCCTTTCATCCCCTGGTCAACGACCGAGTAGCCACCGAAAAGCTTGTGACCAGTGCGCGCAATGTCGGCCAGGTCGATGATGCCTACGGCAGGGTTGGGTTTTCCGAAGATTTTGCCGCCTATCTCGATCATCGTCCCGGTGCGTTCATTCTGATGGGCAATGGCACGGACGGCGCCAATGGCAAACCGCTTCACAACCCCGGCTATGATTTCAACGACGACGCCATCGAACACGGTGTGAACCTCTGGTGTGCCTTGGCCAAAGCGTCGTAACACCGCCGGCATCCCATAAACTCTGCGCGAAATCCCACATATAAAACACTGACGGATTGCATCCCTCTTGCACCTCCATATCTTGAATGGTGCGAGAGGGAGACCGCGCATGACCAACCCCGAAAAAAGACAACAAATGCAGCACCCGGGCACCGCTCAGCCACAGTCCAGCCGCACGGAGGCCCGCGCTGCGCAAAATGCGCGTGATTTGGAAGATCACTTGCGCTGGTTGGACAGCATCACCGGAACTGCGCTTGGCGTTCTGGCGGTCGCATCTGGCATCTACACCTATCTGGGCGTCTCCTCGCTGTTGGATGACACCGGAACATTCACCGTCATTGCGGCTCTCGCCTATTCTGTTGCTGTCTCTGTCGGGATTTTTGTCTTCTGGTCCTACATGATGCGACTGGTGCCTGCGGTTCGTACCATCACCGCGCGCATGGGGCTGATCCTATCCATGGCGCTCGGCTCTGTTGCCATTATTGCGATGTCATCCTGGCTGAATGCTGCGGCACTTGCGGGCGCTGCGGCGGTGGAACAACACCTGGCAAAAACGGTGCAAGACTACCAAACCGCCTTGGAGCGCGCCGATGAAATCGTGCAGTCAGGCCAAAGTCTAGCCAGAGACGTCGCACGCGTGCGCCAATCGTTTGAAAACCTGTCCGAACAGGAGGCAACAGGTCAGCTCTCGGGCTTTGCAGGGCAAGGGGCCGTATTTCGCCTTCTACGCCAGAAGGCAGATGAGCTCTCCGCGTTAGAGGCACAAATCACGGCACAGCAGCCTTTGGTCGAAGCCGCGTTTGATGAAGGTAATGCCATTTTGTCACGCATGCGGACGTTGACGGTCGAACAAGGCCCGGTTGCGCAAAGATCAGTGCAGTTTTCGGAAGAAGCCGTGCGTTTGGCAAATGTTATCACGCAATTGCGCCAACTGTCAGCAGCGCCACTGGTTCTGCGCGCGGCACGCGATCTGTCAGAGAGTGTCGTGATACCCGAGCTTGACGGGTCAAACGCAGCCACGCGTCAGGGACAGCAGGCCACGATCAACAGTGTACGCGAGGTTTTGTCCCAACGTGCTGACGGGCTCGCCGGAGCTGCAGCAGCTGTGCTGAACATGACACCACCGCGCGATACAACCTATACTCCTGTTTCAGCAGCAGACGCCGTCATCCTTTATGCTGGGAATTTTATCCCGTCCTGGGCAGGCGCGATTGCCATCGACCTTCTGCCCGCTGTCTTGGTTCTGATCGTTGCCATCACCCAAGCCGCCATTCGCGTTGGCCGAGAGGCTGCCGCAACCGAAGACACCATGACACTGGCAGAACTGCGCGCGGCGGTTCAGGCAATTCGGGAAATTGACACCTCTCTGGAGCGAGCGGAAAGCCCAAGCGCCATCGATCCGAAACCCGCACATGCGCCCAAAGAGGTGGAGCACTCGGAAACACCGCATAGCCCAGACATCACAGAAATAGGCAGCCAGCGACGTGCGGACTGAACAGCCCCCGCAGAACACAAAGCGCAAGTCGCCAGAAACCTGGCGCGTTTTGCGTTGGGTGTTTGCAGCGCAGCTCGGGTTTGCCGCGGTCCTCCTTGGCACCGACCTGGCACAGGGCATTCCAAACTTTGCTTGGCCCACGCCCCAACCCGGTCTTGATCAGCCCATTCGACCCGGCGATCAGACCCGGCGCTACGCACCGGATTGGGTGCCATCCGTCCCAACGGATCCGGGATCCACACCGTTTCCGGCCACTGGTGACTTCCCAGATCAGCTGCGTTTCGACATGTCGGATTGGGATGGGCAGCCGGTGGTCAAACTCACCGGGCGCATTGCCCCCGGCGATAGCGATAGATTTCGAGAATTTATCACACAAACGCCCTCAGAGTTCAAAACAGCCTTTCTGCACAGCCCGGGTGGTTCGGTCCGGGATGCCCTGGCCATCGGGCAGTTGATCCGCGAGCGCGCATACAACACGGAAATTCTCGCAAACGATCTTTGTCTCTCTGCTTGCCCTTATATCCTCGCCGCCGGGGTGGAACGGCGCGCAGACGGCTCTTCGCTGGTTGGCGTGCACCAACATTTTTTCAACCAAAACACAATGATGCCAGCTTTCTTCGCGGTGGAAACCATTCAACGCAGCCAGGGTGAGGTGATTGCGTACCTCGATGGCATGGGAGTGGATCCCCGGCTGATGCAACATGCGCTGGTTACGCCAGCAGATGAAATCTACGTGCTGTCGCCCGAGCAACTCATACAGTACGAGCTGCTTTCCGCCGACGACGACAGTTGATCAAATCGACGAGACTGCAGTTCTGGGTTCTCTCTTGCGACCACACCTGGCTTCGCTAGGGTGGCAAAAAACAAACGAGGCTATCGATGCAGAAAGTGACACTCACCCGCCGCGGTTTCGGTTTCGGCCTTGCTGCATTCGGGCTGACGGCATGTTCAACAGGCGGAACATCTGCCCCAAATCTGGTAACAAGATCCGCATCAGACCTGCCCGCTGATCTTCGCCCGACCCCAAATGCAGCCTATGATCAGTGGGTCACAGGATTCCAGCAGCGGGCAAGAGCCGCCGGAATTTCGCAATCAACCTTATCATCTGCGCTCCGGCGCACGGGGTATCTGCCTGGAGTGATTAAAAGAGATCGCAATCAGACAGAATTCAAGCGCAGCCTTGAGGACTACCTTTCAATCGCAGCATCAGATCAAAGGGTGCAAAAGGGGCGCGCGGCCTATGCGCGGCACCAGTCAACGCTGAGACAATTGGAGCAAACCTACGGTGTAGCCGCCGAAATTATCACTGCGATCTGGGGGCTGGAGAGTTTCTACGGCGATCGTCGTGGCAATATACCTGTGATTTCCTCAACCTCGACACTGGCGTTTGACGGCCGCCGCGGCGCGTTCTTTGAAAAACAGCTCATCGCGGCTTTGAAGATCCTGCAAAACGGCGACACGACCGTCTCACAAATGACCGGGAGCTGGGCCGGGGCGATGGGACATACGCAGTTTATTCCCACTTCCTATCAGGCGTTTGCGGTCGACTTCACCGGCGATGGACGACGCGATATCTGGTCCGACGACCCAACAGATGCCCTGGCTTCAACGGCGGCCTATCTTGCCAAAAACGGCTGGCGTCGCAATCTTGGCTGGGGTGAAGAGGTGATCGGACAGGCATCAGCCGGACAAACCATCCTTGAGCCACAAAAGGGTGGCCCGCGTTTTGCCGTGACACCAAATTTCAGAGTGATCAAACGCTACAACAACTCGGACGCTTATGCGATTGGCGTCGGTCATCTTGCGGATCGAATTGCCGGGGCCGGACCGTTGCGCACCCCCTTCCCTCCTGATCAGAACGGCCTAGTAAAAGCGCAGCGCGTTGAACTTCAGGAACGTCTGACCGCAAAGGGGTTTGACACCGGCGGAGCAGACGGGGTGATTGGGCCCAAATCCACCGCAGCAATCCGCGCGTTTCAAAGCAGCATTGGGCAAAACCCGACCGGCATTCCCTCACCACAATTGCTGGTCCAGCTGCGCTGAAAAACGAAAAAAGGCCCGGCAACTGATGCCGGGCCTTTTCTATGTGCGGTAGGCAATACAGCGTGTCAGAAGATGAAATCTTCGGCACCCAGATCCGCGATATCCACATTCAGCAACGTGATGGAATTACCGCTGCCGTCAGAAATCACTGCGTCATCGCCGACTTGCTGCAAATGGTTGCTCTGAAGATCTGCAAAGTCGTCAAAGGCCACGAGTGTCCGCAGATCCAACTTCTCAGCGTCGTTGTTGGCCGCGAAGCCGTCGATGGTGTCGTTGCCGAAATTGCCTCTGAAAATGAAGATGTCAGCGCCAGCGCCGCCTTTCATGCTGTCATCGCCGAGGCCGCCAATCAGCCGGTCGTTGCCGGCACCGCCAAACAACGTGTCTTCACCACGGCCACCGACCAATCGATCGCGCGCCCCGCCTCCCAACAGTTGGTCCGCTCCACGCTCACCGAAAAGTGTGTCCGACCCTTTGGCCCCGATCAGCAC
Source organism: Phaeobacter sp. (assembly GCF_022825805.1). GTDB lineage: Bacteria > Pseudomonadota > Alphaproteobacteria > Rhodobacterales > Rhodobacteraceae > Phaeobacter. Next base: position 47,991 of record NZ_JAJDWC010000008.1, read on the forward strand.
GTCTGCCTGAAGACCGCCTCGGATCACATCTGCACCGCCACCGCCGCGAACGACGTCCTGGCCACCGCCACCAAACAGCACATCGCGACCACCGCCGCCATTGATGGTGTCGTCGCCACCGCCGCCGCGGATGGTGTCGTTTCCAACATCGCCCGGACCCGCTGCAAAGGAATCGTCACCAGCGCCCAAAGCCACCTCATCGCTGCCGGGCGTTCCGACCAGAACATCCGCATCCGGGCTACCCTGTGGCGCACCACCGGCAATCTGCAACGCTTCGACCAGGATAGTGTCGCCATCAATACCCTGAAACTCTGCGCGGAGCAGATCAAAGCCTTCGCGAATTTCGCTAGGATCGATCTCGTTTAGAGCCTGCAGAATTTCCTGTATGTCCCCATCTGTCAGCTCACCTGCAAACAATGGGTTATTGAGCAGAGCCGCGACCTCATCAATCAGCACCTGCCAATCGATTGACAGGATCACCTGCTCTGCCAAATCGATCAACGCGAGAAATTCAGACACCGTCAAGATCGCGACATTGCCGCCATTGAACGTGTTGATCAGGTCTTGATTGCCGCTGAAGGCCAATCCGCTGCCAACAAAATCAAGCCACTCTTCAAGATCTAGAATATCGTTTAAAACCGCTTCAGACATAATTACCAATCACTCCAGTTTACACCGCTTCACCCCGGCTGATCAGAACGAACAGCGCCACGGGCCCACAGCCCCACACAGGCTTTGGGTGGTAATACGTTAGAGGGAGTGGGAATTTTGATTCAAGGTTTCAAATTGAAATTTCATGTCATATTTGACGATATCGACGTAATTTTGTTCTGTCGCCTACCTCTTTGGGCCGGTCTGGCAACTACAAACTTGTCTCACTGCGCTGACACATGAGATAGAAACCTACCGAAGTCAGGTCAGGACCCACTGTGCAAATCCCGCTCTTTTTTCATGGCTATGACCTGAAAGCCTACGATTTTCCGGCAGGCCAGCCTCTATCGGTTTTGCGCGAAAGACTTCGGTTTCACTACCGCAGTATGCGCAACCTGCAACCCCGGACTGGGTTTTACACAGCCTTTCTCAATCTTGCCAAAAGCCTGGAACAGCTCGGTCATCAGGTGCGCATCAATGATTTTGCGTTTGCGAGAACGAACCCGAACCTTCCCGTTGGGATGAGCGGCTACCTACCACCTTTTGGCCAGTCGGGGCTGAAAAATCCAGTGCTCTACGGTCCGGGCCGGGTGCCAGACCCAACAGAGCTGGGCGCGCTGCAGGCGCAATTGAACCTGAAAATCGTAACCTACCCGTCTGAATGGCCCAAGGAGCTGGCGGCCAAAGATATGCCGATCACCTATGCGGCGATGTTCGTCGGCATCGATACAGATGAGTGGCCCGATATGTCTGGGTCGGACAAAAAGGTGGATTTCCTCCTCTACAATAAAATCCATTGGCACAAGGCAGAACGTGCGCAAGATCTGCTCGCTCCACTGCGCCAACATCTGCGCGACCGCAATCTGACATGGGCGGAGCTTGAGTATGGGTCTCACACGCCAGCGCAGTACAAAACTGCGATCCGTGAAAGCCGGGCTTTGATCTTTTGCACCGAACACGAGACGCAAGGGCTGGCATGCCAGGAGGCCATGGCCGCAAATGTTCCGGTCTTTGCCTGGGATGAAGGACGGCTGAGCGACCCCAGCCAGATCGCGATTGCGCCCCCTGATCTGCGCCCATCGTCGGTTCCATATTTCGATGCAAGATGTGGGCTGACCTTTCGCATCTCGACTCTCGAAGAACAGCTTGATCGGTTTATGGCCGCGCGGGACAGCTATCGCCCAAGGGACTATGTGTTGGAAAACCTATCCCTGGAGCAGGGTGCGCGGCGTTTCTTGACGCTCTATGAGAGCCTTCTCAGCTAGCGCTGTTCGGTATCTCCGGACACAACACCCGCCGACATCAGAAGCCGCTCAACATCGCGAGCCTGTTGCCGGAAAAGTCCCTCGTCCAGCTCCGCAATGGCACATCGCTTCTGCTGCAGAACCTCCGCCGTCAAGGTTCGCATCAAAGACGCAAGCGCTGCCGGGGTTGCGGTGGGTATGGTCCACCCCTGCCCGGTCTCGCGTATTTTACGCCCCGTCTGTGTCGTCTCGACCGCGATCACCGGGCAATTGTGCCATGCCGCTTCGTAAATCCTGTTGGGCAACAGCTGATGTGAATTGCCATGGGCCTGCCAAAGGTCCTGGGCCCAAACCACATCGCAGTCGGCGTAGCAGCCCATCAGGCCATCGGGATACGAATAGGGCCCATGAAAATGAACATGCGACAGGCCCGCGATCCGCTGGTGAAAGTCCGGCAAAACATGATCATGGATCTGACCATGAATATGCAATTCCACCTCACCGGTGAATTGTGTGACTGTATCCAACAGCAGCTCAAAGCTGGGCCTGCAGCGGATCGCACCGACCCAGCCTAGACGTATCGGCCGCTTGGTTGGCGCAAGGGCCCCAGGCCCAGGCCGTCTGGTCTGCGGAGGCAACACCAGCTTATTTTCGATCAGATGTATTTGCCCAGTGTAGCCTTGAACAGGATGGAAATACCCATCAACAAAACCCGGCGACGACACCCACAAGACATCTGCCGCTTTCATCAAACGCCGCTCGACAAGCCGCGCCGTTTTAGACACAGGCCCCTTCCCCTCCAACAGGGGGTGAATATCCAACACCTCATAAGCAAGAGGCACCGCAGCGTGGCAGCGAGCACGCAATATGGCCGCCAGCGCCAGCATGTCCAGATTTCGCGCCACAATAAGATCCGCTGACCTCACCAGCGCCGGAAGGCGTTTATCCCGCAGTGCCGCAGCCAGCGCCAATTTGCCTCTGCGCAGGAGACCATGTTGAGCAATTTCACCCAGATCAATGTTGAGCCAGTCAGTCTCAGGGATCGCACCCTTGCGTGACGTGACGGACACAACATGGTGGCCAAGATCATGAAAGGACGCCATCCGCCGCAATTGTGCAACGTCCGTCAGATCTGATCCAAAGCCAACGATGCGTGCCAACCCGCTTTCCTCACCTAACCGTTCGCGGTTGATGACGGATCCGCGGCGGGTGCTCCGTAAAGCCGCGCCTGTGGTCGGGCAAAACAACCGGCAACGACCCCTTTGTGCAAAGCGCCTCGCAAGATCCAGAAGTTCTGACGCGCCGTATCTCGCCCACTGCACCAAATGCCGATCTGACAATAAATCGCCTTTGCGCTGGCAGAAACCGTGAGACGGGCCAATTCCGCAGGGCCAACAGCCGCCGCAGAATAGGTCTGCCCCATCCTAAATCTGCGTTCAGTCAACCATGCGAGTGTCAACCTTTCCGGCGCGACACGTTCTTCGGCGACCGCATCCGGACAGATATTAAAACGCGCACCAGAGCGAGACACGTCAAAGAAATACGCTGTGTCTTCGCCACCGCTGGTGCCGCGCCGCACGTCAAAGTTCTGATCCACCCAGGGTGTTCCCCAAAACCGGACCAACGCATTACATGTATGGGAGGTTTGCAATTTGGCCTGCCGCCCCTGCCCTGCCATGCGCAAAGCGGGCCAATTGCTGTGCCAATCTTGCTCAACCATCCACTCCGGCGTCTCGGACGGGTACTGTGCAATCGCGGGGCCGGACACCACATCCACACCAGAGGCCACGGCGACCCCCATCAATTTCTGCAACCAATCTGGCCCAACAACTTCGTCATCATCGACAAATGCGATCCAATCAGATTGCCGACGGCGCGCATGGTCAAGACAGGCGTTGCGCGCAATGGAGATATTGCCAGCGGGTGCGTGCACATAAGTCACCGGCCAGGATTGATCGGCTTGGCCCACAATATGTTCTGCGCTCGGTTCCACATCGTTGTCGGCGACGATAATGTTCACGAAACAGCCCTGCGGCGCCTGCAGCTTTGACAGAGACGCAAGCGTGTCACGGACGCTCTCCCGCCTGTAGGTGCACAGAAGAATGGAAATTCGCTGCAGCTTCATCGGTCTTGTTACCTCTTGCCCCACTCTATCAGCGCAATGCGCAAAACCCCAAGTGCCCATGCCATATGCATGATTCCGGCTGCAAGACCAGCCCAAAGCCCATCACGACCCAGGTTCAAAAGCCCACAGAGAGAGGCAATCAGCAACACGGCTCCGTAAACCGCCACCCACATGGCCGCGATGGGCCACAGAAGTGATGCGCATAGGCTGACGCAACATAAAAACAGATTGAGCACCGGCGCCATCTGGCGCAACCGCGGGCGCGCGCGATGTTTGAGCAACATGCGCGCACGGCCTTTGCCGTAGTTGAAATACTGGCGCCAAAGCCCGGCTGCCGTGTCTCGCATGATATAGCCAAGCCGCACATCTGCAGCGAGCCAGATGCGGCCGCCCGCGCCGGAAATCCGGTGGTCCAATTCGGCATCTTCGTTGTGCGAAAAATCAGCGTCATATCCGCCAACGGAGCGGAACCAACTCAGATCCATCAGCGCGTGATGACCGTGATCAACATAACCCGATTGGCGGCCGCCCCGATGCGCTGATCCGCCAGAGCCCAATGGCGTATCCACGACCCACGCGGCTGCCCGCGCAAAGGCGGTTCGCCCCTGCGAATCCATCGGCACAACAACTGATGCAGGACGGTCCTGGGCGTCCCAGACCTGCAACAGCTGTGTGACAAAACGCGCCGGATAGACCGCATGGGCGTCGCATCGCAGCAGCACATCGAACTCGGCGCCATATGTCTCAACCGCAAGGTTTATTCCGGCCGACTGAATACGATGCGTGTTGTCTAGGACTGCGATGCGGCAAGCGGCATCTTTGGCAATCGAGGTCACAACAGCGACCGTTGCATCTGTGCTGCCGCCATCTGCGACCACGATCATGACCTCTGAGCGATCCTGCAACTTCGGATCCTGCATCAGACTGTTCAGGCACGCCTTGATTGTTGACTGTTCATTCAGCGTGGGCACAACCAGCAAGACGCGCGTGTTCAGCCTCGAATTGTCTGGCCCGGCGGTCTTGTTCAATTTTGCAGCGATCTTTGTCACTGTTGCGGTGCTCGGCGCCATCGTCCATGCCTCAATCTGTCTGATTTCCCAAGCTAGACCAAGGCCGATGCGCGGAACAGGTTGATTTTCAGGCAGAGACGGACGAAAATTAACCAAATCCCTAACAGCCCAATTTGCGGTTCGTGCAGCGCAAATTTGGGTCGTGGGCAAACCAAATACGATGGGGTCAACCAACGTGTCCACGCCACAGACGTCCTTTGCCGCTGACGACGGTCGAGAAGTGCTCGACATCGGAGCAATATTTGCAGTGCTCTGGAGAGGGAAACTGCTGATCGCACTCGCCATTGTGGTTGGTCTCTTGCTCGGAATTTGGCAGGCCTACATCGCCACAGTTCCGCTCTACGGAGCGGAGGCACAGTTGGTTCTCGATCCTCGTGACGAAAAGGTCGTCGATATCGAAAACGTGGTCACCAGTCTGGCCACCAATGAAGAGGTTATTCGAACTGAGGTCCATATCCTTGGCGGCCGCGAAATGGCAGGGCAGGTCGTGGACAGGCTCAATCTGGTGGCAGATCCAGAGTTCAACGGGCTGTTGGCTGAACCCGGTTTCAACCCGGTCCAGTCCCTCAAAAATGGGATCAAGCGTATGCTTGGCATGGAGGTCTACGCGGTCACAACCTCTGCTGATCCCGCCTATCTGCGAGAAAAGGTGATCCAGTCAATGCTGGCCAATGTCGAAGTGGTCAATATTCCCGACACCTATATTTTCTCGATCTGGGCGCTCAGCGAGGATCCGTTCAAGGCCGCGGAAATAGCCAATGCATTTGCGGACACCTACATCGCCAATCAGGTGGCGGTGAAGCTCAACGTGACTGAGCAGGCCACAGGATGGTTGGCCGAAAGAGTCAGCGAATTGCGCGGGCAATTGGAGCTGAACGAACGCCGTGTCGCCGAGATCCGTGCCCAGGCGGATGTGACCAGCCCGGCGCAACTGTCGAGAACATTCTGAATTGTCCGGTGTAGGTAACATGCCAATTGTCCGCTTCAGTTAGTACCGCAGCAGCCCAAATCGGAACGAGCCGTAGGCGACTGGAGATTTGGGCTGCTGCGTTCGCACGCGTCGAAGCG
>NZ_JAJDWC010000157.1 GCF_022825805.1 Phaeobacter sp.
GAGCGGTTCTTTGGCAGGCTGAAAGCCTCGTTCCGTCGCATCGCAACCCGATACGAAAAGACGTCACGCAATTTCCTGTCGATGATCAAACTGGCATCCGTCAGACTGTGGATCGAGTTTTATGAGTCGGCTGCCTAATGAACCTTTATGGGAGTTGCAGCAAAATGGGAATTGGGCGATAAGCCCTGCAGCAAATGTTTGCGATAACAGCCCCTGAAGACGAGAAGGATGCCCCCATGAGAAGAACGCGCAATGTGAAGATTGTTGCCACCTTGGGCCCGGCATCAGAAACCTACGAAACCATTCGCGCCCTGCACGAAGCAGGAGCAGATGTCTTTCGGTTGAACATGTCCCACGGCAGCCACGACGAAATCGCCGAAAAACACCGCATCATCCGCAAGGTGGAAGCAGATCTCGACAGCTCCATTGCGATCCTCGCAGATCTGCAAGGACCCAAACTGCGGGTTGGCGTGTTTGCAAACACGGCAGAAGATCTGGTTGAGGGCGCCAACTTCCGGCTTGATCTCGATCCGGCAGAGGGGGACATCAACCGCGTTTGTCTCCCCCACCCCGAAATCTTTGAAGCGCTGCAGCCCGGCGCACATCTGCTCGTGAACGATGGCAAGATCCGCCTGCGCGTGGAAACATGTGGTTCTGATTTCGCAAACTGCGTCGTCACCACAGGCGGCACGATCTCCAACCGCAAGGGGGTGAATGTGCCCGATGTGGTGCTGCCTCTCGCCGCCTTGTCGGACAAGGATCGGGATGATCTGGAATTTGTCTGCCAGCTCGGCGTGGACTGGCTCGCGTTGTCATTTGTGCAGCGCGCCAAAGACGTGTTCGAAGCGCGCGGGCTTGCAGATGGGCGGGCGGCTGTGCTCTCCAAAATCGAAAAACCCGCCGCCGTGGACAATTTCGAAGAGATCCTGGATGCCTCCGATGGCATCATGGTGGCACGCGGCGATCTTGGTGTGGAACTTCCGGTGTCTGCGGTGCCACCGATCCAAAAACGTCTGGTCCGTCGCTGTCGCGCTGCTGCAAAACCCGTGATTGTGGCAACACAGATGCTCGAAAGCATGATCGAAAGCCCGATGCCCACGCGCGCAGAAGTGTCTGACGTCGCCACTGCGATTTATGAAGGCGCGGACGCGATCATGCTGTCAGCTGAATCTGCGGCCGGGCAATACCCGATCGAAGCGGTTCAAACGATGGACAATGTCGCCACCGAAGTGGAAGTCGACCCAACGTATGTGCAGATCATCGCGTCGTCCCGCTCCGCCAAGGGCGACACAGTTGCAGACGCCATCGTTGCCGCTGCCCGCGAAATCGCGGAAAAGACCGAGATCAAAGCGATCTGCTGCTACACACAGAGCGGCACCACCGCGCTGCTGACCGCACGGGAACGCCCGGGCGTGCCGATCATTGCCCTGACGCCCCTGGCCCGCACCGCCCGCCGCCTCGCGCTCAGCTGGGGGTGCAACTGTGTTGTGACCTCGGATCAGGACCGGTTCAAAGGGGCTGTTGTCGGCGCCGCGCGAGCAGCCCGCTCTGGCGGCTTCGCTGGCGAGACGGATCAGATCGTGGTCACTGCCGGGGTCCCTTTCAACGTACCGGGCACCACCAACATCCTGCGCGTTGCGCCTTGCGACGAGCGGCTGATCTACAGTACCGACCCGGAATAAGTCGTTTCAACGGTCAAACAACACCGCGTGATCCAAACCAATCGGGTCACGCAATGGCGCTGGACCCGCAGCTGCCAGGATTATCCCCCAAAACACAGCAAAACAGACAGAATCTGCTTGCTCTCACAGCCGGGCTTGCGTAAACCGCAGCCCTGTTCGCGTGGCCGGCCCAATGTGGCATGCCGAGTCGCGCATACACCGAACCCGCATTGAAGGAGACGGAAATGCCCAAAATGAAGACAAAGTCGAGCGCCAAGAAGCGCTTCAAAGTGACAGCGACCGGTAAGGTCCTGGCTGGTCAGGCAGGCAAGCGCCACGGCATGATCAAGCGTCACAAGAAATTCATCCGCGACGCTCGCGGCACCACCACCCTGTCCGCACCGGACGCAAAGATCGTCAAGGGCTTCATGCCCTACGACCGCTAAGAGGAGATCTGAGATATGTCCCGTGTAAAAGGTGGTACCACAACTCACGCCCGTCACAAGAAGGTCATCAAGGCAGCCAAAGGTTACTACGGCCGTCGCAAGAATACCTTCAAAGTGGCCCGTCAGGCCGTCGACAAGGCGAACCAGTACGCAACCCGTGACCGTAAGAACCGCAAGCGCAACTTCCGCGCGCTGTGGATCCAGCGGATCAACGCGGCTGTCCGTTCGCACGACGAGGCGCTGACATACTCCCGCTTCATCAACGGTCTGAACCTGGCCGGTATCGAAGTGGACCGTAAAGTTCTGGCCGATCTGGCCGTCCACGAGCCCGAAGCATTTGGCGCAATCGTCAAGCAAGCTCAGAGCGCTCTGGCAGCCTAAGCCGTCTACGACTGACACAATTAGAACCCGTCGAGCAATCGGCGGGTTCTTTTCGTATGGAGCATCCAAATCCAACGTCGGCTGACTGTTTGAGCGGCACAGCAACTGCAACAGCGCCCTTGCGGCCACATCAGAGCGGACGGCCACATCGCAGATCACTCTGTCCTCTTGCTTTCGACGGCGGCTGTGATAGCAGGGCCTAAGCTCAAATTCAGGGGACCGTCATGGACGATCTTAAAGCAAAATATCTGGCTCAGATTGCAGACGCCGGTGACGAAGCCGCATTGGAGACCATCCGGGTCTCGGCAGTTGGGAAGAAAGGCGAGGTTGCGCTGAAAATGCGTGAACTCGGCAAGATGACCCCGGAAGAGCGGCAGGTTGCAGGCCCGGCGCTGAATGCGCTGAAAGACGAAATCAACTCGGCCCTCGCGGCGAAGAAAGCTGCACTTGCAGATGCTGCATTGGATGCTCGGCTGCGTACCGAATGGCTGGATGTGACCCTGCCCACGCGTCCGACACGCACCGGCACCCTGCACCCGATCAGCCAAGCCAGCGAAGAGCTCACCGCGATCTTTGCCGAACTGGGCTTCTCGGTGGCCGAAGGGCCGCGCATCGATACCGATTGGTACAACTTCGACGCGCTGAACATCCCCGGTCACCACCCCGCGCGGGCAGAAATGGACACGTTCTACATGCACCGTGCCGAGGGCGACGACCGGCCACCGCATGTGCTGCGCACGCACACCTCCCCGGTTCAGATCCGGTCGATGGAGAAAATGGGCGCGCCCCTGCGGATCATCTGCCCCGGTGGCGTGTACCGCGCGGACTATGACCAGACCCACACGCCGATGTTCCATCAGGTCGAAGGCCTGGCGCTGGACAAGAACATCTCCATGGCGAACCTGAAATGGGTGCTGGAAGAGTTTGTGAAGTCCTTCTTCGAAATCGACGATGTCGAGCTGCGCTTCCGGGCCTCGCATTTCCCCTTCACCGAGCCTTCGGCAGAGGTGGATATTCGCTGTTCCTGGAAAGACGGCACGCTGAAGATTGGCGAGGGCGACGACTGGCTGGAAATCCTCGGCTCTGGCATGGTGCACCCAAAGGTGATCGCCGCTGGCGGCATCGACCCCGACGTCTATCAGGGCTTCGCCTTTGGCATCGGCATCGACCGCCTGGCCATGCTGAAATACGGCATTCCAGATCTGCGCGCCTTTTTTGACAGCGATCTGCGCTGGTTGCGCCACTATGGCTTCCAATGTCTGGACGTGCCTACCCTGCATGGCGGTCTCAGCCGATAACTCCAAAAAACCAACGCACAACAAGCACCCGTTTCGCTCAGAAGCGGGTGTTTTTCTTTTGAAAGCTGCAACTTACCAACCTATCGATTTTTTCGATACTGCAGCCAAAAGCTTTCGTTTCACAGCTTGTTTCAATCGCGGCACCTTGGCGCGCAATTGGCCCACGCAAACGAGAGCAGCCCTCGATGACCACAACAAAACCCCAAACACGGCTCGCCGCCGACATTGGTGGCACATTCACAGATGTAGTTCTTGAAACCTCGGCAGGATTTTTTACCGCCAAGGTCCCAACCAACCTCGAAAACCCGGAACGCGGGATCATGGACGGGGTCGCTGTGGTTATGGATCAGGCCGGATGCACCCCCGATCAGGTCGACGTTTTTGTTCATGGCACCACGCTCGCTACCAACGCGCTGATCGAACGCAAAGGCGCCAAAACGGCACTGATAACAACCGAAGGATTTCGCGACAGTCTGTCGAGAACATTCTGAATTGTCCGGTGTAGGTAACATGCCAATTGTCCGCTTCAGTTAGTACCGCAGCAGCCCAAATCGGAACGAGCCGTAGGCGACTGGAGATTTGGGCTGCTGCGTTCGCACGCGTCGAAGCG
>NZ_JAJDWC010000089.1 GCF_022825805.1 Phaeobacter sp.
CTCGCCAAACACACACCAAACAAACCAAAACAGCCAAACAAAACAACCTTATCCACAACCAACAACACATTACCCACAACCAAACAAAACGAGTCACTCAAAAATCAAAAAAACCGCGGCCATAAAAGCCGCGGTCAATAAAGGGCAGAACGAGCGGTGAGGTCAGGCGATACGTTCACGCAAAGCGAAGCCGCCAAGATCCTGTGCGCAACACTAGAAGTGTCACGATCACCGCGAGATATACCAACGGTTCGACCTGGAAGCCTTTTGCCACCATCACATAGTGGATCGCACCAAGCACCCCCGCTGGATAGGTAAGCCGATGCAGCTGTCGCCACTTGGGGCCCAGTCGGCGCACTGAGCGGTTATTGGAGGTAAGGGCCAGAGGTAACATCAAGACAAGAGCCACCATCCCGATGGTGATATAAGGTCGTTTTGCAATGTCCCCCAGGATCTGCCCCACAAGCTGAACATCCAGGACAAGCCAAACCAACAGATGGCAGGCCACATAGAAGAAGGACAACAGCCCGATCGACCGGCGAAACCGCAGCAGGTTCAGCCCTGCAAGACGACGCAAAGGTGAAATCGCAAGGGTCGCCACGAAGAGCTGCAGAGCCAGCTCCCCATATCGATGCTCGAGTGCCTTTACGGGGTCCACACCAAGGCTGCCCTGCAGTGCCTGGAAGAACAACCAGACCGCAGGCGCCATACCCGCAACGTAGACCAGCCAAATCGGCACTCTACGCAGGATCCCGTGCAACCCGTCCATCAAAAGAACTTCGCGAGATCCATACCCTCATACAGGGAGGCGACCTCATCAGCGTAGCCATTGAACATGGTAGTCGGCTGCCGACGGGCAAAGAGACCACCACCAATACGGCGCTCGCTGGCCTGACTCCAACGCGGATGAGATACATTGGGATTCACATTGCTGTAGAATCCGTATTCACGCGGATTGGCCACATTCCAGCTGGCGTGAGGTTCCTGATCGGTCAGCGTGATGCGCACCACCGATTTGATGGATTTGAAGCCATACTTCCACGGAACAACCAACCGCAGCGGTGCGCCATTCTGATTTGGGAGCGGTTTATCAAAGATACCTGTGGCCATGATCGTGAGCGGATGACGCGCCTCATCAAGACGCAGCCCCTCCCGGTAGGGCCAATCCAGAACGCGATAGGCCGTACCCGGCATCTCAGAGGGGCGGTAGAGCGTTTCAAAGGCCACGTATTTGGCCTCAGACTGAACCCCTGCCAGATCCAGCAGGTCGGCCAGTTCAAATCCCTGCCACGGGATGACCATGGACCAGGCTTCGACGCAACGGAATCTGTAGATGCGCTCTTCCAGCGTCATCGCCTCCAGGATCTGCTCCATCGAGTAGCTACCAGGGCGATCCACGAGACCGTCAATTTCTACACTCCAAGGCGAGGTGGTCATTTGCCCAGCGTAAGCCGCTGGGTCACCTTTGCCGGTACCGAATTCATAGAAGTTACAGTAGGTGGTCACCTCTTCCCAGGTGTTGGGTTCCAACTCTGCTGTTTCCGATGCGGCCGCGGCACTGCCAACTCCAGACAGGCCAAGACCAATCGCGCCGCCGAGCCCCGCCATGATCTGTCTGCGGTTCAGGAACGCCTCATAAGGGGTCGCATCCGCGCGGGTCAGGTCGTTTTTCCAGCGATTGGCCATCTGCGGCCTCCTTTTCATCTCTCGTCCTATCTGACGTAAGTCAGCCGGGGCGCTATGCCAAAACATATCGACTCACGTCTACGCGATATTATTGTAACGTTAGGCGCAAAAGTGATGAGGAACCCTAAACACCTCAGACGTTCCTTTGGTGCTGCCCGCTCCCACCGTTCCAATCGCCCCCGCCACTCGGACTGTGGGGCCAAAATGGCCCACAGCAAGCCCAGCGGCGGACGCGGGCTTGCTGCAAGAGTAGAAGTGTCAGCTCAGTGGACGACAGCATCCCCAGGCAGCGGCCGTTCAGTGGTGCCCAGCCTGTCGCCGATGATCAACCCATCCGCCCCGGCGCTGACGGGAATTGTATCGCCGTCCTTGATATCGCCAGACAGCAACATCTCCGCCAGTGGGTTTTGCAAAGCACGCTGAATGACCCGTTTCAAGGGGCGCGCACCAAACACCGGATCATAGCCCTCGTCCGCCAGCCAGGTTTTTGCACCATCCTCCAGCGCCAATTCGATCTTTCGGCCTGCGAGTCGCCGTTCAAGCCGTGCCAGCTGCAAAGTGACGATCCCATCCATATCCTTGCGGGCCAGTCGGTCGAAAATGATGGTCTCATCCAAACGATTGAGGAACTCAGGACGGAAATGGGCCCGAACCGCATCCATGACATCTCGTTTGGCGTCTGCAGCGTCCGCCCCATCTGGCAACTGGCTCAGCGCCTGCGCCCCCAGGTTGGAAGTCAGGATGATGAGGGTCTGTTTGAAATCCACAGTTCTGCCCTGGCCATCCGTCAACACACCGTCGTCCAGGACCTGCAACAATACATTGAACACATCTGGATGGGCTTTTTCGACCTCGTCAAACAGCACAACCTGATATGGCTTACGCCGCACCGCTTCGGTCAGCACCCCACCTTCATCGTAGCCAACGTATCCCGGAGGGGCCCCGATCAAGCGAGCGACCGCATGCTTTTCCATGAATTCAGACATATCAACACGCACCATGGCGCTGTCATCGTCAAAGAGAAATTCTGCCACCGCTTTGGTCAATTCGGTTTTGCCGACGCCGGTTGGGCCAAGGAAGAGGAACGACCCAAGTGGGCGGTTTTCATCATTGAGCCCAGCGCGGGCGCGCCGGACCGCATTTGACACTGCAGTCACCGCCGCCTCTTGGCCGATCACGCGCCCATGCAGGTCTGCCTCCATCCGAAGCAGCTTTTCGCGCTCTCCTTCGAGCATTTTGGATGTCGGAATACCTGTCCAGCGCTCTACCACGCCGGCGATCTGCTCGGGTCGCACGGCCTCTTCGACCATCAACCCATCCCTCTCAGACGCCTCGGCGTCGGCCAACTGTTTTTCAAGCCCTGGGATCACGCCATAAGACAGCTCCCCTGCCCGTGCCAGATTGCCCTCTCGCTTGGCCGCATCCAAATCAGCGCGTGCGCGATCCAGTTGTTCTTTCAACTCACGAGCAGACGCCAGTTTGTCACGCTCGGACTGCCATTGCGCGGTCATCTGAGCAGACTGTTCCTGCAGGCCCGACAGCTCGCGTTGCAGGGTCTCAAGACGATCCTTTGAGGCGGCATCATCCTCAAGCTTGAGCGCCTCTTCTTCGATCTGCATCTGCAGGATCTGGCGATCCAAAGCGTCCAGCTCTTCTGGTTTGCTGTCCACTTGCATCCGCAACCGCGCCGCAGCCTCATCGACCAGGTCAATCGCCTTATCTGGCAGGAAACGATCCGTGATGTACCGATGCGACAAGGTCGCGGCAGCAACCAAAGCGGCGTCCGCGATCCGTACACCGTGGTGCAATTCATATTTCTCTTTGATGCCGCGCAGAATGGAGACGGTGTCTTCGACGGTGGGCTCCGTGACCATCACAGGCTGGAAGCGTCGCGCCAGTGCCGCGTCTTTTTCGACATATTTGCGATACTCATCCAGCGTGGTGGCGCCAATGCAATGCAGTTCACCACGCGCCAAAGCTGGCTTGATCAGATTGGCGGCATCCATCGCACCATCAGATTTACCCGCGCCGACAAGGGTGTGCATCTCGTCAATAAACAGGATGATTTCACCGGCAGCTTCGGTGACTTCGGTCAAAACAGACTTCAGCCGCTCTTCAAACTCGCCACGGTATTTAGCCCCCGCGATCAGAGCCCCCATGTCCAGCGATAGAAGCTGTTTGTCTCGCAGGCTTTCTGGAACATCACCATTCACAATCCGCAGGGCCATTCCCTCGGCGATCGCGGTTTTACCGACCCCAGGTTCGCCAATCAGGACCGGATTGTTCTTGGTTCTACGGCTCAACACCTGCATGGCGCGGCGGATTTCTTCGTCGCGGCCAATAATTGGATCAATTTTGCCGTCGCGCACCGCCTCTGTCAGATCGCGCGCATATTTCCGGAGCGCATCATAGCCCTCTTCAACGGTCGCAGAATCCGCCTTGCGGCCTTTTCGAATGTCATTGATCGCTTCGTTCAGGGATTGCGCGGACACATTGCCAGCGGTCAGCGCGTCTTTGGCCCGAGATTTCACCAGGCAGAGCGCCATCAACACACGCTCAACCGGAACAAAACTGTCCCCTGCCTTTTCGGCGATTTTCACCGCCTCATCCAGCACCTTCGCAGTCTGACTGTCGAGATACACATCCGCAGAGGAGCCCTGCACTTTGGGCAGCTTGCCCAGCTCCAGGTCCAGCGCCATCGTAACCTGCGCCGGGGTTCCGCCTGCACGAGAAATGAGGTTGCTTGCCAATCCCTGCTCGTCGTCCAGCAAAGCTTTCAGCAGATGCTCTGGCATCAGACGCTGGTGCTCTTCGCGACGGGCGATCGTTTGCGCGGCCTGCATGAATCCACGGGCCCGCTCTGTGAACTTGCTCAAGTCCATCTTGCTCTCCTTATATAAGCTCCCTGCAATAAAACGCCCGCTTGGCGGCACGTCCCGGTCAGGGCCTTGCATCAAATGTGGGAGATCTTTGCGTCTCTTCAAGATCAGTCTGCCGCAAACATGTGACCAAATCCCTGACCTCGATCAAAGAAATGAGGGCAACCCTGTTCAGCGCGCGGCCGGGAAATTGGGCTTTTCACACAACGGTTCGGCGTTTAATCAGGCTCGAACGACGAAGACATGCCAGCCGAGAGGATTTTCAGATGACCCAGAATGCCGATGACCGCTTGATTGTCGCGATGGATGTTCCCAATGCCATTGCGGGTTTGAAGCTCGCCGAACAACTGGGGGACAGCGTGTCTTTCTACAAGATCGGGCTTGGCATGCTGACAGGTGGCGGGCTGGCCCTGGCCAATGAGCTGAAACAGGAACATGGCAAACGCATTTTTCTGGATATGAAGCTCTTTGACATTGGCGCCACTGTCGAGGCCGCAGTGCGTGGTCTGGCACAGTTTGATCTGGATTTTCTGACGGTCCATGGCGATCCGCATGTCGTGCGCGCAGCAAAAGAAGGCGCCGCTGGCAGCAATCTGAAAATTCTGGCGGTTACCGTTCTGACCTCGCTTGATCGCACTGACCTTGACGAAGCACTGATCAAGCCCGGCGATGTCGCGGATCTGGTACAAGAACGCGCAGGGCTGGCCCTGGCGGCTGGCGCCGATGGTGTCATCGCAAGCCCGCAGGAAGCGCACTCCATCCGCGCCCTGTCCGAAGCAACTGGCAAACTGATTGTGACCCCTGGCGTGCGCCCGGCAGGAGCCGCTCTTGGGGACCAAAAACGCGTCGCCACACCGGAAATGGCATTGAAAAACGGAGCCGATCACATTGTGGTCGGGCGCCCGATCTGGACCGCTGATTCACCGCGGGCTGCGGCGACGGACATCTTGGCATCCCTGCCAGCGTGAACCAAAAGGCCGTCTGCATCTGCCTTGGGTTGCTAAACAGTTGCAATACGGATGAGGTGTTTTGATACCGCTGGCTCTAGTTGCACAAAAAATACGCAGAAATAAAACTCTTGCCCGCCAGAAAGCAGGCAGGAGTTTTTTGTGTTCAGGACATGCGCAACTCCAATCGCAAGCGCCAGTTTTAACAGCAATTTTTGAAGATATTACCTATTTTGAACGCCCTTAACGACTGTGCCTCCAAAAGCACACAGCCCAAAGCAGAATGCCATCAATCACACCGGCAACTTTGCGAAACCACCAAGATATCGGACGATAGGGGTGAGACACTCCCCAGACGACCCTACTCTTCCTGAGGTTCGTCACCTTCCCCCGCTTTCAGCAGCGG
Organism: Phaeobacter sp.; assembly: GCF_022825805.1. GTDB lineage: Bacteria > Pseudomonadota > Alphaproteobacteria > Rhodobacterales > Rhodobacteraceae > Phaeobacter. The sequence goes on from NZ_JAJDWC010000089.1 coordinate 5,919, forward strand.
GGGATTCTTTGTTGGCAACCTATCGATTGACATACCCACGTTCTGGCGGGGGCCCGGATAGGGAGATGTTGCAGCGGCCCGTCCGCGACACACACAGCCCGACAAGGCACGACAAACTCCCCCACCGTCCGGGATAATGAAGATGTGGAGACAAGGTCGCTGGCGAAGGCTAATGTGATCCCTCTCGCCCAGATGGCGATTCTGACGGCCCACCGATTTAACAGATTGTCCAATGTCTGACCCGGCAACAGATGCAGAGCCTTCTGCGCAAGTCACGGAAAAACCCCTGCAGATTCTCTGCCGGGACTGTCTCTCCTATGGGGTGTTGAAATCCGGGAAAACCACCGCCACCCCGCCAAAACGCTGCCCGAAGTGTAAGAGTTCGCGCATCAAAGCCCATCCAGAACTGTTTTCCTTGTCGATGGCGCATATGGACTGTGATGCATTTTACGCCAGCGTGGAAAAACGCGACAATCCCGATCTTGCGGACAAACCCGTGATTATCGGTGGCGGCCAGCGCGGCGTTGTTTCAACCGCTTGCTACGTTGCCCGTATTCGCGGCGTCAGATCTGCGATGCCAATGTTCCAAGCGCTCAAACTCTGCCCAGATGCAGTCGTCATCAAACCGCGGATGGATGCATATGCAGAGGTCAGCCGTCAGGTGCGCGCCATGATGGACGCGCTGACGCCGGACGTAGAGCCCCTGTCACTGGACGAGGCCTTCATGGACCTGTCCGGAACCCAACGCCTGCATGGCGCGCCGCCCGCCGTCATGCTGGCAGGTCTCGTCAAACGCATGAAAGATGAGTTGGGCATCACAGGCTCCATTGGTCTATCGCACAACAAATTCCTGGCAAAGGTTGCATCTGACCTCGACAAACCGAGGGGGTTCTCCGTGATCGGTGCAGCGGAAACTGCCGATTTCCTTCATGACAAACCCGTACGGCTGATTTGGGGCATCGGCCCATCCGCACAGACAGCGTTGGACAAGGCAGGGATTCGCACTTTTGCTGATCTGCTGCGGTGGGACCTGACCGAACTGAACAGCAGATTCGGTTCAATGGGCGACAGGCTATGGCATCTGGCGCGGGGAAAGGACCGTCGTAAGGTGTCCGCAAATGCCCCAGTCAAATCCATTTCAAAAGAAACAACCTTCAATGCAGACACATTAGATCCAGAGATCTTGGACGGCCACCTGTGGCGTCTGGCAGAACAAGTGTCAGATCGGGCCAAGGCAAAGCAGATGGCAGGCCGTGTGGTGACCTTGAAACTGAAACGGGCCAATCACACCAATCTGACAAGACGACAGTCACTGCGAGACCCAACGCAAATCGCCGATGCGATTTACCGCTGTGCAAGATCCTTGCTGGATCAGGTGCCAAAAACAGAAGGTCCCTACCGCTTGATTGGCTGCGGTATCTCAGATCTCGTTCCGGAAACGCAGGCCGATATCACCACTGATCTTCTCGACCCCCAAGCCGCACAACGCGCCAAAGCCGAGCGCGCAACGGATGCACTGCGCAAAAGATACGGAACCGGGGTGATCAAGAAGGGCCGATCACTGCGCTAGGCCTCGTTATTCGGCGGCCAAAGCCAATGGGTCCAAGCGCAGCTTTGCAATGTCGGCAACAACGTCCGAAAGGACAGTCTGCAACGACTCAAAATTCGCGTTTTTCCTGATCCGCACCTCATCCATGTAGAGGCTGCGATCAATTTCGACTTGGATCGCATGTTGGCCACGCGACGGGCGGCCATAGGCCTGAGTGATATAGGCGCCTGCAAACGGCGCATTTCTCGCGACACGCAACCCGGCATCAACAAACGCCTGCTCGACGCGATCCATAACGTCACTATGCGCCGCCGCTCCGAATCGATCACCCAAGACAACTTCGGGCAAACCCGCTGGCCGCCGACCGGAGGCAGCCAAGGCTTCGTGGGGCATAGAATGGCAATCAATCAAAACCGCCTGACCAAAGGCACTGGCTGCATCGTCCAGCACCTGCTGAAGTGCAGCATGATAAGGGCGCCAATAGGTTTCAATCCGGCGATTCGCCTCCGCTTGGCTGATTTTGCCACGATAAATGGCACGTCCATGCGCCACCACTCGCGGTACAACGCCAAGACCGGATGCCACACGGGGGTTTTGATTCCGCTTGGTGACCCCTTCGATCAAAGCAGGATCCAGTTCTTCGGTTGATCGATTCAGATCCAGATAAGCCCGTGGCGCAAGCGCTCTTAGGAGCGGCATACCGAAGCGCGGCGCTGCAGAGAACAGCTCATGCACGAAGGCATCTTCTGAGCTGCGCAGTTGCAGAGGATCCAGAACGGATCGCGCCAAGAATGCTGCTGAATAGGCAGAACCACTATGGGGGGAGGCAAAAACCACCCCTGCAGACAATTCCTGCGGCATCTCTAGTGAAAATACTGTATCAGACATACGGGTCCCAGCCGGTCATGTTCAATAAACAGCATAGTCTGGAAATTTCTATGGTCAAAAGCTCTTGCACCCCTCTCCGACTCCTTTTATAGACCCCTTCACTGGCGGCGATGACGCACCTCCGAACGCGGAGTTGGTATGAACCGCAGGTATTCATGGGCGATTAGCTCAGTGGTAGAGCACTTCGTTGACATCGAAGGGGTCACAAGTTCGAACCTTGTATCGCCCACCATGAATTCACTGTTTTGGTCTACGGATCGAGGCACCCGCAAACCCAGGCGCTGGTTCGCGCCGCAGAACAGGAGATAGGCCATGAAGGTCAAGAACTCGCTCCGCTCGCTCAAGAACCGGCACCGTGACTGCCGCGTTGTGCGTCGCAAGGGTCGTGTATACGTGATCAACAAGACTCAGCGTCGTTTTAAAGCACGCCAGGGCTGATACAGCATCACAAGCAGATCGTAAGAGACCGCATCATTAGATGCGGTCTTTTTGTTTGTGCGATTTTGTTTTGCCACATGGCACTGAAGAAACCGGGCAAAACGTTGCTCAATATTTTCTGATTGATTTTGTCGGTTTTAGTTTGCATCCTCAGTGAATTCCTATATCTGACAAAACTAGTTGGGTACGGTGCCTTTTGCGCTGCCCCCGCAAAAGTTCTGACAAGATGGGATCTACCATGCTGAAATCGACGACAATCCTTGCTGGCGCATTGACTGCTGCCATTGCAACCACTGCCGCCGCAGAGGGTGAGCTGAACCTCTACTCGTCCCGCCACTACGACACAGACGAGCGCCTTTACTCTGATTTTGAAGCCGCAACAGGCATCAAGATCAACCGTATCGAAGGCAAAGCTGACGAGCTGATCGCCCGCATGGAAGCAGAGGGTGCGAACTCCCCCGCCGACGTCCTGCTGACCGTCGACACTTCCCGTCTGGAGCGCGCAAAAGACGCAGGTGTGCTGCAGGGCATCGAAAGCGCAACCCTGGAAGAGCGCATCCCAGCAAACCTGCAGGACAGCGACAACCAGTGGTTCGGCTTCTCCCAGCGTGCGCGCATCATCTTTGTCGACAAAGACGAAGTGTCTAACCCACCCACCAACTATCTGGATCTGGCAAAGCCTGAGTACAAAGGTATGGTCTGCCACCGTTCTTCCAGCAATGTCTACTCCCAGACTCTGCTGTCTGCGATCATCGAAAACCACGGTGAAGAAGCGGCCCGCGACTGGGCAGCTGGCATGGTTGCGAACTTCGCTCGTGCTCCGCAGGGCGGTGACACCGATCAGCTGCGCGGCATCATTTCCGGCGAATGTGACATCTCGGTTGCGAACTCCTACTACTTTGCACGCGGCCTGCGCAAAGACGTCAAAGGCCTGACCGCAGACATCGATCAGATTCAGGTGATCTTCCCTGCGCAAGACGCGGAAGGTGCGCATATGAACCTCTCCGGTGGTGGTGTTGCAGCCCACGCACCGAACCGTGACAACGCGATCAAGTTCCTGGAGTATCTGGCGTCTGACCAGGCACAGGAATACTTCTCCGGTGGGAACGATGAATTCCCCGCAGTTGCAGGTGTTGCGAAATCCGCAAGCGTTTCCAAACTGGGCGACTTCACCGCGGATGACGTGGATCTGTCCAAAGTTGCGAAAAACGTGCCAACTGCACAGAAAATCTTCAACGACGTTGGTTGGGAATAATCCCACCTACACTGGTTAGAATTGCTGAGGCGCAGGCTTTGTCCTGCGCCTTTTGCGTTTCAGGCCAATGCGATCCTCGCGTGGTTTGATTTGTGGACGACCGTGAACCAAGTGCATATAGCTGTCCCCGAACCATCGGGGGGAAACCAAAATGCGCTGCCCTGTCACCATCGTTAGCGGGTATCTTGGCGCCGGAAAAACCACACTGATCAACCGGCTGCTGCAAGAAGATCACGGCCTGCGGCTGACCGTGTTGGTAAATGATTTCGGTCAGATCAATATCGACAACAAACTGCTGACAGACCAAGGCGCAGAAACCTACGCCTTGGACAATGGCTGCGTCTGTTGCTCACTCGGAGATGATCTTGCGCTATCACTGCACCAGATTCTGTCTTCGGATCCGACGCCTGATCATATCATTGTCGAAGCAAGCGGTGTGTCAGACCCCGCTGCAATTGCCGATATCGTTAGAAACGAGTCTCGGACCAGCTATGGCGGTATCGTCTGCGTCGTGGATGCGGTGAATTTCCCGGATCTCCTCGCGGACCCCATGCTCCGGGATCAGGTCTCTCAACAGGTTCAGGCGGCGGATCTTGTCCTGATCAGCAAGCGCTCGGACGCTACGGACGGCTCTGAACTGGGCTTTGAACATCTGACCCCCCGCAACGTAGCTGTGTTGGATGACGCACCAGTTGCGCCATTGATCTTCGACATCCTCCCGCTGCCAACCAGTGCTGGCACCGCAGCGGCGCATCCTGCGTACACAACTTGGCATCATGACAGCACAGCCATCGTGGATCGGCGCGCTTTGGGCGAGAAACTCGCCAGCAGACCCGATGGCATCTACCGCATGAAAGGATTCGTGCGGACCAATTCAGGCGCATATGAGCTGCATGTTGTTGGTCGTGAGGTGACAGCCAAACGATGTGATGCCGAGAAAACCACGCTCGTTGCACTGGGACCCGCAGAGAGAATCACGCGAGATGATATTGAAGCCTGGTGGCAGGCAGATCCGTAGATCTGCGCTAGCCCGATCGTCGCACCTGTCGGCAAATCAGCAAAACAGGCAAGAGCCCTGCCAGCATAATAACAAGTGAGGGCACAGCAGCGCCTTCCAGCCGCTCGTCCGACGCTAGCCTATAGGCCTGTACAGCCAAGGTGTCATAGTTGAACGGCCGCATGATGAGCGTTGCCGGAAGTTCCTTCATCACGTCCACAAACACAATCAGCAGGGCGGTCATCAGACTGGGCGTCAGGATCGGCAGATGCACACGTCGCAGCATACCGATTGGTCCCTGCCCCAAAGAGCGCGCCGCGGCATCCATATTGTGGTGCACGGTGGCCTGCCCACCTTCATGGGCCCCAAGAGCCGCAGCAAGGAAGCGGACCATATAAGCCATCACCAAGAGCCAGATTGAGCCCGTGACCAACAACCCTGTCTTGATCTCGAAGTTGGCACGCATCCAGGCATCAAGCGCATTGTCAAACGCAGCAAAGGGCACCATCAGCCCCACTGCGATCACACCACCCGGCACGGCATACCCTAGCCGCGCCACATAGCCCGCAAAGGCAGACGCGCGCCCGGGCCGCAGGCGCTGATGGAACCCAAGACAGACAGCAGCCCCAACCGTGAGCAGCGCCGCCGTTGTCGCAAGCGTTACCGAATTTTGCAAAAACCCGAGGTAGCGGCGGGTGAAAATATCCTGTTCGGATTCAAAACCCATGTCGACCAAGATCACGACCGGCAACAGAAAACCGAGCAGCACCGGCAGCGCGCATAGCGCAAAGGCCGCTGCCGATTTCCAGCCCCGCAGGTCCGTGGGCGGCATCTTGGCATGTTGTTTCCCGGCCTGGTGGTATCGTGCCTGCCCGCGGCTGATCCGCTCTGCCAAAGCCAGGGCCAGCGCAAATCCCAATAAACCCAAAGCCAACTGCGCAGCTGCGGCTCGATCCGCCATGGAGAACCAACTGGTGTAGATCCCAGTCGCAAAGGTCTGCACGCCGAAATAGCTCACCGTACCAAAATCAGCGATGGTCTCCATCACTGCCAACAGCATCCCAGAGGCAATAGCAGGTCGGGCCATTGGCAAGCTGACCCGCCAAAATGCCTGCAATGAGGTCTGGCCGAGCGCCCGCGCCGCCAGGAATGCGCCCGCGCTCTGCTGCACAAACGCCGCCCGTGCAAGCAAGTAGACGTAAGGGTACAAGACCAGAACCAGCATCAAAGCTGCACCACCAACTGATCGGATCTCCGGGAACCAATAATCCCGTGGCCCCCAGCCGGTGACATCGCGCAGCGTGGTTTGAACGATACCTGGGTGGTCAAGAATGAACGTATAAGCGTAGGCAAGCACATATGCCGGGAAAGCAAGCGGCAGAACCAAGACAACTTCGAGCCACCGCACACCCGGAAAGCGTGTCATGGTCACCAGCCAGGCTGCACCCACACCGACGCATCCGGTACCCGCCGCCACCAGCAAAACCAGAAAAAGCGTTGTCCCGGTGTAGCGCAGCAAAACGGTATCCACCAGATGCGCAACTGTGTCTGTGCCCCCCGTGACAGCCGCAATGGCCACAGCAAACATCGGCAACAAACACAACAGCGCAACCAGCCCAGACACGACCGCGAACAAGCTGCCAGAGTGTTTGCGCCCAAAACGAGACCCTGGCGCGCGCGGCACCAACGGGGGAAGCGGATCAGCCCGACCAGCCGCGTCTACTCCCGAGATTTCATTTGTTTTCGTCATCTGATCGCGCTCGCCGAGGTTCAGACATGTCATTCCGTCATTTTTGCCGAAATTGCCAGTCTAAAGCAGCGTGTCCAAAGCGGCCAACAGAGGGCAAAACCTGCAATTCCGGTCGGCCTAAGCTGCTTGCAGTCGCAAAAAAGCGCAACCGGTCAAATCGTCCGGTTGCGCCAGTCAGGGATCCCATCGGATCAACTTTTGAGGATCGTCAGTCGTAGCTGCGCTGATCCTCAATCACCAGCCCGTCCTTGGGCAGAGCACCGGGCGCGACAACTTCCACGCGCCCTTTCAATTTCAGAACTTCGATCACACTGCGCGAAAATGCGATTTCGTCGCCCTGTTGCGCTTCGATCTGCACCGTCATCGCATCCATTTCACCGTCCCGACTGGCGATGACGCGCGCCTTGACGATTTCATCATGCTTCTCAACCAGCGCGGCAACCTGTTCTGGCCGCACGAACATGCCCTTGATCTTGGTTGCCTGGTCAGCACGTCCCATCCATCCCTTGATCCGCATGTTGGTGCGCCCACAGGGGGATTGCCCCGGCAGCACCGCGGACAGATCACCAGTTGCAAATCGGATCAAAGGATAATCTGGGTTGAGCGTGGTGACCACGACCTCTCCGACCTCGCCTGGGGCAACAGGCGTGCCAGTCCCTGGCGTGACAATCTCGACGATCACTTGCTCGTCAACGATCATACCGTCCATGGCCGCACTTTCATATGCGATGCTACCCAGGTCCGCAGTCGCGTAAGACTGCAGACACGAAATGCCACGGTCTGCATATTCCTGACGCAGGGAGGGAAACAGCGCGCCGCCGCCGACCGCCGCTTTGGAGATGTTGAGTTCAACACCCATTTTGTCGGCCCGGTCCAAGATCACCTTGAGATAATCAGGCGTTCCGGCATAGGCCGTCACACCAACATCGCGGGCGGCAGTCACCTGAAGCTCGGTCTGGCCGGTTCCCGCGGGCAGCACCGCTGCGCCAACTGCGCGGGCCCCGTTTTCGAATATCATACCTGCCGGTGTCAGGTGGTAGCCAAAACAGTTTTGCACGATGTCTCCGGCACCAATGCCCACGGCATGCAGGAAACGCCCCATTCGCCACCAATCGTGATCGGTGCCACCGGGCTCATAGATGGGCCCTGGAGATTGGAACACATGCGCAAAACCATGGGCTGGTTTGACGGCAAACCCGCCGAATGGCGGCGCAACGGACTGTGCTTTGCTCAGATCGGATTTCCGCAGCACTGGCAGTGCCGCCAGCGCATCCGCAGAAGTAATCGTTGAGGCGTCCACCTCAGCCAGGGCCGCGCCATATCCGGGCGCCTGTTGAGCACGCGCAATCTGCGCAGGGAGCTGCGCCGCAAGATCAGACGCACGCGAATCTGCGCTGCGGGTTTCGAGTTCATCAAAGAAGGTCATGTCGCTCTCCTCGCCTCAGCTCAACCACCGCTTACGCCGACGATAAGACCGCACATCGCGGAAACTCTTGCGGCCTTCATCAGACATACCGAGATAGAATTCCTTCACATCCGGGTTCTCGCGCAGTTCCGCCGCCGGGCCGTCCATCACCACCCGCCCAGATTCCAGGATGTATCCATAGTGGGAGTAGCGCAGCGCAACATTCGTGTTCTGCTCCGCCAAAAGGAAGGTCACGCCTTCGTTTTCGTTGATCGATTTCACAATCTCGAAAATCTGCTCAACCAGCTGCGGCGCCAATCCCATTGAGGGTTCATCAAGCAGAATGGTCTCAGGACGGCTCATCAACGCCCGTCCCATGGCCAACATCTGCTGTTCCCCACCCGACGTGTATCCCGCCTGGCTCTTGCGCCGCTCTTTCAGGCGCGGAAAATAATTGTAGACCATCTCCAGATCCTGCTGGACCTTCGAGCTGGCATCGGTGCGGGTATACGCCCCTGTCAGGAGGTTTTCCTCAACTGTCAGGTGCTCAAAACAATGGCGTCCCTCCATTACCTGGATCACGCCCTTCTTCACCAGATCGGCCGGATCGAGATCCTGCACGCGTTGCCCGCGGTATTGGATGCTGCCTTTGGTGACCAGGCCACGTTCCGAGTGCAGCAAGTTTGAGATCGCTTTCAGCGTGGTGGTTTTACCAGCGCCGTTACCGCCAAGAAGAGCTGTAATGCCTCCCTTTGGCACCTTAAGGCTGACGCCCTTCAGAACGAGGATCACGTGATTATAAATCACTTCGATGTTGTTGACCTCAAGCAGGGAGTCTGCCTGCACATCAGGGGTTTGGGCTGTATCCAGCATCTGTTTCATCCTCACGCGGCCCATGCAGAGCCTGTCCTGCACCCGGGCTTTCTGTGGAACGGCACAAGTGCGCCGTTCCGCTTGATACATGCGGCGGTGCCGCGGCTCTGCGCTGCGGCCACAACAGCCGCAACACAGAGGTTCACATCAGCACCCTGGCTCGATGTTGTTTTCCGATGCGTAAGCCAGCGAGTCCGCTTCGATCAGCGGCTGGATGACCTCACGGTCGCTCGGTGCGAAATCGGAAATCAGCGTCCATTCCTTTGCCGATGCATCCCACTGCGTCATGCCAACCAGACCTGGACCGCCGTGATTTTCGCAAGACACGTTGAAGGCCGGGCCAAACAGAGGCATGCCCAAGGCCGACATACGTGCTTCTGGCATTTCCAGCGCTTCCATACCGTCCCGCATCATGGCAGGCGTGATTTCCGCAGTGCCATGCAGCTCCTGTGCGGTTTTCGCCGCTTCAACAGCCAGCATCGCCGCGTACATGCCGCGGTTATACAGAACGTTACCGATCTGATCGCCCGCGCCTGCTGCCAAGCCTTTGTCAACCACATGCGTCTGAATGTCGTCAAACACAGGGAAGTCACGACCCACACCGTGGAATGTCACAGCCTTATAGCCGTCGGCCTTTTCACCTGCGGGCATCACGTCATGCTCTGCGCCAGACCACCAGACACCGATGAACTTATCCATTGGGAACCGAATGTTGGCCGCTTCCTGCACCGCAACCTGGTTCATCACGCCCCAACCCCACATGATCACGAAATCCGGACGGTCACGACGGATCTGCAACCACTGGGATTTCTGCTCTTGACCAGGGTGGTCAACGGGAAGCGTCGACAGCGTGAACCCATGCTTTTTCGACAGCTCTTCCAGCGTGCGGATCGGCTCTTTGCCATAAGCAGAGTTGTGGAACAGCAGCGATACTTTCTTGCCACTCAGGTCCCCGTCATTGGCTTCCAGCAGGTAGTTGATGATGCCAGACGCGCCATCCCAGTAGTTTGCCGGATAGTTGAAGACGTTGCTGAACACCTCGCCGTTGGCCGCAGATGTCCGGCCATAGCCCATGGTGTGCAGCGGAATGCCGTCTGCAGTGACCTTGGGGATCAGCTGATAAGTGATGCCAGTGGAAAGCGGTTGATAGATCAGCGCGCCTTCACCTTTGGTGGATTCGTAGCACTCGACGCCTTTTTCGGTGTTGTAGCCAGTTTCGCATTCAACAACGCGGGCTTTGACCCCACCGATGCCGCCGTCACGCTCGTTCACCAGGGTGAAATAATCAGCATAGCCATCTGCAAACGGGATGCCCCCGGCTGCATAAGGGCCCGTACGATAGCTCAGCGACGGAAACACCAGGTCAGCCATCACTGGGCTTGCCGCCATAACAGCGCCGAGCGCCAAAGTGGTCATTTTCAGTTTCATCGGGTCTCATCCTCCCTTGAATTGTCCGATGGGATTACAGCCGGGATTGATCTTGTTATTTCCCCGCCAATTCGAGCAGCCACTGCCCGCCTAGTGCGGGAAGGGCCATAGTCTGAGTTTCTCTTTTGCAACGCGCCAAAGCTGGGCAATGCCGTGCGGTTCAGCAATCAGGAACACGATGATCAGAGCGCCAACGATCACCAGCTGGAAATGAGCAACAATGTCCGTGGGCCAACCCAACAGGTCAACGCCGACCACCTTCAGTACAACTGGCAGCAGTACCAAAAAGGCTGCGCCAGCAAAGGATCCAAAGATCGACCCCAAACCTCCGATGATCACCATGAAGAGCACAAGGAATGATTTGGTGATCCCGAAGGCCTCGCCAACTTCAACAGCGCCAAGGTAGACGGCGAAGAACAGCGCACCAGAGATCCCGATAAAGAAGCCGGAGACACCAAAGGCCGAGAGTTTCGCCTTCAGCGGGTTCACACCAATAATCTCCGCTGCAATATCCATGTCACGGATGGCCATCCAACTACGGCCAACGGTCCCGCGCGTCAGATTCCGGGCAACAATTGCGCAGACGGTCAGGAAAATCAGGCTGAACAGATAAGTCGCCCAGGCCGGTGCGTTTGGGCCGGTCACGATGACGCCGAACACGTCCCTTTCAGGGGCATTGATCTGGCCAGATGCCGAGTAATTGTAAAACCACGGCACACGGTTGAACAACCAGACCAGAAAGAACTGCGCAGCCAAGGTTGCGACCGCAAGGTAGAAGCCTTTGATGCGCAGGGATGGCAAGCCAAAGGCGACACAGACCAAGGCTGTGATACCCCCTGACAGCAGAACATGCACAAACATGCTGACTTCGGGAAAGGCTGTCATCAGCTTGTAGCAGGCGTAAGCCCCAACCGCCATGAAACCGCCCGTTCCCAGCGACACCTGACCACAATATCCGACCAGGATATTCAGCCCAATTGCGGCAATGGAGTAGATCAAGAACGGCAACAGGATGGCGTTTGCCCAGTAGTCGTTAACGAAGAATGGCACCACAAGGAACGCCACCGCCATGACCAGGAAATACCGGTAGCGATCAAACTTAATCGGGAAGGTCTGGCTGTCCTGTTGGTAGGAGACTTTATAGTCCCCCGCTTCACGATAGAACATGGATCAGATGCTCCCCTTTTGGCGCATACGACTGCGTTCGCATACGTTCAGTTGACTGTTTTTATTTGTAAATTCGGCCTGATTTGGCCGGCAATCTCTGGTCAAGATAACCCAACCTTGGATCGCGGTCGCGATGGGCGCAACCCGCGCATCAAAACGGCCTGATCGCTGCTCTAAGCCAGCTCCAAGCGGTGGCAGGCCGCCGACCAACGCCCCCCGTACATGCGTTGCTGCAGTGTTTGTGGTGCACATTCGGGTCACGCTGCACACCTCTCAGCGTTAACCAGTATGTTCGATTTCTGCATTTCGCCACAATTTGAAGACCGGTCTCTGCTATGCTGATCATGGGAAAAGTGAGTGGAAAAAATGAGTGCAATCTTGCAAGAGATCCGGCGGCTGGAGTCCGCCCGGGATCGGGGTGAGCTATCAGAGGCCGCATTCGACGAGGCCAAAGAGGAAATCCTCAATGCTGTCGAGGAAGCCACCGTCATATCGCAAAGCCGACCATCGGCAGAGCCGCAGGGCCAAACCGCATCGCCTGCGGACACAGCACAAAACGGCTGGTTTGGTCTGTTGGCTGTGGGTGCCGGGGTGACGCTTGCGCTGACATCGGTGGTTGGCCAGCTGATCGGTGATTTCACCTTGGCGCTGACGCTGATGGTCAGCATTTTGGCCGCCATCGTGTTTGCTGCCGCCCGCAAGCTGGAAGGCTGAACCCCGCCCACCGCTGCGTTTGACAGGCGCGTTGCCGACTGGAGAAGATCAGACACGTTCAATGATCTTCTCCCCAAACAGCCCTTGTGGTCGGAAGACCAGGAACAGCAGAGCCAACACATACGCGAACCAGTTTTCTGTCGCACCGCCAACCATCGGACCAATGAGGAACTCAAACAGTTTCTCGCCAACACCGATGATCAGCCCGCCGACAATTGCGCCAGGGATGGAGGTGAAGCCGCCCAACATCAAAACAGGCAAAGCTTTCAAGGCAATCAGTGACAGCGAGAACTGCACGCCGGATTTGGTGCCCCACATGATGCCAGCAACCAGCGCCACGAAACCGGCAACGGACCAGACCAGCACCCAGATGAAGCTGAGCGAGATACCAACGGACAACGCAGCCTGGTGATCGTCGGCCACAGCGCGCATTGCTCGGCCTTGCTTGGTGTATTGGGCGAATGCCACCAGTCCTGCGACCAATAGAGCGGCGATGATCGTCGCAACGATATCGAGGTTGTCGATAAAGAAACCGTAGTCAAAAATCTGGAAAGTGGTTTCATCGATCCACAGATTGATGCCCTGCGGCAGCCCAACATCAAGGGTCTTGATCTCGGACCCCCACATCAGGTCGGCCACACCTTCAAGCAGATATGCCAGGCCGATTGTAGCCATGAACAAAATGATGGGTTCTTGGCCGACAAGATGGCGCATTACGAAATGCTGAACCATCCAGGCCAGCAAAACCATCACGCCAATGGTCAAAACAATCGCGACAAACGACGGCACCGTCCAGCCGAAATGGGTCACATGCCCGCCAAAGATCGCGTTGATCAAATGGGCAAACGGCACCTGACCGTTCATGATGCCCACCAAGGTCATCGCCGCAAACAGGGCCATCACACCTTGGGCGTAATTGAAGATACCAGACGCTTTATAGATGAGAACAAATCCAAGCGCGACAAGGGCATAGAGGACGCCGGCCATCAGGCCATTCAGCGTCACTTCCATCGCAAAAACCAATTGTTCAGGCACGCTGCTGTCCTCCCTCAGAGGCATACAACTGCCTCGCATTCATCATGGTCTTGTTTTGCTCAATCATGGCTGACCCCCAAATAGGCGTCGATCACCGCTTGGTTGTTGCGCACCTCGTCCGGTGTGCCGTCTCCGATCTTTTTGCCATAGTCCATCACGACGACCCGGTCGGACAGATCCATGACCACGCCCATATCATGCTCGATCAGGGCGATGGTGGTGCCGAACTCGTCGTTGGCGTCCAGAATGAAGCGGGACATGTCCTCTTTTTCTTCGACGTTCATCCCCGCCATGGGCTCGTCCAGAAGAAGAAGTTTGGGTTCCGCCGCCAACGCTCGTGCAAGCTCCACCCGCTTTTTCAAACCATAGGGCAGACGTGCAACCGGCGTCTTACGGATCGCCTGGATTTCGAGGAAGTCGATGATCCGCTCAACAACCTCTCGGTTTTCGGTTTCTTCAGCTTCTGCCCGGCCACGCCACAGAGCCTGCTGAAAAATGTTGGTTTTCATATAGTTCAGGCGGCCCGTCATGACGTTGTCGAGCACGCTCATACCGTCAAACAATGCAATGTTCTGGAAGGTCCGGGCAATTCCCTGCCGCGCCACTTCGTATGGGCGCATGGCTGGGCGTTTGGAACCGCGGAACCACACATCACCTTCCTGCGGAACATAAAAGCCAGAGATGACGTTCAACATTGACGATTTGCCAGCGCCGTTGGGGCCGATGATGGCGCGGATTTCGCCTTCGCGGATATCGAACGAAATATCCTTGATCGCGACCACGCCACCAAACCGCAGCGTGATGTTTTTCATTTCCATGACCACGCCACCAATGGTGCGGCCGTCTTCTGTGACGGAGCTGTCGTCCATATCTTTCATGACACCGCGCCTTTCGCAGTCTTGATGGTACCTTGCAGGCCGTTGTGGTGGGTGCTGCTGCCCATCAGCGGGCAGAATTCAACGGAGTAGATCATTCTGCCGCCACCGCCTGCATGCGCACCGGGACAACATCGGCATCGATAATATCCAACGTGGCGCTGATCTCGCCTTTGCGGCCGTCTTCATAGGTGACTTCGGTGCTGGTCGAAATCTGGGTCGACCCATCATAGAGCGCGTTGATGATATCGGCGTATTTGTCTTCGACGATCACACGGCGCACTTTGCGGGTGCGCGTCATTTCACCGTCATCTGCATCCAGTTCTTTGTGCAAAACAACAAACCGATGCACCTGGCAGCCTGACAACATCCGGTCTTCGGCCACTGATGCGTTCACCGTTTGCACATGCTCTTTGATCGATTGCAGAACTTTGGGATGCCCTGCCAATTCCTGATAGGACGCGTAGGCAATGTTGTTGCGTTCAGCCCAGTTGCCAACGGCTGTCAGATCAATGTTAATGAAGGCAACACAACGATCCCGTTCATTTCCAAACAGGACAGCTTCCAAAATGTCAGGATAAAACTTCAGTTTGTTCTCGACATATTTGGGGGCAAACATGGCGCCATCCGCGAGCTTGCCAACGTCTTTGGCCCGGTCGATGATCCGCAAATGCCCGCTGTCATCTTCAAAGAAACCCGCGTCGCCTGTAGCCACCCAGCCTTCTGGATCCTTGGTCGACGCCGTGGATTCCGGGTTGTTGTAATACTCAACGAAAGTGCCAGGTGAGCGGTAATGGATCTCCCCCCGGTCGTCGATTTTGATCTCGACATCCGGTGCTGGCACACCAACGGTGTCGGCGCGAACTTCCCCGTCAGGCTGAACTGTGATGAAAACAGTCGCTTCCGTTTGGCCGTAGAGCTGTTTCAAATTGATGCCAAGCGAGCGGTAAAAATCGAAAATCTCCGGGCCGATCGCTTCGCCAGCCGTGTACCCCACACGAATACGACCATAGCCCAACGTGTCTTTCAGCGGCCCATAAACCAGAAAATCACCAAGCTTGTATTTCAACCGGTCCATCAGACCGACGGGCTTACCGTCCAGCAGACGACCACCCACCTTTTTGGCATGCGCCAGGAAGTGATGGAACATCTTGCGCTTCAATGAACCAGCATCTTCCATCCGGATCATCACGCTGGTCAACTGACCTTCAAAAACACGCGGGGGCGCAAAGAAATAGGTGGGGCCAATTTCCCGCAGGTCGGTCATCATTGTGTCTGCGCTTTCTGGGCAGTTGACGCAGAACCCGCACCAGTAGGCTTGACCGATGGAGAAGATGAAATCGCCGACCCAAGCCATTGGCAGATAGGATAGGATGTTTTCCCCCACTGTGAGCTTGTCGAAATCAGCAGAGTTCTTTGCGCTCTCGATGACGTTTCTATTTGAAAGCACAACCCCCTTGGGCTTGCCCGTCGTGCCAGAGGTATAGAGCATGACGCATGTGCTGTCGTAGGTCAGCTTGGCTTTGCGCGCCTGCAAATCTGGCGTCCATTCGTCTCGTGCCGCGCGTCCCTGATCCTGCACATGAGAATACTGGTGCAATGTGTGATAATCATATTTCCGCATCCCACGCGGGTCGAGGTAAATCACCTGTTCCAGATTGGGCAGCTGATCCTGAACTTCGATGACCTTGTCGACCTGCTCCTGGTCGCCAACGATCACAAACCGGGCACCACAATGGCCCAGCACATAAGACATCTCTTCGGCCACAGCATCCTGATACAATGGCACCGGAACAGCGCCCACGGATTGCGCAGCGACCATGGACCAGTAGAGGTAAGGCCGGTTGCGGCCAATGATGGCAATGAAGTCACCTTCATTCACACCGAGATTGATCAACCCGAGCGCGAGCGCTTCAATCTCCTGCTGGACCTGAGACCACGTCCAGCACTGCCAAATGCCGAATTCTTTCTCGCGGTAGGCTTCGCGATCGCCGAACTGCGCCGCATTCCGCTCAAGTAAAGCCGGCAGAGATACCATCTCTGCGGCGCTCGACTGCGTCTGAGCCACTGTCATTCTCCTCCCCTTTCTGGACAATATGTCCAGACTGACCGCTGGTCGCGATTCTGATCCCATTAGGGATGCGCTCATGCTAGTGCGTCAACTTTTTCCTGATGTTTTCTCAAATCTTACAAATTGTAACAGCCGTGCCAGGCCGCAAATTTTGTAATTTAAGAGCTGTGGATAGGCCTAATTTCCTTTGCCGCATTCCCGCAGAATGTTAGCCATACGGCGGGAGGAAATATGGACCGATCAGAAAAACAACGCGCCGCGATGACCATCGCCGGGCTTAATCTGATTGCCCAGGCCATGTCGATCTATGACAGCGACCTGCGGCTTGCGGCCTGCAACCACCGATTTCAGGAGATGTTCGACCTGCCGGACCATCTCATCACACCTGGCGCACGATTTGATGAAACCATCCGGCATATCGCCACAAGCGGCGAGTATGGCGAGATCGACGACATTGAGATGTTTGTGCAGCAACGGGTCGATCAGGCATTGGACTTTGTCCCCCACTACCTGGAACGCGAACGCGGCAATGGTCAGATGATCTCCATCGAAGGCGCACCATTGCCTCAAGGGGGATGGGTGACCGTTTATACCGACATCACACGCACAAAACGGGTGGAGCAGTTGTTGCGGACCCGGTCCGAGGAAATGTCGGATCAGTTGATCGCCCATACCGAAGAGCTGTCGGCCACAAACCGGGAGCTGGCCGCAACCATCACCGCCCTCGAAGAAGCCAAACGACAGCTAACCGAAATCGAAGCCCGCACCCGCCTCACGACCGAGATGATGCCTGCGCACATCGCGCATGTGGATGCTGATGGGTACTATACCTACACCAACCGTCGGCTCAGCTCGATCTTTCCGAACCGCCCGTCGGAGATCCTCGGCACCCATATCGCAGACGCATTGGGATCAGCGGCTTACGATAAAATCGCACCACATCTGATGGCCGCTTATAAGGGTGGCAGCCCGGTCTTTGAATTCACCGAAGATCACGACAGCCGTCGCATCCGTGTCGCCTTTACCCCCGACAACACAGGGGGGGTGTTCATTCTGTCGATGGACATCACCGAAGAAACGCAAGCCCGCGTCGCCATGCAACAAGCCCGCCGCCGCGAAATGGCCGCCCAGATGACAAGCGGTCTGGCGCATGATTTCTCCAACCTTTTGACCATCATTTTGGGCATGCAAGGTAAACTGGCCAAGACCGACCTGCCTGCGGACTCTGCCAATCTTGTTCAGGCGACGCTCTCCGCTGCGCGCCGGGGTGGAAGATTGCTCAACCGGATTGCGGAAATGACTGGCCAGCGCAGCCTAAGGCCAAGGGCGGTCAATCTTCATGGGCTGCTCCAGGAACTGCAAGTGCTGGCGAGCCCCTCCCTGCCCCAAGGCATGGGGCTGAGCATTGTCGACAACACCCCCAAGGCCAATCTTTTGCTGGACCCCGGCAAGCTGCAAGACGCGCTGTTGAATTTGATCCTGAATGCGCGGGACGCCTGTGGCAATCACGGACAAATCACGGTCGCCGCCCATGTTGTCGGGCAGACCTGGCTGGAGGTTGCCGTTACTGACACCGGGCCCGGCTTTTCGAAAACCGCGCTCAAAAATGCGCTCAACCCGTTTTTCACCACGAAAGGCAGCGAAGGCTCGGGACTGGGATTGCCGATGGTCTACGACATGACCAAATCCGCAGGTGGCGACATGCGGCTCAAGAACACAGTTTCGGGCGCATCCGTCACCCTGCGCATTCCCTTTCGTTTGGCCCCAAACGCAGCCGGCGGCATCGCATTGCTGGTCGAAGACAGCGAAGAGCTGCGGGCGACGTTTCGCGACATGCTCATCGATATTGGCTATTCCGTGGTCGAAGCCACAAGCGTTGATGAGGCATGCGCATTGGCCGCGGACATTGGCGAAATCTCTTTGGTGTTGTCAGACATCAAGCTGCAGGGACCGGGAACCGGCATTGACCTTGCAGAGCGGCTGATGGGGAGTGGATTGCCCTGTATCCTCATGACATCTCTGCCAACAAACGATCCTCTTTTTCGCACGGCGTTGAAGCAGTTTCCCGTCCTGCAAAAACCGTTCACAACCCATCAGCTCTCCGCGCTGATAAATCCGGAATCTGCTGCATGAGCCAACCGCTAATCACAATCCTTGATGACGAACCGGAAATTCGTCAGATCCTTACCGAAACTCTTGAGGACGCAGGTTTTCGCACCCAGAGTTTTGCGCGGGCGCGCGAATTTGAAGCCTCGCTGAAACGCGTAACGCCCGATGTCTGTCTGGTGGATCTGTCCCTGCCGGATACCGATGGTTTGGCACTTGTTCATCGTCTCGCGCTCGAACAGGGGGCTGCCGTCATCATCGTATCAGGCCGTGCGCAGGTGCAGGATCGCGTGACTGGGCTGGAATTGGGGGCGGATGACTATATCACCAAACCTTTCGATCCTGCCGAAGTGGTGGCCCGCGTACGCGCTCGCCTGCGTGGCGGCCCGAGAGCGACAACCTCGACCGGAGGAAACAGTGCCCAGTTTTCAGGGTGGGTCGCACATTTCGACCGCTACGTGCTCGAAGATGAAGACGGAGAAGAAACCCCCTTTTCGCATGCAGAGGGTGAGGTGCTGCGGCTTTTCCTCGAAAGCCCCAAGCGGCTGATCTCCCGTGCTCAGATGCAAGAAAGCCTCGGCGGCGGTGCCGGTGAGAGCTTTGACCGCGCGATGGATGTCAGGATTTCCCGTCTAAGAACAAAAATGCGCGAAGACCCAAAGAACCCACGTTTGATCAAAACGATCTATGGCGCCGGCTACATATTCCTGGGGGATGTGGAGTGGAGATAGGGCCCGTTTCTATGACCTAAACGACTATAGTCGGTGGACGCATCAATATCTGCTGGATATGATTCGCGTATGTCCACCTGCTTGCTCTATCGCCAATCTCCTACCCGAGCGCCGCGGTACTACCGCATCGAACTCGCCATGAACCTGTTTGCAGAGGTTTCGGTGATGCGTGAATGGGGCGTCGCCGGACGGAACGGGCAAAGCAGCATCAGCATCTATGGCAACCTGCGCGATGCCTCGATTGCTGCGGACAGCCATCGAAACAGAATGATCAAACGCGGCTATTCCAGGGCCTGATCGTTGCGGCCGCGTTCGCGTCAGGACACCGCGCGATCCGTTTTCCGAATTTTCAAGAAATCTGCCCCTGCAACAGCGCGATTAACGCCTAGGGGCATACCTCCAATCGTTGGCTTCGCATAAATTGGATCCAAAAAATGCCAGAGGCACTTTCAACCGGCGTGAAGCTTGCTTAAGACTTCAAGCGTCGAAGAGGAAAACGAATGAGCCATATCACATTGATCCGACACGGGCAGGCCAACTCCACGGCTCGGGATGAGGAAAGTTACGACCAACTCAGCGATCTGGGCCACCAGCAAGCCCATTGGTTGGGCGAACACCTACGTGCCAGCAAAGCATTCTACCCGAGGGTCTACAGTGGAACATTGCGCCGACATCTGGAAACTGCCGAGGGCATGGGGCTGAGCAATGTCATTCAGGACGCCCGGCTCAATGAAATGGAATACTTCAACCTCGCAGCCGCGATGAAAGAGCAATATGGGCTCGCGATCCCAACCGAGCGCGAAGGTTTTGTTGACCACCTACCAAAAGTCTTTGCCGCCTGGCAGGCCGGGGACATCGCCAATCCGCCAGAAACCTGGGAGACCTTTGCAAGCCGCACGCAATCCGTTCTGGCTGACATCGCCGCAGGTGACGGCCCGGCAATCGTGGTGACATCCGGCGGCTGGATCGCCATGACAATGGGGCAACTCATGGCCCTAACCGCCGAAGCGACTGCCCGATTGGCACTGGCCATCATGAACAGCTCAATGCACCGGCTGCATCCGATCGGCCCACAGCTGAGCCCAGTTTTGTTCAACGCGGTTCCACACTTGGAACGGCCCGAACGCCAGTTCGCTCAGACCCATCTGTAACTCATCACGTCCAACACTCACTCGTTCCCAAAGGGGCATCACATGCAGCTTTACTACGCGCCGAAAACCATATCCGTCGCCGTCGCCATAGCGCTTGAAGAGGCCGGGCAAACCTACGAAGCAATCGGCATTGATTTCGCAGCCAAAGAACAGACCGGAGCGGCCTATGGGCAAATCAACCCAAAGGGCCGTGTGCCAGCGCTTGTTGTCGATGGGGGTATCCTGACGGAAACCGGCGCTCTGTTGGAATATGTCGCTGACATCGCCCCACAGGCCCAGCTCAGACCCGATGATCCAATCCTTCAGGCGCGTATGCGGGAGGTGATGTTCTATCTGGCATCAACCATGCATGTGAACCACGCCCACAAACTCCGGGGATCACGGTGGGCGAGTGATCGCTCCAGCTGGAAAGACATGCAAAAGATGGTGCCCCAAACAATGGCCGCCTCTTGCGAGTACATCAGCCAATATGGGTTGCGCGGCCCGTTCGTCCTCGGCGAGCAGATCAGCCTGGCGGATCCATATCTCTATGTTGTGTGCACTTGGCTCGAAGGTGATGGCGTTGATCTGTCTGACTTCCCAAAAATCGCCGCCTTCATGACAGCCATGGAGCAGCAGCACTCGGTTCAGGCCGTGACCGAAAAAGGCATGCTGTGAGGACTTCAAAATGACACATCTATGGGTTCGGGCCGAACAACGCCCCAATGAAGAACGGGTCGGGCTGACGCCTGAGGGCGCAAAAACATTGCTTGATGCAGGCATCAAGGTCACCATCGAAAACAGTTCTGCCAGAGCCATCCCGATGCACGGCTACATCGACGCTGGCTGTGAGATCGCAGAAGAAAATTCATGGCCCGACGCACCAGAGGATGCCATCATCTTTGGGCTGAAAGAGCTACCCGAAGACGGCACCGCCCTGCCCCATCGCCACATCATGTTCGGCCACGCCTTCAAAGGGCAGCACTCCGGAAAGGCCCTGCTGAAACGTTTCGCGGCAGGTGGTGGTACGCTCTACGACCTTGAATACCTTGTTGATGATCAGGGCCGTCGCGTCGCTGCCTTTGGGTATTGGGCTGGCTACGCCGGGGCCGCCGTCACGCTCAAGACATGGGCAGCACAACAGCGCGGCACGCTCTGCGGACCTGTTGGTGTCTACGGCGGCAAAGATGCCTTGCTCGCGGAACTCGGCTCAGAATTGGACGCGTTGAAAAAGGACCGGCCAACCGCGATCGTTATCGGCGCATTGGGCCGTGTCGGCACGGGTGCGGCAGATCTATGCGAAGCGATGGGCGTTCCGGTGACGAAATGGGATATGACCGAAACCCAACGCGGCGCACCGTTTCCCGAAATTCTGGCGCACGATCTGTTCCTTAACTGTATTTTTGCCCGTCCGGGCACACCAGTTTTTGTCCCTCAGGAGGCCCTGACTGCGGACCGCACACTCAGCGCGATTGGTGATGTCGCCTGCGATCCTGACAGCGATTACAATCCCGTGCCGATCTATGATCGCGCCACCGATTGGCAAGCCCCCGCCTTGCGCGTTGCGGATGCGCCGGTGTTGGATGTGATGGCAATCGACAATCTGCCATCGATGTTGCCTGTCGAGAGCTCGCAGGACTATGCCGCACAACTTTTGCCTTCCTTGTTGACGCTTGGCGATCTCACAACTGGGGTTTGGGGTCGGGCAGAAGCCACTTTCAAAGAAAACATGCGCGATTGAAAACCGCTAGGGCGGTCGCTTCAACCGCAGCCGCAAAAAGAAAAAGGGAGAGAGAAACATGACAATTCACTGGTGCGGGACCGGTTTGTCCGCAATTCCCGGATTGCGCCGCCTGCTGGATCTTGGCCATGATGTGGCCGTGTGGAACAGAACACCTGAAAAAGCGCGCGAGGCGGTTGGTGATCTGACCAACAACATCCACACATTCAGTATTGCGAACCTTGGCCAGATGCTCAGCCCGAAAGACGTGGTCGTTTCCATGTTGCCGGGCGATTGGCATGTCGAACTTGCCGAGCTTGCCATCGCACAAGGCGCCCATTTCGTGTCTTCCTCCTATATCGCCCCAGATATGCGTGCGCTGGATGAGAAGGCAAAAGCTGCAGGTGTCTGCCTGATCAACGAAGTTGGCCTGGACCCCGGTATTGACCACCTGATGGCCCATGCCCTCGTTGCCGACTATGTGGGCTCGAGCGAATTTGACGCGGACAATGAGCTGAGCTTCATTTCCTACTGTGGCGGTATCCCGAAAACCCCAAATCCGTTCCGCTACAAATTCAGCTGGTCACCGCTCGGCGTGTTGAAAGCCCTACGCTCCCCATCGAAATCCATCCGCGATTTCAAAGAGCGCAATGTGGCCCACCCTTGGGATGCGATTTCAAAATATGAAGCTCCGCTGCCAACACCCGAGAGCTTTGAAGTCTACCCAAACCGCGACTCGCTTCCCTTCATGGCGCAGTATGAGTTTGCTGAGAACTGGAAGGTAAAGGAGTTCGTCCGCGGCACCTTGCGGCTCACAGGGTGGTCTGACGCGTGGTCAGATGTCTTCAAAGAAGTCGAAACCCTCGAAGGTGAGTCCGGCGAGGCGCGGCTGAAGGAAATGTCGGACACGTTCTGGGTAGAAAACGCCTATGACGAAGGAGAGCCGGATCGCGTGGTGCTCTGCGTCGGTCTCAAGGCGGAAAAGGCCGACAGCACCATCTGGCACAAGACCTATGTTATGGACGCATGGGGAGACGACCGCGGAACCGCGATGGCGCGATTGGTTTCCTATCCTGTGTCCTTTGCCATCGAAGCCGCGATGAACGGGAAATTTGCACCCGGTGTTCATGCCGCCCCCAAGGATATGTCTCTTGTCGACAAATGGATGGGCGACATTGGGCAGCTGGCACAACATTTGGACATCGTCGACCACACCGCCTAACGCGGTGTCTGCCGCTTAGGACATTTGTCACTGAGGCGTCCGGACCACCGGGCGTCTTTTCAGGTTTGGGGCCGCAAGCGCAGCATTTTTAGCGCCCCATCACATCCTGTTCAGCAGCTTGCACATCAAGCCCTAGGGCCTCCAACCCGCTTTCCAGATTGTCGGCAAGATGCGGAGTGCCAATCAGGTAGTCCGCTGTCGGAATTGTTGCCTCTTCCTTGGCAGTCTGGATGGCGTCTCGCAGCTCTTCAACTTCGAAACTGCCACGGCCGACCCACATAATCGCGACCAACTCCGCTTGTTGATCTTCGCTCATCCGGTCGACAAACGCTCGAAGCTCGGCCTCTGCCCGTTCCAGCTCTCTGGCCATCAACGCGACCTGAGCGACTTTCCGAACACTGATTTCCAGCATGGTTCCACTCCTTCCGTTCGCCAGACAAGTATAGCAAAAACAGGATCTCACTGCATGTCATTGATCTGGGACAAAGGCATAGTCTTCACAGTGGATCCCGTCCCTGCCACGCTCCAATGCAACCAGGGTCTCCGCGTCGGCACCGATCGCAGGCGTTGACACCTGGCGCAGTCAGCCGTCGTGATCCAGAACGGCGACCTGGCGCGGTTCCGTTTCAACCGGCTCCGGCGCCTCAAGCTCCGCCCCTTTTGCAACCACACCCATGGTTTCAAACTTTCGAGCTGACGGCAGAACACGTGTTTCCAAAGATCCAACCACTTTGTTGTAGTTGTTCACAGATGACGACAGCGACCGCCCAACAGCCGCCAGATTTCTGGCAAACACCGACAGACGGTCATGCAGTTCTTTGGCGGCTTTTTGGACGGCCACGGCATTTTCGGCCATTTTCTCCTGCTGCCAGCCATAGGCAACCGATTTGACCAACGCCATCAACGTGGTCGGCGAGGCAATCAAGACACGGTTGTCAAAAGCATACTCAATCAGCCCAGGATCCACCTCTGCGGCGGCGGAGACAAAGGTCTCTCCGGGAATGAACATGACGACGAAGTCAGGCGTGCTGTCCAAAGCATCCTGATAAGACTTCGATGCCAGTTGCTTCACATGGGTGCGCACGTGGTGCGCATGTCGCTGCAAGGCCGCATGTTGCAGATCCGGTGTTTCCGCTTCGATAGAGTCCAAATAGGCCTCAAGCGGTGTTTTGGCATCTACCACGATGCTCTTGCCGCCAGGAATGCGCACAATGGCATCCGGCCGTTTCAACCCCTCGTCAGACGCAAAAGATCGCTCCAACTGAAAATCGACATGTTCTGCCATACCCGCCATTTCGAACACTTGGCGGAGTTGCATTTCACCCCATCTGCCGCGCGTTTTTGGTGCGCGCAGCGCTTGCACCAGCTTGCGGGTCTCTCCACCCAGCGCAGCCTGGCCGTCTGCGAGATGTTTCACCTGCTCTTTGATGGCACCATAGGCTTCATTGCGGGCCTGCTCGATCTCTTTGATCCGGTCTCCGAATTGGCCCAACTTCTGATCCAGCGGTTTGACCAAATTCTCGATGGCCGTCTGCCGTTTGGTCAGCTCGTTTTCTGCGGCCTTGCTATGGGCCTGAAACCGCTCGCTGACCAAGCCCAAAAACGCCTCGCTGTTCTGTTTCAAAACGCCAGAGGCCAAAGTCCCAAATTTATGCTCCATCTGCTGGCTTGCATACTGCAGTTCCTCAAGCCGTGCCGCATGTTCTGCGCGCAGAGCCTGAATCTGGGCCTCTGCCTGATATCGCGCGCTGCGCTCGTTCTCGCTGGTCCGACGGAGAGTCGCCAACTCATCCGAGAGCTCGGGGAGACGCGCAGCCTCCGACTGCAGGACAGCGGCATGGCTGCGCAGGTCGCTGTATCGGGTCTCACTGCGGCGCAACCGGGACTGAGACTGCCACAGCAAAGCCGCCAAAACGACCACCAGGCCCGCCAAAGCAAAGACCACCCATTGCGTCTGGTCAACTAGCACTGCTCATCCTCCCTATTTTGGGGGCTTTTGTTTTCAGCTGCGCCCGAAAAGGCGTTCAATATCAGAGAGCTTCAGCTCTACATAGGTTGGCCGTCCGTGGTTGCATTGACCGGAATGGGGCGTGGCTTCCATTTCGCGCAGCAACGCGTTCATTTCCTCTCCGCGCATCCAGCGGCCCGACCGGATCGATCCATGGCAAGCAACCCGACTGAGAATGGCTTCGATCTTTGCCTGAACAAGATGGGTTTCACCCTGGTCGTCCAACTCATCCAAGATGTCTTTCACCAACGCCTCTGCATTGACCGTGCCGAGGATTGCGGGCGTTTCACGAACCGCAATGGCGCCGCCACCAAAGGCTTCGATCCCAAGCCCGAACTGATTCAATTGCTCTGCAACGGCCAATATGCGGGCACAGTCATTTTCGCTCAGTTCGATGATTTCAGGGATGAGCAAAGCCTGCGCAGCCACTCCGGTTTCAGCCATCTGACGTTTCAATTTTTCGTAGACAAGCCGTTCATGCGCAGCATGTTGGTCAACAATCACCATCCCATCTTGGGTTTGCGCAATGATATAGTTTTCATGCACCTGGCCCCGTGCCGCCCCAAGCGGCAAGGCCTCAGGTTGTGGATCGGCCGGCAGATCTGAAACACGCGCATCGTTAGCGGTTGGACCGTAGGATGTTGGACTGCCGGCTGTGTGACTGTCGTGTTGCGAGGGCGCCGACGGATCGATCACCCGCCCGCTATATGAGGCTCCAAGCTCAGCAAAGCCGCTAGGCGCCGAATCCAGACCATGCTCGGAAAAGGGCGCTTGCGCCGCATAGGACATGTTGCGTGACGCGGCAGATGGGCGATCCATCTGGTAGATCCGTGGAGTTGCCTCCTGGCCCGTCGGTTCTGGTCGCATCGCCCCCAACGTGGCACCCGCAACCGTCGAAGACGCGCGGTGGCCCGCCTCGGCCAAAGCGTGACGCAGGCTGGAGACAATCAAACCGCGTGCAATGCCAGGATCACGAAACCGCACTTCGGATTTTGCGGGATGGACATTCACATCAACAAAGGTGGGATCACAATCGATGAACAACGCCGCCGCCGGGTGGCGATCCCGGCTCAAAAAGTCAAAATAGGCTGCCCGCAGCGCTCCGGTCAGCATTTTATCCTTAACCGGTCTGGTGTTCACAAACAGATATTGCGCGACGGCTGCCCCTCGGGAGTAGGTCGGCAGCGCCGCATAGCCGTACAGCCTGACGTCCTCGCGTTGGGCGTCAATCCGCAACGCGTTTTCCGCAAAATCCCGACCCAGAATAGACGCCAAACGCCCGTGCAACGCATCAAACAGGTCGCCGTTCATAGGATCCGCACGAAAGGTAACACGCCCCTCACCACCGCCTGAGACGTCGCGCAGAGTGAACCCAATCGACGGCTCCGCCATGGCCAGGCGTTTTACCACATCGCCAATTGCCTGGCTCTCCGCCCGGTCACTGCGCATGAACTTCAGTCGCGCAGGCGTCGCAAAAAACAAATCCCGCAGTTCGATAACGGTCCCCTGACGAATGGCCGCTGGTTTCACCGCACTCATCTGACCACCGGAGACATCGATCTGCGCCGCATCATGACCAGCCGCCCGGCTCTTGATGCTCAGCCGTCCGACAGCGCCGAGACTGGGCAGAGCTTCACCCCGAAAACCGAAGGTATGGATGTTCAACAGATCCGAACCATCAATTTTGGACGTTGCATGGCGAGACAAGGCCAGCGGCAGATCATCGGGACGCATGCCACATCCATCGTCGACAACGCGGATCAGCGTTTTGCCGCCATCCGCGATATCAATGGAAATCCGTGTGGCGCCGGCATCAACAGCATTCTCCACGAGTTCCTTGACCGCCGAAGCAGGCCGTTCAACAACCTCACCCGCCGCAATCCGGTTGATTGCGCTGTCGTCAAGTTGACGAATAACGGGAGAGGTCTTTTCGCGGATTTTGGGGTCTGCTTGTGCCATGAAACAAGATTTAGCATGGGTCCAGAGTGATGCGCCAGCCGCAATACAAGGACCATATCAACCCGTGAGCCGGCAAAATCTACGCGCTCACACTCCCGCTGGGGAGCCCGCACGGTGTCGACAGGGCCCAAAAACCGCTGCAATGGCCAACAACACGCCCGACACTGTCGCAATCATGCCCGCCGCGCTGACGGCATCCGCCGCACCCACCCAAAGCGGCCCGTAGCCTGCAAGAACATAGCCAAAAATCGCGGACACAATGGCGAAAGCAACGCTCCAAAGGACCTGCCCTTCCAAACGGTTCGTCATCATCCTGGCCGCGGCAGGGGGACAGATGAACATCGCGATGACAATGATGGAACCCACGGCATCAAACGCTGCAACCGCGGCGATGGCAGACACCACCACGAGCGCCAGGCCCAGCATGGTCGTGCGCACCCCAAGAGTTCGGGCAAAACTCTCATCAAAGGTAGAAATCATGAGCGGTCGCCAGAACACACCAATGAACAGCAGAACCCCAACCAGCGTGAATGCCATGCGCGGCAGTTCTGGTGGCAAATGCCGCAGGGCATCGACGTCCAGTAGGGACTGCCACCCTACGGCATCAAGCCAGATCAGGCTTTCAAGATTGCCATAAAGCGCGTGTTCCACGTCCAAATGGACGCTGGAGGTATCTGTTTGCTCCAACAGCAAAACGCCACCTGCAAACATCGTGGTGAACACAACTCCCATTGCAGCGCCCGGTTCAATCCGGCCCAGACGTCGGATCAACTCGATCAACACAACCGCAACCAGGGCTGCCGCTGCAGCACCCAGCATCATGGGCCACGCCGCGATCAAACCTGTGAACAAAAACGCCACGACAATGCCGGGCAGCACCACATGGCTGATCGCATCCCCGATCAAGGCCTGCCGCCGCAGCAACAAAAAGTTCCCGGGCAGCGCGCAGGCCACAGCGGCGCAGATCCCAATCAACAAGGGTGTCAGCGACAGCGGAACAAACTCTTCGCCCATCATGCCAGCACCTCTCTTGGCGTGCCAATACGGCGATCCAGATCCCGAATTTGATCGTCCGTCAACACAGTTTCGATTTCACGCAAACCATCGTAGAGCGCTGCAGTGGCCTCCAGGCTTTGGTCTGCCCTCACAAGTGCCCAGCGGTGTTCATCTCGCAGTGCTTTTGCCGCCCGCGCGACCCCGGTTTCCGTTGCCACCCCATCCGCGCGCAACAGACCATGCCGTCGCAACAACCGCAGCGTAAGCGGTTCATAAATTACCTGCCCCTGGGCCAACGCCAACAACCCCTGGCGCAAGTGCACCTGCCGCTGAAACCTGACATGACGCATCACTGCGGCCAAAACACCACGGTTTGGTGCAAACAGTAAGGACAGAGCAAAGAGAGCAAAGCTCACCAGCACAATGATCGGACCAGTCGGTAGATTGGGAGCAGAGGCTGATAGAGCCGCGCCGATAAAGGCCGCGAGCGCGCCTGCGATGCCTGCAAACACAACGACAAGGTCCGATCGCTCGGTCCAGAAACGTGCCGTGACCGGCGGAATGATCAGCAGCGCAACAATGAGGATCAATCCCACAACTTTCAGCCCGACCACAGTAACGGCCATCACGAGCGCCATCATCAGCATGTCGATCTGCGATACGGAGATCCCACGCGCGGATGCATATTCCGGATCAAACGCCACAAGCGTCATGGGACGTCGCATAAGAAGAATCACAAGTAACGTCGCTGCGCCACCCGCCGCAATGATCAGCGCATCATTCCACAACATGCCCGCGGTCGAGCCAAGCAAGAACCCCTCCAGGCCAGCTTGACGACCAACGCCCAGGCTTTGAATAACGGTGAGGATCACAACGCCAAAGCCGAAAAAAACCGACAAGACCGCACCGATTGCAGCATCCTCAGCCAATCTGGTGTTGCGGGTCAGCCAGTTGAGACACCACAATCCGATCCCGGCAGAGACTGCAGATCCGATCAGCAACCCAATGAGATTCCGGCCATCGCCACCAAATGCAACCATGATCAAGAACGCCACGCCCACACCCGGAAGGGTCGCATGACTGATCGCATCACTGACCAAAGCGCGTTTGCGCAGAAACAGGAACGTCCCGGTGATTCCAGCCGAGGCCCCAAGCAACGTGGCCCCGATGGCAACGAGGGACGCGTTGTAACCAAGCTGCAGAAGCAGCGCATCCAGCAACATCTTAGGTAGCTCCGACCTGCGAGGTATGAAGTGCCGCAGCCGCGCCCAACTGGTCCACTTGTGCAGTTGCCAATCGCCCGCCATAGGCTGCTTGCAAGGTTTCAGCCGTGAACGCCGTCTGCACCGGGCCTTCCGCAATCTTGCGGGTGTTGATCAAAAACACATTGTCAAAGTAGTCCGCGACCGTTGCAAGATCATGATGCACCACCACAACGGTCTTGCCCTCTTCGCGCAGCTGCTTGAGCACCGAAATGATCGCCTTTTCCGTTGCGGCATCGACGCCAGCAAAGGGTTCGTCCAACACATACAGATCTGCCCCTTGCGCCAAAGCGCGAGCGAGAAAGACCCTTTGTTGCTGGCCGCCGGACAATTGCCCGATCTGCCGGGTTGCGAAGTCGGCCATCCCAACCCGCTCCAGGCATGTCCGTGCCGCTGCACGGTGGGCGCCAGTGATGCGCTTCAGCAAGCCGAGCTCCCGGTAAAGCCCCATCATCACCACATCGATAACGCGGGTCGGAAAATCCCAGTCCACGCTGGCCCGTTGCGGGACGTAGGCAATACGGCCACGCTGCGTCTCCAGCGCGGCACCAAAGACATTCACCCGCCCCGATAGCGCCGGTACAATACCAAGAGCGGCCTTGAGCATGGTGGATTTGCCCGCACCGTTCGGGCCGACAATGGCAGTCATTTTGCCCGCTTCGACAGTCATATCGACGGAGAATACCGCGGGCTTATCCCCGTAGCTGACCGTCAGGCCACGAATGGTCAGCGGCGCGTTGGCAATGCGGGCTGCGTCAGCCTCCTGCTCGGGAGAGATGCCATTTTCGCGCGCCAGAACGACAGTCATACCAATGCCCTCTCACAAACCAGCAGCGGAGAGGCGGCCGGACATACCCTTGGTTGGCACCTCCGCGCCAAGCGCGCCGGCAATGGTGGTGATATTGTGGTCCAGCATGCCAACATACGTCCCCTCATAGGTGCCTTCCTCCCCCATCGCGTCGGAGAACAGTTCACCACCGATGCGCACCTCATGGCCCTGCGCAGCTGCACCCTCGATCAATGCACGTACCGATCGATCAGAAACAGAGCTTTCGACAAAAACAGCAGAGACCTGGCGCTCAACAAGCATGTCCACAAGCGTGCTAATCCGGTTCAATCCCGCCTCAGACTGTGTCGATATCCCTTGGATGCCCATGACCTCGAACCCGTATTCACCGCCGAAATACCCGAAGGCGTCATGCGCCGTGACCAACACACGGTTGCTGGCCGGGACCTGGGTCAACACCTCTTCCCCATAGCTGATAAGCTGATCCAGCTCTGCCATATGGGCGGCTGCGTTGGCAGCAAACACATCTGCCTGTTCGGGGCGCACATCAGAGAGCGCTTTTTGCACCTCAGCAACCACGTCCTTCCACAAGGCAGGTGTCATCCACACGTGCGGGTCGAATTTGTCTGCATATTCATCATGCCCCAAGAGCCGATCTTTGGAGAGCCCTTCAGCGACTGCAACAACAGTCCGCTTGCGCGCGAGATCATGGAAAAACTCTTCCATCTGCGCCTCCAGATAAAGGCCGTGCCACAGGACCAGATCAGCCCGTGTCATTGCCACGATGTCTGATCTGGTTTGACGATAGGCGTGAGGATCAACGCCAGGGCCCATCAACGCCTTAACCTCAACAGTGTCCCCGCCCACTTGGCGCGCGGCGTCAGCGATCATCCCAGTGGTGGCCACCACTTTCAGTTTTGCCTCGGCGGTCGCCGCCGCTGGAAGGGTCAGAATTGAGAAAGCCACCAGTGCGACAACCTTAAAATGCCGCCCAACACACTTCAAAAGCGCTGCGATATTATTGGCGTTCAACCACATGGAGACCATCCTCTTACTTAAAATCTGACCTCAATAAGAGCGCTCCACGGTCAGCTGTCAATGAAATTGCGACTTATTCGCAAAAAGAATTGCAAATCAGTCGCAATTGCATGAATTTTTTGTCCAAACAGTCAAAAATTTACCCGCTCAGCCCTGCCTTCGCTTGCCAACCTGGAACCGTCGTGCGATTTTCGCACCAAATTCCAACAAGGATTCCCGGCATGGAAAGCCAAATTGCAGAGCACACCGCGCAACTGCCGCAGGTGGGCGAACCTCGTAATCCCGGCATGGCGCTGGATCTGGACTGGGCGCTCGGCGTCGAGGCCAACACCTCCGCGATCGAGCGCCGGTGCAGCACATTGTCCGGCCGCCGTAGCGTAAAGAAAGACTATCAGGCTGCCTGGCTGCTGAAGGCCATCACGCTGATCGACCTGACAACGCTGTCTGGCGACGACACCGCCGGTCGCGTCCGTCGGCTATGTGCCAAGGCGCGCCAACCGGTGCGTGCAGACATTCTGCAGGCCCTGGACATGGGGCCTATCACCACCGGCGCTGTCTGTGTTTATCATGACATGATCGAAACGGCCGTTTCGTCGTTGAACGGCAGCGGCATCCCAGTTGCCGCTGTTTCCACGGGGTTCCCAGGTGGCCTGTCACCATTTCACCTCCGACTGGCAGAAATCGAAGAGAGCGTGAAGGCCGGGGCCAAGGAGATTGATATCGTGATTTCTCGCCGCCACGTGCTGTCCGGAAATTGGCAGGCGCTTTACGACGAAATGAAGGCCTTCCGCGCGGCTTGTGGTGATGCACATGTCAAGGCGATCCTGGCAACCGGCGAATTGGGCACCCTGCGCAATGTCGCGCGCGCATCTTTGATCTGTATGATGGCAGGTGCAGACTTCATCAAGACATCCACCGGCAAAGAAAGCATCAACGCCACCCTGCCCGTCAGCTTGGTGATGATCCGTGCCATTCGCGACTATCACGACCGCACAGGCTACCGTGTCGGCTACAAACCCGCAGGCGGGATCTCCAAGGCGAAGGATGCTCTGGTGTATCTGTCGCTGATGAAAGAAGAGCTGGGGGATCGCTGGCTGCAGCCCGATCTGTTCCGCTTTGGGGCGTCCTCTCTTCTGGGCGACATCGAACGCCAGCTCGAACACCACGTGACAGGCGCCTATTCCGCCGGGTACCGTCACGCCATGGCCTAAAGAACGGAGAGGCAGATGCCATCTGAATGGGTCGTCAGTGCGATCTTTCTCAGTCTCTGGATCGTTGCATTCCAGTGGCGGCGATGGCGTCTGCGTCTTGAAGCATCCGAATTGCCGGAGGCGACGCGTGATCTGCTGGGGCCAGCGCCCTATTTCACGCCGCCCCCGCGCGATCACCTCACACCCGAGCTGATTCAGTTCGCCCGGTTTCACCGCAAAAGCCGCTTGCCGGGGCTGATCCTGCTCTTCCTTTATCTGACAGTCTTTGTCCTGTCGTTCCCAACCGGACAGTAATCGCGATGACCGTAAAAGAGATCTTTGAAACGATGGACTATGGCCCCGCCCCCGAAAGTGCCGCCGACGCTCTGGCCTGGCTGGTCGACCAAGGAGCGCGCTTTGGCCATTTCATCAACGGCGAGTTTACCTCTCCGACCGATGGCTTCGACAGCAAGAACCCTGCAACAGGCGAAACGCTGGCCTCGGTGAGCCAAGCCACACAGGCTGATATCGACGCTGCAGTCTCCGCGGCGCGCAAGGCCCAGGGTAAATGGGCCGCTTTGGGCGGCGCAGGGCGTGCCCGCTATATCTATGCCATCGCCCGGCTGATGCAAAAGCACGCGCGTTTGTTTGCGGTGTTGGAAACCATGGACAACGGTAAACCGATCCGCGAAAGCCGCGACATCGATGTGCCGCTGGCCCAACGGCATTTCTACTATCATGCAGGCATGGCCCAGTTGATGGAAAGCGAACTGCCGGACCGCGAGGCACTGGGTGTTTGCGGGCAGATCATCCCCTGGAACTTCCCACTGCTGATGTTGGCCTGGAAGGTCGCCCCCGCCATTGCGATGGGCAATACAGTGGTGTTGAAACCCGCTGAATACACCTCTCTGACGGCTCTGCTGTTTGCCGATATCTGTCGCCAGGCGGGGCTGCCCAAAGGTGTCGTGAACATCGTCACCGGGGATGGCGCGGTTGGCGAGATGATCGTGAACGCAGAGGTCGACAAGATCGCGTTCACCGGATCCACCGCGGTTGGTCGAAAAATTCGCGAAGCCACAGCAGGCAGTGGAAAAGCACTGACCTTGGAACTCGGCGGGAAGTCTCCCTACATCGTTTTCGATGACGCCGATATGGACAGCGCAATCGAAGGCCTCGTGGACGCCATCTGGTTCAATCAGGGGCAAGTCTGCTGCGCCGGGTCCCGCCTGTTGGTGCAGGAAGGTATCGCTGATCGTTTCCACAAGAAACTGCGCGCCCGCATGGATAAACTGCGCGTTGGCAACCCGTTGGACAAATGCATCGATGTGGGTGCGATTGTGGACCCCGTTCAGTTGAACACGATCAGTCAAATGGTGGCCGCAAACGCGGCAGGCACCATGCATCAAGCGCGCGTTTCCATGCCTGAAACGGGCTGTTTCTATCCGCCAACACTTGTTGAAGGGCTCGCCCCCTCCGATCCATTGATGCAAGAAGAGATCTTTGGCCCGGTGTTGGTTTCGACCACGTTCCGCACCCCTGCGGAGGCCGTCGAACTGGCGAACAACACCCGCTATGGTCTTGCGGCAACCTTATGGACCGAAAACGTCAACCTGGCATTGGACATCGCACCCAAATTGGTCGCCGGTGTCGTTTGGGTCAACGCAACCAATCTGTTTGACGCAGCCGCAGGTTTTGGCGGCACCCGCGAAAGCGGCTTTGGCCGGGAAGGTGGCTGGGAAGGCCTCACCGCCTACACCAAACCCAAAGGCAAAGAAAAACCGCTGGAGAAAATCACCGGTTTCGCGGGCGAAGGAGCACCCGTTGATGCGGTTGATCGCACTGCGAAGCTATACATCGGTGGAAAACAGGCCCGCCCTGACGGTGGATACTCCAAAGCGATCTATGGCAAGTCCGGTGCCTTGCTTGGCCATGTCGGCCTTGGCAACCGTAAGGATGTCCGCAACGCCGTCGAGGCAGCAGCCAACGCGAAATCCTGGTCCAAAACGACCGGGCATCTGCGTGCTCAGATCCTCTACTACATTGGCGAAAACCTCTCCGCACGCGCCACAGAATTTGCCGAGCGGATTGACGCAATGACTGGCAAGAAATCTGGTGCTGCCGAGGTTGAAGCCTCGATCCAACGCCTGTTCACGGCGGCAGCCTGGGCCGACAAATATGATGGTCAAGCGCACGGAGTACCGATCCGCGGTGTCGCCTTGGCGATGAAAGAGGCGGTTGGCGTGATCGGCGCACTCTGTGCTGATGAGGCACCGTTGCTGGGTTTGGTGTCTGCGATGGCCCCTGCTATCGCAATGGGCAACCGTGTGGTGCTCGCCGCCTCCGAAGCTTATCCGCTGGCCGCAACTGATTTCTACCAGGTTCTGGAAACGTCGGACGTTCCAGCTGGGGTCGTGAACATCCTGACGGGCACCCACACAGAGCTGGCTGCGCCGATGGCATCGCATATGAACCTCGACGCCGTGTGGAGCTTCTCCTCCTCGGATCTGTCTGCCGAGATTGAAAAGGCGTCTGCGGGCAATCTCAAGCGGACCTGGGTCAACGACCGTGTGGCCACGGACTGGTCCACCGATCAGACCCGCCGCTTCCTGGAAGCCGCAACAGAGATCAAGACCATCTGGATCCCCTACGGCGAGTAAGCGCCTGCAGAGCAGGCGAAATAAAAAGGGCGCGACCGGGAATGGTTGCGCCCTTTTCTTTTGATAATCTCTAACAAGGACCAGGTAGTCGGTCAGTCAGTTGGTGGATTGCAGACCTTCTGGTCGGCCAACGATGACAAAATGCAAATTGTCCGGCAGCAGTATTTCTGCAGCGACGCGGTTCACATCTTCCAATGTCACAGCGTTCACCTTGTCGTTCCGTGTCTCGACATAATCGATTGGAAGGTCGTCCATCTGCATGCCCGCAAGGATAGAGGCGATGCGGCTGTTGCCGTCAAATCGCAAGGGATACGCCCCCGTCAGATAGGTTTTTGCATCAGCGAGCTCTTCGGCCGACACGCCGTTTGCGGCCAGTTTCGCCCATTCGGTTTGGATCACTTCGACCGTTTCAGCCATTTTGCTGTTATCGGAAGCAACCGACCCCATGTAGACCGCTGCAAGATCCCGCGGCACGAGATAGCTGTAGATCCCGTAGGTCAGCCCCCTCTTTTCTCTCACTTCGGTCATAAGGCGGCTGTTGAAGGATCCACCGCCCAAAATCTGATTAAGCAGAAAAGCTGCAAAATACCGCGGATCATCCAGATCAATGCCGACATGCCCAAACAAGGCAACAGATTGCGGCGTGTCATAATCGATGATCGTTATTCCCCCATCGATCGTGACCTCAGCCCGCTCTGGAATAGCGCCACCCTCTTTCGGCAGATCCCCAAGGAGCGTATCAAGCAACGCACCCAGCTCCTCTGCGGTGATGTCACCGACCGCGCCGACAAACAACCGATCAGCGGCCAGCGCTGCCTCATGCGCATCAAACATATCCTGCCGCGTCAGGGCAGATACCGTTTCGATGCTACCCTCGCCATTGGACCCGTATGGGTGATCGCCATAAGCGATCTGAGAGAACTGGCGCCCCGCGATTTCGTTTGGGTCCTTCTCATCGGATCTAAGGCCCGCGAGCACCTGCGCCCGAACGCGGTCTAACGCGTCCTGGTCAAACCGCGGCTCATGAATTGTCTTGCGCAGAAGATCCACTGCAGCGTCGCGGTTTTCAGTCAAAAACTGCGCAGAAATCGATACCGTGTCGCGGTTTGCATCGTAAGAAAAACCAGCCGCGAGACTTTCAAGTTCACGCGCGAATTCCTGTGCGGACAGGTCCCCGGCACCTTCTTCGAGCAGACCGGTCATCAGGTAGGTCGCACCGCGTTTCTCTGCCTGATCCAGCGAAGTGCCCCCGCGGAACCGCAACTCCAACGCTGCAAAAGGAATGCTGTGGTCTTCCACCAGCCAAGCGACGATCCCACCCGGCGACACCACTTCCTTTATCTTGATCTCGGCCCAGGCGGGCAAAGCCAGCAAACAGAAACTGAACGCAGCGCAAATGACGCGAAACGGGCTCATTGGCTCACCTCTTCTTCCTTCATCATCCAGCCTGTCACCGACACTTCCGGGCGCAGGCTTTTCTTCGCGGCTGCGATGATTTCATCTGCCGTCACCGATTGCAGGATACGGGGCCAGGCCTGCACATCTTCTACGGTCAAACCGGATGTCAGCGCCCGACCATACCGGTTTGCGATCCCATCAACATTGTCACGGGCATAAATCTCAGATGCGCGCAGTTGCAGTTTGAGCCGTTCCAGCTGCTGCTCATCAACACCTTCTTCGATAAAACGCACCAAGGTTTCATCCAATGCGGCCTCCGCCGCCTCGAGCGAGACATCCGCGCCGGGGACAACAAGGAAGTTGAAGGTAGTGTCGTCCAATGAAACACCGGAATAAAATGCGCCGGTGTAAACCGCGAGCTGTTGATCGAACTGCAACGCGTTGGTGAGGAATGAGGTGCTGCCACCTCCCAGCAATTCAGCCAGCAGATACAAGGCAGCCGCTTCTTCCTGCGCGCCACTCTGGCGAGAGGGAACAAGGTAAGAGCGCTGCACATAGGGCTGCGCCACCCTCGGATCCTTGAAGGTCAGCCGCCGCGCGGCAGATTGGGGCGGCTCCTGCGTCCGCTCTCGCACCGGAAGGTTCACGTTGGCAGGAATTTTGCCGTAATGCTCCTCTGCCAGGGCGCGCACATTGTCAGGGGTCACATCGCCAGACACCACCAAAATGGCGTTGTTTGGTGCATAATACGTGTCATAGAATGACAGCGCATCCTCCATGCTCAGCTCTTCCATTTCGTGACGCCAGCCGATAATCGGTTGACCGTATCGGTGGTTCAGAAACTGCGCTGCATTGAGTTGTTCGCGGAACAAGGCGCGAGGTTCGCTGTCGGTCCGCTGGTTGCGTTCCTCCAGGATCACCTCGCGTTCGGTTTCAATATCACGAGGCGTCAGCCGGATGTTCACCATCCGGTCGCTTTCCATCTCCATCATTAGACCAAGACGATCCGCAGCCACCCTCTGGAAATACGCCGTGTAGTCATAGCTGGTAAATGCATTATCGCGTCCGCCATTGGCCGCAACCGTGGCGGATAATTCACCCGATTCGAGGTTATCTGTCGCCTTGAACAGCAGATGTTCGAGGAAATGTGCCACCCCGGATTCACCAATCGGCTCATCCGCAGAGCCTGCCCGATACCAAACCATATGCTGCACCACCGGGGCACGATGATCTTCGATCACCACAACTTGCATCCCGTTTTCCAACTGAAACGTGGTGACCAAGTCGGATGCAACAAGCTGGACCTGACCGGTATCCGCCATCGCGGGTCTGACAAAACTGCCGATACCCGATGACACCCCGGTCTGCTGAAGCATTGACTGCGTGGCCATGGTCACGGCGATAACAGCCGCTGCACGGGTGATCCGATGGATCATATGGCGTTCTCCTCTTTCAAAACAGACCACAGACTGCCGTGAACTGTCTTGTTCGGTTGGGATCGTTGATCTTTTCATCTTCCACAGCGCTGGCCCGGTCATAGCGAACACGCACCGGCGCTGTGACGTCCGATGCCCACAAGGTAGGCGCGGTATTGTGGTTTTTCAAATGAAGCTGACTGCGAGATATCTCAAGATAAATGGCTTTATCGTGATCGACTCGTTCTGATCGCTGCAGCCGTTCCCGGCGAAGTCGCTTATTCTGCGGGTGGTGCTGACGGCTGCTCGAACCCTGCGCCGCTAAAAATGGCGCTAACCTCATTGGGGCGGATCGCTTCACGCTTGTAGGCTTCCTGATACCGATCCACAGGGAAGAGCTTGAACCGCGCGGTCCGATTTTCACGCTTGCGCTTTTTGGCGTCCAACGCAGCCAGGTCTTCACGTACGGTTGCCTCAACACCATAGCGGCTTGCCGCGGTCACCAGCGCACCATCGCTGGTTGGGATACCAGCCCCAGCTTCCAGCGCGGCGGGTCGCCCACCAAGAGCCGCGACAGCCTCACCTTTGGGATTGCGGTCGGTCAGATTGGCTTGGCCAGGTGTCGGTACAGGCAGCGTTTCATAGTTGGTCGGCTCAGCCAGAGGTTTGGCAGGCAGGATCAGAAACTCATCAGGACCGGTGCCAGCCGGACGCAGATCGCGCAAGCCTGTTTGACCACAGGCGGACAACGCGACACCAGCAACCATAACCATCACACCAAAATGGACCCGCATGACCCGATACTCCCGCCTGTTCGCTTGTGTGTTTAGCCGATTTACCTGCCAAGGTCACGCAGGGTTTTTCTGGCGGCCGTCGAACCAGATCAGACCCGCTGCGCCAGCAAAGATAAACACATCCGCCACGTTGAAAACAAAAGGATTGTTGATGCCGCAACACGATGTGTTGAGAAAATCCAGAACATAACCGAAGACCACCCGATCCAGCACATTGCCCAGCGCCCCTCCGATCACAAAACCGGCTGAGATCTGCATGGCGCGGGCATCCCGCGGCAACCGCAGGATCCACACAGTCAGACCAACGCAAATGGCCAGCGAAACCGCAATCAACACCCAACGGGTTGTGTCGGTCCCACCTCCGAACAGGCCAAAATTGATGCCGGTGTTTTCGCCATAGCGAAACCGCAACAGCGGCGGTAACACATCAATCGAAAACCGATTGGCGAGATCCATAATCTGGATCACCCAGATCTTTGTGATCTGATCAGCCAAAAACGCGAAAATTGCTGACCAGATCAGTGCTTTTGCCCGCATATACTCGCTCCTCTGGTCTATGCTCCGTGACCCGCGCCCAAAGGGCGCAGGACCACGGGAATAGAACCATATCAGTGCCGGAAGTGGCGCATACCGGTGAACACCATGGCGAGCCCTTTTTCATTGGCTGCCTTGATCACCTCGTCATCGCGCATCGAACCACCCGGCTGGATCACACAGGCGCCACCGGCTGCTGCCGCTTCGAGCAAACCATCTGCAAACGGGAAAAATGCATCGGACGCCACTGCGCAGCCTTTGGCAAGGCTTTCTTCGAGCCCCAATTCAGTCGCCATGCGACCAGCTTTTGCGGCGGCAACATTGGCGCTGTCCAAACGGCTCATCTGCCCAGCGCCAACACCCACAGTCGCACTGTCCTTCACATAGACGATGGCATTGGATTTAACGTGTTTGGCCACCTTCCAAGCAAACAGAAGGTCCTGCATCTGCGCCTCGGATGGCGCCTTTTCCGTGACAACCTTTAGGTCCTCGATGCCGACATAACCGACATCTTTGTCTTGTACCAAAACCCCACCAGCAACCTGTTTATAGGCAACGATTGGCTTGCGCGGATCGGGCAAACCGTCTGTCAACAACAAGCGCAGGTTCTTCTTCGCCGCGAAGATTTCTTTCGCCTCATCTGAGGCACCCGGCGCAATCACCACTTCGGTGAAAATCTCAACGATCTTCTGCGCAGTGGCCGCATCCAGCGGCTGGTTCAACGCAACAATGCCACCAAAGGCCGAGGTGCGATCACAGTCGAAGGCTTTTTGGTAGGCTTCGACCAGCGTTTCCCCCTGGGCCACACCGCAGGGGTTGGCGTGTTTGATGATCGCCACGGCGGCGCTGTCTTTCGGATCAAACTCCGCAACAAGCTCATAGGCGGCATCAGTGTCGTTG
Organism: Phaeobacter sp.; assembly: GCF_022825805.1. Taxonomy (GTDB): domain Bacteria; phylum Pseudomonadota; class Alphaproteobacteria; order Rhodobacterales; family Rhodobacteraceae; genus Phaeobacter. The sequence goes on from NZ_JAJDWC010000089.1 coordinate 46,211, forward strand.
ATGTTGTTGTACGACAGTTCTTTGCCCTGCAATTGCACCGCCGTCGCCACGCCGGGACGGTTGGTACCATCGGTATAGAACGCCGCTTCCTGATGGCTGTTCTCGCCGTAACGCAACGTCTGCTTCAACTCGCCTGCAAAAGCGCGACGGCGTGGAGTCTTCTCTTCAATCGCCGTCGCCATCCAGTTCGACACCGCTGCGTCATAGGCTGCCGTGCGCGCGTATGCAATCTGCGACAGACGCTGACGGAAGGCATAAGAGGTCTGGCCGTTGTTCGCGTCCAGTTCCGCCAAGAGCGCGTCATAGTCCTGCACGTCGGTTACCACATTCACGAACGCATGGTTCTTTGAAGCCGCGCGGATCATGGCTGGGCCGCCGATATCGATGTTTTCGATCATCTCGTCATAATCGGCACCTCGCGCAAGAGCCGCTTCAAACGGATAGAGATTGACCACAAGAAGATCGATTGCGCTGATGTTGTGATCGTTCATCGCCGCGACATGGGTGTCATTGTCCCGCAGCGCCAGCAGACCGCCATGCACCATAGGATGCAAGGTCTTGACGCGGCCGTCCATCATTTCTGGAAAGCCGGTCACTTCAGAGACGTCTTTGACGGCCATGCCTGCATCCCGCAGCGCTTTGGCGGACCCGCCAGTAGACAACAATTCCACGCCCCGCTCTGTCAGTGCTTTGCCCAACTCGATGAGCCCGGTTTTATCTGAAACAGAAAGCAACGCGCGGCGTATTGGATGGAGATCGGTCATAGTGGAGCAGGTCCTTTTCAGGCTCAGTCGAAGGATGCGGGGTCGTCCCGGTTCAGGTCACGTACGGCAACGGCAGTTTCCTGCGCTTTGCTTAGCGTCCACCTGACACGCGAGGCATACTCCATCGCCCGCCCGGAAAGAACGATTTGTTTTGCCGGACGCGGTTTCAAGCGGTTCTTTTCAAGGTAGACGCTGGGTTCAAGCTTCAGTTCGCAGGTCCCATCATGACGGAACACCCAGATTTCCCCGCTCTTGAGCGCCATGGATACCGCGGAGCCGCCCAAGTCAAGAGCTGCGTCCACATCGGGGTGCAAATGAAGCCGGATATCAAACCCGATGCCGCCCAAGGATTGGGCATCCATCGCCTTGTCAAACCGACGTTTGCTGCGGGGGTCGATCGCCAGAAGCATTTCTTCACCGGTCAGTGTACGCCCATCGATCTCCAGATCGAGCGAGCGCGCGTGGGTCAGTCCGAAATGCCGTTCGTATCCGTTATGACCACCTTGGAACCGATATCCACTTTCAAGATCTTCGATCTCCAATGGCACCTTATCCGGGGCCTCAATCAGGGTTTCATGGCCGTTGCTGCGATCCGGTGTCGACAGTCTCGCACTGGAATGCCCGCCAATACACAGCGTTGAATGCGACGGGGTCGCGCGGCCCGCGCGTCGCCACTCCACGCCAAATGTCTCGCCTGAACCGCAATTGACGATTAGGGGCCGCCTGCCAGACGTGAGTTCAAACGCCAATGTCGATGCATGGGCATTCCAAGATGCCCGCCCCAGTGGCGGCAGCGAGGCATCAATGATGACAGAGGTCCTGCGCGCAGACAGTCGTGCATAACCCATAGCCAACCCATCGGCATGTCTGGCCGTCACATGGCTTGCCGCCAGCGCATGGTCCAGCCGCCCTTCCAATCCACGTCCCCCGCCATGAAACCGGGCCAGCCCACCATCACTGTGCCGTAGCGTCCGCAGAGTTGGTGCAATCCGTTCGATCGCCTCTGTCTGCGCAGCAGGCACACCACGACCGACATCCTGCAAAGCTGCAGAAGCCCAAGTCAGCAAGGTAAAGACATCCAGCAGCTCTTCCGGATTTCGGGTGGGCAACCCGCCCTGCGCATCAATCTGGCGCCCGCATTCGTCCGCCAGAGCTTTGAGCGCGACATCGACGTGATTTTCATGCCCTTTGAGCGCGAGCCCCGCATAGATCAGGCCGGTCAGCGCCTCGAACCGTGGCAAGCCAGGCGATGCGCCTTGCCAGCGTTTCGACAGGAACCATGTCTGGCGCGACAACGCCCGAAAGAACGCCTCAGATTGGACGGAGGTGCGGCCTGACAACAAAAACAAAGCGTGGTTGATCCAGCGGATGACGCGACGACCGGTCAGATCCGGCGACCACCCGGGCCCTCGGCCGCGCCCATAGGCATCAATCCAACCCCACACCCAGAGCTGGGCCTTCTCACGCGCACGAAAATCACCAACCGAGGCAAGATCATCCAGCCAGGCAAAACCATGACGCTCGGCATCAAAGGCGACATCTGGCGCTGCCACATCCCAAAGCGCGGTTGTGGGCGATTCGACCAGATATCCTGCAAACAACAGATTGCCGGCCACAAGCTGCCGGCCTCTCGCAAAGCTGCCAATTGTTCTTGGCTCTGGTTGTGACACAAATTCGGTCGCCCCAGGCTGGCGCCGCGAGCGGCGAGCGTAGTAGCGATTCAGCAGCCGGGTGCCCCGGCGCGCCATTCCGTCATATCTGGACATACTCTTTTGCCTCACGCCATTCATATCATTTGGGCGTTTTGGAAAAAGCATAGCGGCGCATTTGCGCCAAGTCACCGATTATACTGCGCTCTGGCCTGGATGATGGCAGCAACGCGCCGAGCGCATTGGCGCAAACACCGTGGGATCAAGCGGCCTTGATCAATTCAGCCATATAGAAGCCATCCATGCCACCAAGATCAGGCCAATAATCGGGCCGAAGCCGCAGCCCGCCCTCTTCGGTGATCCAATCAGCTTCGATTCCCGGCAAGGACTTCACACCATTCCCGACCTGCATGTCCGCAAACATCTCGAGCGCGTCTTCGACTTGGCATTCCCCTTCATCGGGCAACAGCGAACAGGTGCAGTAGATTAAGCGCCCACCTGGCTTCACCAGCGTCCAGGCGTGGGCCATCATTTGCGCCTGCAAATCGATCAAGGCACCAAATCCGCTGCCGTCTTTGGCGTGCGGCAAATCAGGGTGTCGGCGTATTGTTCCGGTCGCCGAGCACGGCGCATCCAAAAGCACGGCATCGAATTGCCCGGTCTGCTCAAGCGCATCACCAACAACAACCTGCGCCTGAAGGCCGGTACGTTGCAGGTTTTGCTCCAAACGCGCCAGACGTGCTGCAGATTGATCGACTGCTGTAACATTTGCTCCTGCAGCTGCCATCTGCATGGTCTTGCCGCCAGGGGCCGCGCACAGATCCAGAACCGCCTCGCCGGGTTGCGCGGCCAGCAGTTTGGCGGGCAGGGCCGCCGCCGCATCCTGCACCCACCAGTCGCCTTCTGCGAATCCCGGCAGGCTGGACACTTGACCAAAGGATGTGAGCCGCACAGACCCGGTCGGCAATTCTACCGCCTGCAAGGCGGACAGATCCGCGCCCGGCTTTGACGTCAGATCCAGTGGCGCACCAGCTGCATGTGCAGCTTCGATACCCAGCATGGCAGGCGCACCCCAAGCCTGGGAAAGCGGCCCGCGCAACCATTTCGGCAATCGCGGCGTGCGCAGCTTTGCCCATTCTGCCGCGCCCTGGTCGGCCACCTTGCGCAGAACAGCGTTCACCAAGCCTTTCAGCTTGCCATGCCGACGATGGCCAGAGGTGATATCCACCATGTCATTCACAACGCCATGAGCGGCTCCACCCAAACACAGTTCAACAGTGCCCACGCGCAGAGTGTTTTGAACCGTGAGCGGCTTTGCTTTTTTCAGATAGCGTTGCAGCACACGGTCTGCCCGTTCCAGATTGCGAAGTGTATCTGCCGCCAAGCGTTGTGCCCGCGCGCGATCTTCGGGGCTGAGTTTTTCCAACGCTCCTGCAGCATAGCACTCCGCAAGCAGACGCCCCTCTCCCAAGACTTGGTCGAGCAAGTAGATGGCACTGCGGCGGGCATGGCGTCCATTGGACATGAGCGTCTCCTGATCCGGTAAGACCGGCAGACGGGTTGTCGCCGCCGGACGCGGGCGTATATCATGGATTACAGCTAAAGGAACCCGGCATGAGCGATAGCACAGAAACATCCCAGGACGATCTTCCCCCCGCAGCACAGCGCGCGCTGGCAGAAGCCGCAGAACGCCGCAAAGCACGAGATGCGGAACAAGCCGCGCTGCCAAAAGAGCTCGGTGGCCGCGATGGCCTTGATCCGTCCCGCTACGGTGATTGGGAAAAGAAAGGCATCGCGATCGATTTTTGAGGGATCGCTGATGCCTTCGACCTTGTTACATTCAGTCTTACGACAGGCCCCCTTGCAACAAGGCCCTCTGACACTCAGCTTCACCTAATCTCGCAAAAAAGGCGAACTTTCTGCTCGGACTACAGACCGAGGACGTCCACCATATCATATTGCCCCGGCTCGCGTGAAAGCCCCCACATTGCGGCTTTGAGCGCGCCGCGCGCAAAAATTGCGCGGTCTGTTGCCAGGTGGCGCAAGACAATACGTTCGCCCTGACCTGCAAACAGAACGTCATGTTCGCCCACGATGTCTCCGCCTCGAATGGCGCTGAAGCCGATATCACCGCGCTTGCGGGCACCGGTTATTCCGTCCCGACCACTGTCCGAGACATCAGCCAGCGCCACACCCCGGCCTTCTGCAGCAGCTTCACCAAGCATGAGAGCGGTGCCCGATGGCGCGTCGACTTTGTGGTGATGGTGCGCTTCGATCACTTCGATATCGAAGTCCTCATCCAGCGCCGCCGCTACCTTTTTGGTCAACTGAACAAGCAGATTGACGCCCAGGCTCATATTGCCTGCGCGCACCTGCACCGAATGGCGGGCGGCGGGTTCAAGTCTTGCGATTTGCGCATCGGTCATCCCGGTCGTGCCGATAACATGGACAGCACGCGCCTGCGCGGCCAGTTCTGCAAATGCAATCGTTGCCTCAGGCCCGGTGAAGTCGATCACCGCCTGCGCCTTCGAAAACGCCTCAAGAGCATCGTCGGTGACCACAACGCCCGCTGCACTCCCGCCCATAGCGACGCCGACATCCTGACCAACCCAATCGTGGCCTTCCCGCTCAACCGCGCCGACGAGGCGCACTGCTGGATGCTCCAGAATTGTCTGGATCAACATTTGCCCCATCCGTCCGGATGCGCCTGTCACGACAATGCCTGGGGTGTCAGTTTTTGTCTCTGCCATCAGATCAGCCCTTGCTTACGGTCTGAGATCTCCGGCCCTCAGGACCGGTTCTCTTTGCTGGAATCCTCCTACCGCTTTGCGCCACGCTTGGCAAAGGCCCGCTTTCATCATACATCGGAATTATGGCTAAGAACAAACTTCACGAGGGCGCAGGCCCCTCACAGCGTCAGCTGCGCGTCGGCGAATTGGTACGCCGCGCTCTTTCGGAGATTTTTGCGCGCGGGGATCTGCATGACCCTGATCTGAACCGTATGTCGATCACCGTGGGTGAGGTGCGGGTGACATCGGATCTGAGAATTGCAACCGCCTATGTCCTGCCCCTCGGCGGCAAGGGCAAAGACGAAACCCTGAAACTGATGGCCCGCAACAAGGGTGAGCTGCGTCGTATCATCGGCAAGAAACTGGGATTGAAGTTCACTCCAGAGCTGCGGTTCCAGTTGGATGAAACATTTGATCGGATGGACGATACCAGACGTATGCTGTCCCAGGACGCGGTGCGCCGCGATACGGACCAGTGATCCTGCGGGCGATGTTTGCGGGTCTTCTGACCGCTTGGGCCACGGCCGCGGCGGCAGTGGACTGCAAAGACATCGCCTATGAGGGAAACCGCTACACGGTCTGTGAAGCTGATTTGGCAACGGATGATCTGCGCTTGTTCCTTCGCGATAGTGCTGGGGAGGTTTACGGACATTTTTCCAGGCTAGAAGAAGATCTGCGCCAACAGGGACTTGAGCTGCGCTTTGCCACAAATGCGGGCATGTATCACGCAGACCGGTCGCCGGTGGGCCTCTATCGTGAGACCGACAAGGACGAAATGCGCCTGATCACAAATCCTGGGCCTGGCAATTTTGGCCTGCTGCCAAATGGTGTTTTCTGCATCTCGGAAAACAAGGCCCAGGTCATCGAAACGCTAGCGTTTCAATCCACGTCGCCCGACTGCCAATATGCCACACAGTCAGGGCCGATGCTGGTGATTGATGGGGCCTTGCATCCGCGGTTCTTACCAGAGTCCACATCATTTTTTGTGCGAAACGGTGTAGGAACCAGCGCAGACGGCCAACGCGCCGTCTTTGTTATTTCCAGAAACGCGGTGAGCTTCCATCAATTTGGCAGCTTGTTTCGAGACAAGCTGATGCTTCCGAACGCGCTGTATTTTGACGGGAATATTTCTCGTCTGCACGCACCTGACATTGACCGCAGCGATGCCGGGTTCCGCATGGGTCCCATCGTTGGCATCGTGGCCCCGCTTGATCACGGCTCAGACACCACCAATTGAGGTGTGCGCTTAAGCGGCGAGCAGAGCCGCAACACATTGACAGGATCTTTCGACTCGGTTACCCGCCGGCCTCTCACACATAAGGATGCATCGGGGTACAGGATGGGACGCAAGCGCAAGGGTCGCGATATTTCGGGTTGGTTGGTTGTCGACAAACCTGCAGGCCTCACGTCCACGGCTGTCGTCAACAAAGTGCGTTGGGCATTTGATGCCAAAAAGGCAGGCCACGCCGGCACACTTGATCCCGAAGCCACGGGTGTCCTGGCTGTTGCGCTTGGCGAGGCAACAAAGACCGTCCCCTATATCACTGATGCGCTGAAAGCCTATACGTTCACCGTGCGCCTGGGCCAGGCCACCAATACGGATGACGCAGAAGGCGAAGTCATCGCAGAAAGCGACCTCCGCCCAAGCGATGAGGACATCAAAACCGCGTTGCTGCCGTTTCTCGGCGAAATTCAACAGGTCCCGCCAAAATTCTCTGCCGTCAAAATTGACGGTCAGCGCGCCTACAAACTGGCGCGCGACGGAGAAGAGGTTGAACTGGCCGCACGCCCCCTTTGGGTAGAAGAGCTTGTGTTGGTCGACCGACCGGATGACGACCACATCGTTCTCGAGATGACATGCGGGAAGGGTGGATATGTCCGCTCCATCGCACGGGATCTGGGCGAGGCTCTGGGCTGCCATGGCCATGTGAAATGCCTCCGGCGGATTTGGTCCGGTCCTTTCGAAGCCGAAGACGGTATCGGGCTGGACGTTTTGGACAGCCTCGCCAAATCCACTGAGCTTGATGCCTATTTGCGCCCGCTGGAAGATGGGCTGGCGGACTTGCCAGAGCTGATCTGCACGGCTGAGGGCGCCAGCAAACTGCGCAACGGCAACCCTGGCATGGTCCTGGCCTCTGACGTGGAATACGGGGACGCCGCCTGGGCCTCGTTCGAGGGCAAGGCTGTCGCCGTCGGGCAATACCGATCTGGCCAGCTGCACCCCAGCCGAGTTTTCGTTGCGTGATGTGGTTTCGGATTGACAGGTCGCTGTCGATCCTGCACCGGCTGACGGTATGATCACTCGCACCCACACCAAAGGTGATGCACCATCAACCGCCGTCTATTCCGACTGTGGCCAGTACCGGTACAGCCTGACCCGGATTTGGGACAATACGGGCAAAACAGTCATGTTCGTCATGTTGAACCCCTCGACAGCGACTGAAGTGCAAAATGATCCCACCATCGAACGGTGTGAACGGCGCGCCCGTGCGCTTGGCTTTGGTGGATTTAGAGCGACCAATATCTTTGCCTTCCGCGCCACCGATCCGCGCGACATGCGCGCTGCAAAGGATCCGGAGGGGCCCGACAATGGCGCCATTTTGATTGATGGGCTCGATTGGGCGGATATGGTGATCTGCGCCTGGGGCACCCATGGAGCCTATCGCGACCAGGGTCCAAAAACGGAGCAGAGATTCCGCCAAACGGACAAGCAGTTGTTTCATCTGGGGCTGAGCAAAGCTGGCCACCCCAAACACCCCCTGTATATCCGGTACAGCCAACAACCGCAGCTCTGGCTGCCTGCTGCCCAATCCACTTAGGCCCTGTCTGAACAGTCATCATTTGATAACCAATGTTCATGCTTTGTTTTGATTGCAACTTTGGCGTGTGACATATTGTTAGCCTGTATGGTTGTGAGGTGCCGCAATGTTGATGCTGGCTGCACTGCTTGGCGCTGCCGTGGTTGGCAGTGTCATTTTGGTCGATGACGACGCTGACAACGATCAGCCCGACGGCGCAGAAGGCGACGCCGTCACGCCTTCCTCTTCCTCCGTGGGCGAAACCGATATCGCGCCTCTGGACAACCTGCTGCAATCTGGTGAGGAGACCTCCGATTTCATGGCCGGCAGCGATGGTGATGACACACTCGCCGGATTGGGCGGCAACGACCAACTGAACGGATACGGCGGCGATGACCTGCTCCGCGGCGGACAGGATGTTGACCAACTCTTTGGTGGGGCCGGTGATGACACGCTATCGGGCGGGTCCGACAGCGATCAATTGCATGGCAATGACGGGTCTGATCTGCTGCGGGGCGATGGTGGAGACGACACGCTATATGGCCATTTTGGTGATGATCTGCTGCAGGGCGGCGATGGGGCAGATGTGCTTCATGGGGGCGCGGGACAGGATGACCTAACAGGTGGCGCGCAAGGTGATGCGTTGCACGGCAACGATGGCAACGATCACTTAACCGGCGGACAGGGAGAGGACACTCTGTTCGGGGGCAGCGGAGACGACAAGCTACATGGCGATGATGGGGTTGGTGAGGTCGACTTTTTAAATGGCGGGGACGGCGCGGATACTCTGCTTGCAGGGGAAGGCGACATTCTAACCGGGGGCGACGGGGCAGATACCTTTGTCTTGCCCAATTTGTCTGTGACATCGCAACTGGCCCAAATTCCAGCAGACACCACCAGTCCTGCAACCATTGAGGTGACCGATTTTACCCGCGGCAGTGATCAATTGGTTCTTGTCCTTGACGATATGCCCGACGTTGACGGTGCCACCGAAAAACCCGCGGTCGAGATTTCTACAACCGAAGGAAACAGCTCTGCGCATTTGGTGACGATAGACGGGCTGCCTATTGTGCGGATCACCGGCCCGGATGACCTGCTGCCAGATGACATTCGCCTGATCGGGCCAGAGGAGGCACGTAGCCTCGGCCTTCTCACCTGACCGGTTGTCTACTGTTTCCCATCCTACGCGGCCCTTGAGTTTTCTTTTGCCATTTCGGCAGAATCTCCCTATACGCAGCCTCTGTCTTGTTCTGTTGTGGTCAGTTTGGCCTTGGGCAGACCTATGACACCTCCATGGGCCTGTGCTGGACGACATCCCGGCCTGCGCCATCCACTCTAGACACTTAAGGAGACCCCGATGTCGATCACTGCTGAAGAAAAAGCACGCCTGATGAAAGAATTCGCGACCAAAGAGGGCGATACCGGTTCCCCGGAAGTCCAGGTTGCGATCCTGACCTCGCGCATCAACACCCTGACCGAGCACTTCAAAACCCACAAGAAAGACAATCACGGTCGCCGTGGTCTTCTGAAGATGGTTGCTCAGCGTCGTAAGCTGTTGGACTACACCAAAGCCAAAGACGTCGCTCGCTATCAGGACCTGATCAAGCGTCTGGGCATCCGTCGCTAATTTTGTGACATTGCCAGAATTTGAAACGCCCGCATGTTGGATGCGGGCGTTTTTCGTTTTTGGTCTTCGCGATTTATGCGGCGCTGCTGGTCGCCATTTCGCCCATCGGTTGGTCCACCTCATCCAAGGACAAACCGAGCTGGACAAAGATGTCCAGTTTCCGCGCAGCAAAAGACTGCGCCCGCGCCTGAAGAACCGCCAAATTTTCCTCTGCCGTTTCAAGCGTGCGACCGTCTTGCTCCATACGCTGCCCCTGAGGCGCCAGGATTTGCCACACAAAGGCGGCCCAGGCAGCGGGTGTTTCGTGCCCCTCATGACGCGCGAGCAGGAACAGCTGCTCCAGCCGGTTCACCTCAATGCCGCCACCCGTAACCGGAGAGGCAAGAAAGCGCAGTTGATCAAGCTCTTCCGCGCGGTTGCAAACCGCCAGATTGAACCGACGACAGGCTTCCCGAGCTCTATGCGCTTTGTCCGCAGGTAAACAAGGCGCGATAGACTTTGCACCGATCAAGATAGAAATCATCTTTGTGATTTGGGCCCAGGTCATATGTCCGAAAACGCCATTTGCCATCAACTCGTGGAGCGTTGCCGGTCCACCGGCAAGAGCTTTTAGGAACGCATCATATTCCATGTCGCTCATGTCGATGGCCGTCCCCCGCCATTCAGGCTTGATCGGACCATGGGTGTATCGGCGGGTCAATGTGAACGCGGTTTTGAACCACCCGGCGACAGCGCCACGCTCGGTCTGCGGCGCTTTGCCTCGGATAAACAAATCCGTGCGAAACTGCTCCGCGTGCATCAGATCTCCGATCACCTCTCGCCGGATCGGATCAGGCTCTTTGCTCAAAACCGCCAACTGAGCTTCGGTGAAGCAAAGATCTTCGAAATTGTCGATGATGTTGGAAGAGCCCACAAAATCCAATTTGGCACCTGCCATTTTTGCGGCCAGGTCTGAAAAATGAAACGGGGTCCAATCGCGGTTGAAGAATTCATGCGCCAGATATTGACGAGACATCGTCCGCATACTGCGCAGCCGCGTTGCTTCATGCGGGTTCTGCGTGAAAAAATGGGCCCCGGCCTCTCGCAGGGTTTCCGCATATTCGAGCGCATCGTCGATACGCTGTTCCAGAGGTCCACTCCCATTTGCCGCATGGTCGGTCAGAAGCTGTCGCAGCGGCATTGCCCCGGCCCAACCGGGCTGGCTGTTGTAACTGACATAAACTAAACCACCTGGTTTCAGCCTTTGAGAGATAAAATTGACGATGTGGTTCTGGTTCTCCTCCGACACCCAGCTCATCACCCCGTGCAGTGTGATAATATCGAACATCTCCGGCAGGCCGGCAGCATCGCCAAAATCGTCAAAAGAACGTTCATAAAACGTGACATTCGGGAGATCCGCCTCTTTGGCCAGCAGGCGGGCACCGGCGATATGCGACGGATTAAAATCCATAGCATGCACATCGATATGCGGATTGGAGGCGGCAACAATGTTGGCTGTAAACCCATGCCCGCAACCCAGCTCACAATATGTCAGCTGCGCTTCATCCAATCCGTGGCGCTGGCCCTGGGCAAGCGTTGCCAAAGCCATACGGGTGGGGGTCATGTCGTGGAAAAAATCGGATGTGTAGTCTAGTTCGGCGACATAGCCGCTGGTCCAATCGTTCATTTAGCACCTTCTGCTGCAACTGACGGGTTCTGCCCGTTTCGCCAGCACAATTGCGAAAACTACTGACGATCAGGTTAACAACGCCGCGGTGTTTGCCGTCACAATCAAGACCCCGCAAACCGCTGTGCCGTCTGGCTGGACCACGCGTCTTCCCCTTTCAATCTGTGGAAATTTCATGTAAGCGCGCCCTATCTGAGACGATGTGCTCAGGCCCCGGCACGCGAAGAAAGATAGATGGGGCCGGCGGCAATGGGGCCGCCACGCAAACGGGAGACCCGGAGGGCCGGGAGCGCTCCCTTTTAGGATACGACAGATGTTTAACGTAACTAAGAAATCGATGCAGTGGGGCGAAGAAACGCTCACGCTGGAGACCGGCAAGGTCGCCCGTCAGGCAGATGGCACCGTGATTGCCACCCTGGGCGAGACCTCGGTTATGGCAAACGTGACTTTTGCCAAGGAACAAAAGCCTGGTCAGGACTTCTTCCCGCTGACCGTCCACTACCAAGAGAAATACTACGCTGCGGGCAAAGTCCCCGGTGGCTTCTTCAAGCGTGAAGCCCGCCCGACCGAAAAAGAGACCCTGACCGCACGTCTGATCGACCGTCCGATCCGTCCGCTGTTCGTCCCTGGCTTCAAAAACGAAGTTCTGGTGATGTGTACCGTCCTGAGCCACGACCTGGTCAACGATCCGGACATCGTTGCGATGATCGCCGCCTCTGCCGCACTGACCATCTCTGGTGCGCCATTCATGGGCCCGATTGCCGGTGCGCGCGTTGGCTTCACCGATGGTGAGTATGTGCTGAACCCGACGGTTGATGACATGCAGGATCTGCGTCTCAACCCAGAGCAGCGTTTGGATCTGGTTGTTGCCGGCACCAAAAACGCCGTGATGATGGTTGAATCGGAAGCCTATGAGCTGACCGAAGCAGAGATGCTGGGTGCGGTGAACTTCGCACATGAGCAGATCCAGCCGGTGATCGACCTGATCATCTCGCTGGCTGAAGAAGCTGCAAAAGAACCGTTTGACTTCCAGGCGCCGGACTATTCCGACCTGTATGACGCGGTGAAAGCTGCTGGCGAAACCGAAATGCGTGCAGCTTTTGCAATCACAGACAAGCAAGAGCGCACCGCAGCCGTGTCCGCTGCCCGCGAAACCATCAAAGCCGCTCTGAGCGAAGAGCAGCTGGGTGACGCGAACCTCGGTTCTGCGATGAAGAAACTGGAAGCCGGCATTCTGCGCGGTGATGTTGTCAAAGGCGGCAAGCGCATCGACGGCCGTGACACCACAACCGTCCGTCAGATCGTTGCCGAAACCGGCATGCTGCCGCGCACCCACGGCTCCTCCTTGTTCACCCGTGGTGAAACACAGGCGCTGGCCGTGACCACGCTTGGCACCGGTGATGACGAACAGTTCATCGACGCGCTGCACGGCAATTTCAAATCGAACTTCCTGCTGCACTACAACTTCCCTCCCTATTCCGTTGGTGAAGTTGGTCGTGTCGGTTCTCCGGGTCGTCGTGAAATCGGCCACGGCAAACTGGCATGGCGCGCGCTGCAGGCGGTTCTGCCTGCGCCGACTGATTTCCCCTACACCGTTCGCGTGGTGTCTGAGATCACCGAATCCAATGGCTCCTCCTCGATGGCGTCGGTCTGCGGTGGTTCGCTGTCCATGATGGACGCCGGCGTTCCGCTGAAAGCACCGGTTGCCGGTGTGGCCATGGGTCTGATCCTGGAAGAAGACGGCTCCTATGCGATCCTGTCCGACATCCTCGGCGACGAAGATCACCTTGGTGATATGGACTTCAAAGTGGCGGGTACCGAAAACGGCATCACCTCGCTGCAGATGGACATCAAGGTTGCAGGCATCACACCTGAAATCATGGAGAAAGCCCTGGCTCAGGCCAAGGACGGCCGCCTGCATATCCTCGGCGAGATGGGCAAAGCTCTGTCGGAAACCAATGCGTTCTCCGTGCACGCGCCTCGCATCGAGACCATGCAGATCCCGACCGACAAAATCCGTGAAGTGATCGGCTCCGGCGGCAAAGTGATCCGCGAGATCGTGGAAACCTCTGGTGCAAAAGTCGACATCAACGACGACGGCGTGATCAAAATCGCTTCTGCCGATGGCACTGCGATCCAGAAGGCCTATGACATGATCCATTCGATCGTGGCAGAGCCGGAAGAAGGCGCCGTCTACACCGGCAAGGTCGTTAAGATCGTTGATTTCGGTGCGTTCGTGAACTTCTTTGGCAAGCGCGACGGCCTGGTGCACGTGTCCCAGATCGAAAACCGCCGACTGAACCATCCTTCGGACGTGCTGAAGGAAGGCCAGGAAGTGAAAGTGAAGCTGCTGGGCTTTGACGATCGCGGCAAGGTGCGCCTGTCCATGAAGGTTGTGGATCAGGAAACCGGCGAAGAGATCAAAGCCGAAAAGAAAGAAGAGACCGCCGACTGATACCAGTCGCTCTTCAATAAAACGAAACCCCGCCTATTGGGCGGGGTTTTTCATTGGGGCCTTGCCGCCCTCTTTCTTGTTGGGCTCTCTGCCGATAGATCTACGTCATGCGGTCTTACATCATTCATATGCAGGGCAATCAGGCCCGTGCGGCCAACGTGGCGCAACTGCTCGACAGATTGCCACAGGCGCAGGTCGTTGATGCAGTCAACGGGCGTGATGTGGTGGCCAAAGGTCAAGTCAACTGTAGACAGGGTGACCTTCATGTCCCGCACTATCCCTTTGCCCTGAGCCCCGGAGAGATTGGCTGCTTTCTCTCGCATCGCAAATGCTGGGAGATGATTGCCAACGGTGATGATGCCTTCGGGCTGATCGTTGAAGACGACATGGTGCCCGATGACACATTATGGCCGTCGGCGATGGAGTTGGTGCATCAACATGCCGGGCCCGATCACATGATCCGTTTGCCCGCCAAGAACCGTGAAAAGCCGCAAAGCCTCGTGGCGAGCCACGGTGGCACCTGTCTTTTCCTGCCTAAAAGAATTGGACTGCAGACCGTTGCACAGGTGATCGGGAGGCATGCGGCACGGCATCTGCTGGCCGCCAGTGAAACCCTCGATCGCCCGGTCGACACGTTCCTGCAGATGCATTGGATCCATGGCCAGACGGTTCACACTCTATACCCCAACGGGGTTTCGGAAGAGACCGATGCGCTCGGCGGCTCAACCATTCAATCACGCCCAACAGGCGGTAAGCTGGCACGAGAAATAAAGCGTGCGATTTATCGCACGCAGGTTGCCCTGCGACCGCAACGCCCGTGAACACGGCAATTTTGGTAAACAAACAATGGATGCCAGCGGTCCATGCGGAGGACAAAAGGCGTGAGCGGTAAGGAGCCAACTGACCCCTTACCGATATCATAGCGTGATTATTCCGGCGCCTTGGTTTTGCGCAGGTAGGGAAAGATGGTTTCGAACTCACCAAACTTTGCCTTGGCATCTTCGTTCGACACGGTGGGAGGAATGATGACATCTTCGCCTGGAACCCAGTTCGCAGGTGTTGCGACGCCCTTACCGGACATCTGCAAGCCATCCAGCGCGCGCAAGATCTCCGCAAAGTTGCGGCCGACCGTCATTGGATAGGTCATCGACAATTTCAGCTGCTTGTCAGGTCCGATGATAAAGACCGAGCGCACAGTTGCACTGTCTGCAGGTGTGCGACCGTCCGGCAGATAGGCCTCGGCAGGCAACATGTCGAACGCTTTGGAAACCGCCAGCCCATCATCCGCGATGATCGGAAAGCCCGCAGGCGTCCCGGCGAAGGTCTCGATGTCACCTTTCCATTTCTTGTGATCCTCCACACCGTCTACGGACACGCCGATGACTTTGGTATTCCGCGCAGCCCATTCATCGGCCAATTGTGCAACGGCGCCAAACTCGGTCGTGCAGACAGGGGTGAAGTCTTTGGGGTGAGAAAACAGGATCGCCCAGCTGTCGCCGATCCAGTCATGGAAAGAAATGGTGCCGTGATCGGTGTCGGCGGTGAAATCCGGAACCACATCATTGATACGCAAACCCATGGCGCTCTCCTTTGCTGTCAAATGCATGCATGGTATGGCGATAACCTAACCACTGCGGGCGGAGGTTAAACCCTTCATCGTCGATCCAACCGCAAAAAGACCCACCCCGCCCAGAGCGGCGCAGACCAAAGCAAAGCGTTCCCGTTCCTTTGCCGCACCGAGAACAACTGACCTCTCAACCAATAATTTGATCAAATTAAATCAGCCCCTCTTGCTGTTGGCAAAGCGCAATGTAAGAGTGTGGCAAATGGTGGGCGGAGGCCTGCACAAATGGATTGTTCGGGAGGTCACACAATGATCGAAAAACGCGATTTCTACATCAATGGGCAATGGGTTTCACCCGCCGCACCAAACGACTTCGAAGTGATCGATCCTTCGACAGAGACCCCTTGCGCCGTGATTTCACTGGGTTCAGAGGCCGACACCAATGCAGCGGTTGCTGCTGCAAAGGCCGCACTGCCTGGCTGGATGGAAACGCCGGTTGCAGAACGTATTGCGCTGGTCGAAAAACTGATCGCGGTCTACGAGACCCGGACCGAAGATCTGGCGCAAGCCATGAGCATCGAGATGGGCGCACCCATTGACATGGCCAGGAGCCAGCAAGCCGGCGCAGGCAGCTATCATCTTCAAAATTTCATCCGCGCGGCAAAGAAGTTTGAGTTTGATCGCCCGCTTGGAGACCATGCTCCCCAGGATCGCATTATCCACGAGGCGGTTGGCGTTGCCGCTCTGATCACCCCGTGGAATTGGCCGATGAACCAAATCACCCTGAAAGTCGGGGCCGCCGCGATTGCAGGGTGTACGATGGTTTTGAAACCATCCGAGCAAAGCCCCCTGAACGCTATGATCTTTGCCGAAATGATGGATGAGGCGGGGTTCCCGGCTGGGGTCTTCAACCTGGTAAACGGCGACGGTGTTGGGGTTGGCACACAATTGTCCAGCCATCCCGATATCGACATGGTGTCATTCACCGGATCCACACGCGCAGGCACCGCAATTTCCAAGGCGGCTGCAGATACCTTGAAAAAAGTGCATCTGGAGCTTGGTGGCAAAGGGGCCAATGTCATCTTTGAAGATGCGGATGAAAAGGCTGTAAAACGCGGTGTGCTACATATGATGAACAACACCGGTCAGAGCTGCAACGCGCCAAGCCGGATGTTGGTCCAAAAAGAGCTTTATGATCAGGCCGTCGCAGAAGCCGCTGCTGTTGCTGCGAAAGTCGAGGTCGGACCAGCCTCGCAGGAAGGCCGTCATATCGGACCCGTCGTCAATGAACTGCAGTGGACCAAAATCCAAGGGCTCATTCAAAAAGGCATCGACGAAGGCGCCCGTTTGGTGGCAGGCGGCACAGGGCGGCCGGACGGTTTGGACA
Organism: Phaeobacter sp.; assembly: GCF_022825805.1. GTDB lineage: Bacteria > Pseudomonadota > Alphaproteobacteria > Rhodobacterales > Rhodobacteraceae > Phaeobacter. The sequence continues at coordinate 62,910 of NZ_JAJDWC010000089.1, forward strand.
AAGGCTTCTATGTCAAACCCACGATCTTTGCCGATGTGAACAATCAAATGACCATCGCGCGGGAAGAAATTTTTGGCCCGGTGTTGGCGATCATCCCTTTTGAAACCGAGGCAGAGGCCATCGAGATTGCCAATGACACGCCCTACGGCCTGACCAACTATGTGCAGACCCAGGATCCGGCCCGCGCCAATCGGATGGCCCGGAAACTGCGCGCCGGGATGGTTGAAATGAATGGCAAATCCAGATCTGCAGGATCCCCATTCGGTGGCATGAAGCAATCCGGCAATGGCCGCGAAGGTGGCAGCTGGGGGATTGAGGATTTCCTTGAAATCAAAGCTGTCGGTGGTTGGGCCGCAGAGTAACGCAGCGTGCATCTGTTGTGTCATTAGCAAGACCAAAGAGCCATCCATTGTGATGGCTCTTTCTTTTTCACAGTACTGAAACTCCAATCATAGAGTTGGACTTGACCTCAAACACGCTTGAGCTTGCAGGATTCCCAACATTGGAAATTTGTAAGGCAGAGTGTGAAAATGGAGACCACCCAAACCGATGTTGCCCCGCTAAACCTGGACCTTCGCGGGATCTATGAAACGCATCTGACAGTGCGCAACCTCGAGGTATCGCTGAACTTCTATCAACAGAAGCTCGGTCTTCGACTGGCCCGTATGCTGTCGGAGCGACGTGCTGCCTTCCTATGGGTCGGCGCACCACAATCAGGGATGCTTGGCCTCTGGGAAAGCGGCAGTGCGCCGTTGGGGCTCAGGCTACATATGGCGTTTCGCAGTTCACTCCAGAAGATAGAGACCATGTGTCAGACACTGCGTACGCAGGACATCACACCGTTGGACTTCGATGGTGTTTCCACTGATGAACCTGTCGTCATCGGATGGATGCCCGCGGTCTCTATTTATGTGAAGGACCCAGATGGGCATTCCATTGAATTTATAAACTACCTAGATGAAGCACCCGCACCTGATCTTGGGGTGGTCCCACTGAGCATTTGGACAAAGCGCAAGCCGGTCTAGGCATTGCAGGACTGGCCAGCATCCGGGCCAACGCGTATGAGGGCAGTGTTGATGGTACGGAGCACGAGATATGATTACCACGCGCCTGCATGGCCGCCTTGGCAACCAGATGTTCCAATACGCAGCCGGGCGGGCACTTGCAGAACGGCTGGGCACGTCATTGGCGTTGGACAGCCGCGGGGCAATTTCGCGTGGCGAAGGCGTGCTGACACGGGTGTTTGATCTTGATCTTGCGGAGCCTGATCCGCTCCCTCCTCTCAAACAAACTCACCCCATCAGATATGCTTTGTGGCGCAGCCTTGGGGCGCAATTGGGTCTACGTCCGCAGTTCCGACGCGAAACAGGTCTCGGGTATAACAACGCGTTTGACGACTGGGGTGACCACAGCTACTTGCATGGGTACTGGCAAACAGAGCAGTACTTTGACGCTATCAGCGAACGCATCCGACGTGACTTTGCCTTTCCGGATTTTTCCAACCAACAAAACGCCGAAATGGCCGCACAGATCAACGAAGCAAACGCTGTTTCGCTGCATGTGCGCCGTGGGGATTATCTGACGCTTGCGGCCCATGTTCTGTGCGATCAGGCTTACTATGATGCCGCTCTGGAGCAGATCACAGACCGCTTGCAAACAGAACCGACTGTCTTTGTGTTTTCAGATGACCCGCAATGGGCAAAAGACAATCTCCCCCTGCCTTGCAAGAAGGTCGTGGTCGATTTCAACGGAGCGGATACAGATTTTGAAGACATGCGGTTGATGAGCCTGTGTCGCCACAACATCATCGGGAACAGCTCTTTCTCCTGGTGGGGAGCATGGCTCAACCAGAATCCAGATCGCCAGGTGGCGGGACCTGCCAAATGGTTCGGAGACCCCAAACTGCACAATCCCGATATCCTACCCAAAAGCTGGCTGCGGATCGCCGTTTAGCGATCAGAACGGTGCCTTGGCGCGGAACTTCAGGGATTCGCCGGAATTTGGGTGTTTGATACGCAACTCTTCTGAATGCAGCATCAACCGGTCATGGGCACGTGCCGCGCCTTCGGCATAAAGTGGATCCCCCAAGATGACATGGCCCAACGCCAACATATGGACCCGCAATTGATGCGAGCGGCCTGTTTTCGGGGACAAACGAACCCGGGTGGCATTGTCTTCGTATTTCGTCACACGCCAATCGGTGATCGCGGCTTTGCCGGTCTCATGGCACACCTTCTGGCGCGGACGATTGGGCCAATCGACGATCAACGGCAGATCGACCGTACCACTGCGCGACGCCAGTCGTCCGTGGACGCGGGCGACATAGGCTTTTTTCGTCGTGCGTTTTTCGAACTGCATCGACAAATGCCGCTGCGCATGCGCTGTCATGGCAAAGACCATCACACCGGAAGTGTCCCGGTCCAAACGATGCACCAGCAACGCTTCGGGAAAAATCGCTTGCACCCGTGACAACAGACAATCTGCCAGATGTTCCCCTCTGCCCGGTACGCTCAACAGGCCGTGCGGCTTGTTGACGACGGCGATCTCGCTGTCGTGATGCAATAGCTCCAGAGGGTCCTGTGGCGGGTTATAGTCAGAGGAAAGCGTCATGTCCCGTCCCTAACCTTCAACACCCATCTGGGCAAGATGTCCTCACGTCTGGCTTGTGTTGGTGCACAACACAAATGACAGTGACGCAATGGATCTCATACTCCGCATAGTGATGTTGCCTGTCCTGCTCCTGCAGGCGATCTGGGTGCGCTCCAACGCGCGCAAACTGCCGGAACCAGACGGGCCGCGGGTGGGGCTGCTGAACTGCGCAGCAGCCGACCATACTGTCAGACTGCTCATCACGGGCGACAGCTCGGCTGCCGGGGTTGGCGCACCTCATCAAGACGAGGCGCTCAGCGGGCATCTGACCCGTGCGCTCCAAAAAACAATCAGTGTCGATTGGACGCTGGCGGCAACAACAGGCCATCGCACGGCAGATACGCTGGCCCGGCTGAAGGCGTTGCCCAGACAGCGGTTCGATATCGTTGTGGTGGCCTTGGGTGTGAATGAGGTGACACGTTTCACGGCTGCGCGAACGTTTCACATGGAACAGTCGAGTCTGATCGATCTTTTACATGATCGGTTTGAGGCAAAAGCAGTCGTGCTGTCAGGCGTCCCGCCCATGGCGCAGTTTCCAGCTTTGCCCAATCCGCTGGCCTGGTGTCTTGGGCGCCACGCAGATCGCCTCGATGCCGTTCTGCGCGCACTCGCAGCAAAACGGGAAACACTCGTTCACTTGCCTTGCCCGATAGCTTTGACCGACGAGGTCATGGCGTCTGACGGCTATCACCCGTCTGCGGCGGGATATGCTGTTTGGGCAGAGGCGATTATGGCCGCATTACACCAAAATGCACCATCAATCATGCACGACGCATTTGCCGCAGCAGAGATGTCGAGTAGATGATCAAGGCCAACCAAATCATCGGAAAGGCGATCATTCGGGCTCGGCCAAATTCCTCGTCAAACAGGAACACCGCGGCAAGAAAGATCATCGTGGGCGCAATATACTGCAGGATCCCGATGGTGGACAAACGCAACAGTTTAGCGCCGTTGGCATAAACGATCAGCGGTATCGCAGTGATCAGACCACAGCCCAGCAACAAGACCGTATCCGTGGTGGTGCCACCAAAATGTGCTTCGCCCGTCGTGGTCGCATACATCAGATAAACCAGCGCCGGTGGCGTCAACAAAAGCACCTCCAGCATAAATCCCTGATTGGGGCCGATGGGCAGCGATTTCTTGAAAAAGGCATAAAACCCCCAAGTTAGGGTCAAACCAATCGCGGCCCACGGCAATTGTCCAGCATCCAACGCCAGGATCAAGACAGCCAACCCTGCGAGGGCGATTGCCACCAATTGGGCAACCGTCAACCGTTCGCCCAACAGCACCGCGCCCAACATGATGCTGAACAGCGGGTTGATGTAATATCCCAACGCGGCGTCCAATGCATGGCCGGTTGCGATCGACCAGATATAGATGCCCCAGTTGACCGAAATCAGTGTGGCAGTGATGCAGGCCATGCCAAGCACTTTGGGCGAGGTCAGCGCCTCTTTCAGATCCCGGGTCCTGCGCAACAACAGCAACAAGATACCTGCCACCGGCACCGACCAGATCACACGATGGGCAACAATTTCAGCAGCGGGCATATGCTCCATCGCTTTCATATACAGCGGCAGGAACCCCCACATCAGATAGGCGGAAATCGCAAAAACCAGGCCCTGAGGTGTGTCGACGTTTTCTTTCACCTGATCGGACATAAACCGCTTCTCCGTGTGTCAAACTGCCCGGCGCACTCCAGCTATTTAAACAGCCCGTGATTGCGTGGGATGCGCATTTATTACAGCTCGACACAGGACAAAAAAGAGCGGTTGCTGTTATGGCGAACATAACAGAAATCGATGACACAGATAGGCTCCATCAAGGCCAATAGGGTGGAGTGGTCTGGCAAGCAGCAAGCGCAGCACAGACCGCCAACAGATTGTTGCCTGCTGCTACAGGTCCTTTATACGGTCCGCCCGCAAAGGACAGGACAGATAGACGCCGAACTCTTTCCCGATATCTGCACTGACCCGCGCATGGACTGCCCCCTGACGATCAAGGAACCGCTGTGTGTCATCCACAGGGAAAATACCCTCATGCCAGATATTTGGATGAATATAGAGACCTTTCGATCCGTCGCACCAAAACGCGACCACTTTGTCCGGGCTCAGGTTGTCGCCCGGCAAGGCAAGCGGAACAATGAATGGTTTATTATCCAATGGAAAGAACAGCTGCCCACCATCCGGATGGTAATTCATGTGCCACAGAAGAACCTGATCGCGCGGGGCGGTTTGCCGTTCGGCCTTGGCCTGCTGCGGGTCGGCCGACCAGCCAAGGACATAGTTGCCATTCACGGCCTCGTTTTCACCATAAAGGACATCACCCTGCCAATTGCACTTAAAGGTGCCTTCGACCCAACCGCCTTCATCGCCGGTTCCATCATCAATAGGACGCCAGCCCTGTCGCGGCCATTGGGCAATCTCAATCTCAAAACAATCCGGGTCGTCCACCAACTGCCCATACCCACGGACACTCTCGTCAGTGGCGCGGATCAACGGCACCTCATGCCAGGGCAAAGACGGTTTGGAACTGGCTTCAAACATATAGTCAGGGTTGCTCATCTTCTCTGTCCTGGAATGTTGACCTCACGACCCGATATGAGCCGGGCCTGGCCCTCGATGCAAGACAAACTGCAGCAGGCCAAAGTGTTTGTTTCGCACAGAAAAAGGCAGGGCCGTTGAACCCTGCCTTCGATCTTGGATTGTCTGCAATGTCGCGCCGCGATCAGGCCTTAACCCGCTCAGATTTAGGATCGTACATCGGCTTCAAGGACGCTTCAGCCCGCACTTTGGTGCCCATGACGTCAATCTCATAGGTTGATCCAAGCACATCTGCAGCACTTTCCCCTTCACATGGGACATAGCCCATACCGATCGCTGCACCCAGCGTGTGGCCATAGTTGCCAGAGCTGAGGTAGCCCACATATTCCCCATTCCGGATGATCGGCTCGTTGTGGAACAAAAGTGGCTCTGCGTCCGTCAGTTTGAATTGCACCATGCGGAACTTCGGACCTGTCTCTTTGCGTTCCAGCACAGCGGCTTTGCCAATGAAGTCGTCTTTGTCCGTCTTCACCGCAAACCCAAGGCCCGCATCAATCACGTTGTCTTCGCAAGTGATATCATGCCCGAAGTGGCGGAAGCCTTTTTCGATGCGACAGCTGTCCATCATATGCATCCCGCAGAGCTTCAGCCCCATGTCTTGCCCCGCCTCCCAGAGCGTCTCGAAGGCGTGGCCCGCCATATCAGCGCCGACATAGATTTCCCAACCCAGCTCGCCGACATAGGTGACGCGATGCACCCGCGCGAGCCCCATGCCAAGCTCGATCTCTTGCGCCGTGCCGAAGGGGTTCACCTCGTTGGAGAAGTCGTTGGGCGAAACCTTTTGCAGCAACGCCCGGGCATTCGGACCCATCACGGCCAATACACCCTCACCTGCTGTGACATCCGTGATGACAACGTTGAAATTACCCTTGTTGCGCATCATCCAGGTCTGGTCCGCCAGTCGAGTCACCGCAGGTGTGACAACCAGATAAGCGGTTTCGCTCAGCCGCGTGACGGTGACATCGGCTTCGATACCGGCTCGGCTGTTCAAGAACTGAGTATAAACGATCTTGCCTGTTGGCACGCTGAGGTTTGCACCACACACATAGTTCAGGAACCGTTCGGCATCTGGACCTTCGACCCGGATCTTACCGAAGGACGACATGTCGTACATGCCGACATTTTCGCGGACGGCTTTGTGCTCAGATGCAGAGTTTTCAAACCAGTTCTGCCGCTTCCAGCTATACTGATATTCGCGCTCCTGACCGTCGTTTGCGAACCAGTTGGCCCGCTCCCAACCGCCAATTTCACCCATCACAGCGCCCTGTTCAAGGAGGTGATGGTGGAACGGAGTTCGACGCACACCACGCGCGGTGGCCTTTTGACGATAGGGGAAGTGATCCGCATAAAGCAGGCCCAAGGTCTCTTTCGAGCGTTCGAAGAGATAGTGTTTGTTGCCCTGGAATGGGTGCATGCGCGAAATATCCACATCACCCAGATCAAACGGCTTTTGCCCCTCATCCATCCACTGCGCCAGCGCCATCCCGGCGCCACCCGCGGATTGAATACCGATGGAGTTGAACCCTGCAGCAACCCAGACGTTGTCCATCTCTGGCGCCAGACCAAGGTGGTAGGCATCATCAGGCGTGAAGGATTCAGGACCGTTGAAGAAGGTATGAATGCCTGCCTCTGCCAACATTGGCATACGGTTGCAGGCCGCTTCCAGAATCGGCTCAAAGTGGTCGAAGTCTTCAGGCAGCTGGTCAAACTCGAACGTGTCAGGAATACCGTTCATCGCCCAGGGTTTGGCATTGGGTTCAAACGCGCCAAGAAGGATCTTTCCAGCGTCTTCTTTGTAGTAGGCGCATTCGTCCGGCACCCGCAGAACCGGCATCTGCGTCAAACCTTCGATGCCTTCGGTCACGATGTAGAAATGTTCGCACGCGTGCAGTGGCACATTGACGCCAGCCATACGGCCGACCTCGTGGCCCCACATACCCGCGCAGTTCACCACCATGTCGGCTTCGATGTGTCCCTGGGACTGCCCGTCGTCGCTGACCCAGTCAACGCCGGTCACGCGACGGCCTGTTTTGGAAATACCCGTGACTTTGATCCGCTCCTTGACCAGAGCACCGCACTGACGCGCGCCTTTGGCCAATGCCAATGCGATGTTGGCCGGGTCGCCCTGCCCGTCCTTCGGCAGCCAGACACCCGCTGTGACATCCCCGACGTTCAGATGCTCATAGCGTTTCTTGACTTCCTCTGGCGAGATTTCTTCGACCTCGACGCCAAAAGCGCGCGCCATAGCAGCCTGGCGGAAAATCTCTTCCTTACGCTCTTCGGTCAGCGCAACAGTGATGGATCCACAACGCTTAAAGCCGGTTGCAACACCTGTCTCTTCCTCCAGAGAGCCATAGAGCTCCTGTGAGTACTTTGCCAACTTGGTCATATTGGCTGTCGCGCGCAGCTGAGCGATCAATCCTGCAGCATGCCAAGTTGTGCCGGATGTCAGCTGTTTGCGTTCCAGCAACACCACGTCTTTCCAGCCCAATTTCGTCAGGTGGTAGGCCACAGAACAGCCAATGACACCGCCACCGATAATGACCACCCGGGCCTTGTTTGGAAGATCGCTCATTTCATTTCTCCTGATCTCGCTGCGCTGACGATGCCACGGGGACGCGACAAAAAATGAACGAAAAACGCCAAATCATAGCGACTATTCACACAGCAAGGATTTTATTGCTCGGGTTGATTTTCACTCTGGCCGCGGGTCAGGCGACGCATGTCTTTCTGACGGGCGCAATCCGGCGGAATCCCGGCGCGATTTGCGCAAATTCAATGGCGTGACACCGAAAAACGCCTTGTATAGTGTCGAAAACCCATTGGAAAACCCACAGGCCAGCCCAATTTCCCGCACGCTCAATGTTGTATTGAGGAGTAGGTTATTCGCTTTGCTCAGCCGCATTTCGCGGTAGAACCCGTTTGGCGTTGTTCCCAGAAACGTCTTGAACTTCCGCTCAAGCGACCGTGTTGAAATCCCCAGATGATCGACAATTTCCCCGATCGGTAATGGTTCTTCGACATGGTCCTGCATGATTCGGATCGCCTGATCCAAATCGGCATCCCCTGTGATCGTCGGTTTGACGCCTGAGAAGGGTTGCAAGGAACCATAGTCGCGCACTTTTTCATGCAGCAGGATATTGGCAACGGTCATCTGCGCCGCGGCACTGGTCACCTGCCCGATCATTGCCAGAACAATATCAACCGTCGCCCCCATGCCCGCGCATGTCACAACCTGTCCATCTTCACTGGCAAGTGCGAAATTGGCGTCGAACAGACCCGAACGCTCCCGGAGAAGGGTCGCATTTTCCCAATGGGTGGTGTGTTGCCGACCATCGCGCGCGTGATCTCGGATGTAGCGGCTGGCCGCTTCTGCAAGCAAATAGATCTTGGCGCCACGTCCACGATAGTTGGAAATCAGAGGCCCAAGCGACAGCGCTGCACAATCGGGATCGCTATTGCCGAGCACAAACACGCAATCCGCCTGTGGGCGGACAGCGAACTTCTCCGTTTGGACCGTCGCCCCGGCACGGCAACCGACAGTCCCACCATTGGCGGATCTCAGCGTCCAGCTGAAAGGCGGCTGCGCCAGAACCCGATTGGCCAGGCGAAGCGGCTCTACAACGGCAGAAAACTCGGTCAGGACAAACCCCTCGGCAAGCAGAATGTCCACTTGCCAAGGTGTATCTCCGGCCCTCGCACTACGAGAGCCGGAGTGACCACGATCAGGCGCGGAGCCGGTCATTGTTCGGATCCCACATGGGTGCGTCCGGCTGCACAACTGCACGGCACGCTTCCCCGTAGATTTCGACAACCAGCTCGGTTCCCGGCTCGGCCAGATCTGCCCGAACCATGCCCAGCGCGATGGAGGAATTCACCCGGTAGCCATAGGCGCCCGAAGTGGTTTCCCCGACGATGTCATCACCGTGACGGATGCAGGACATGTAAGGCGCATCCGCATCACCTGCGTCGACCTTCAGCGTCACAAACCGCTTCTGCACACCCTGCTGTTTTTCCGCCTGAATGGCGGCTTTGCCGGGGAAGTCCTGCGGTTTGTCCAGCTTAACGAAACGCTCCAGACCACCCTGCAGCAGGGAGTAATCCGTGGACAGATCACCCTTCCAAGCACGATAACCTTTTTCGATGCGCAGCGAGTTCAGCGCGTACATCCCAAATGGTTTTGCACCATTTTCCAGGATTGCATCATAGATCGCTGCCTGATGGGCATTGGCACAGTGCACCTCCCATCCCAGCTCACCCGCAAAAGACACGCGCGCAAGGAACGCAGGCTTGCCTGCAACGGTTGCTTCCTGATGCGTCAGCCAACCCAGGGACAGATCTGCATCGCTGATGGCAGCCAACAGATCCCGCGATTTCGGGCCAGTCACGATCATGGTGCCATACTCGGTGGTGTGATCGGTCAGGGTCAAATTCGCAGGCATCCCGCGCGTCAGAACATCCCGGTCGTGCCATTGGGCTGCAGCGGCGGTGATCATGGTGAAGTGATCCTCGCCATGGCGAATACAGGACATCTCTGTCAGAATGCGCCCCCGGTCATCGGAGAAGTAGACCAGGTTCATACGGCCAACTTTGGGCAGACCGCCGGTCACACGCCCGCGCAGGTATTCTGCCGCACCTTCACCGGACAGATTGAACCGCGAGAAGCCTGGCAGGTCCAATACGCCAACGCCGTCCCGGACCGCTTCGCATTCTTCTTTGATGCGCTCCTGCCAAGGGCCGGACCGTCCCCAGGTGTGTGTCGCCTCCTCCGAGGTGTCATCACCGGGCTGCGCAAACCAGTTGGCGCGCTCCCAGCCATTATAGGCACCCATCTGGCCACCCAGCTCCTTCACCTTGGCATGCACCTGAGACAGCTTTTTGTCCCGCGCAGCAGGCCATTCGTGGTGGGGGAAGTGCATGGCATATTCGTTGCCATAGACTTCCATGCCTTTCTTGTTGCAGTAGTCCTGATCGGTGTAGTCGGTGTAGCGGCGCGGATCACAGGACCACATGTCCCATTCGGTCTGACCGTCTACGATCCATTCAGCCAGCACCTTACCTGCACCACCGCCCTGCGCGATGCCGAAGGTAAAGACACAAGCCTCAAACGCGTTTTCAACACCGGGCATTGGGCCGATCAGCGGCAAACCATCGGGCGCGTAGGGAATCGGGCCGTTGATGACACTGGACACACCGGATGTTTCCATCAACGGCACACGAGCCATGGCATCGACGACGATGTCTTCAATACGATCCAGATCTTCCTGCCACAGCTGGAAGCTGAAATCCTCTGGCATGGCGTCTTCGGCATCGACCCAATGCGCTTTGCAGTTCGGCTCATACGGGCCGAGGTTGTAACCGCCTTTTTCCTGACGCAGATAGTAAGACACATCAACATCGCGGATCAGGGGTAGTTTTTTCCCAGTTTCTTTATAAAGCGCCTCGATCTCGGGGATCTGCTCGGTCAGCAGATACTGATGTTCCATCACCATCATCGGAACTGTCCGACCGCCATAGGGTTTGAACCATTCACCGATGCGCTGCGCGTAGTAACCAGCGGCGTTCACCACGTAATCACATTCGATATCGCCCTTTTCGGTGTGCACAATCCAGGTTTTATCCTCGTTCTGCGTGACGCCGGTAGCCGGGCAGAAGCGGATGATTTTCTGACCCAGATCGCGCGCGCCTTTGGCCAACGCCTGCGTCACCTGGGCTGGATCGATGTCGCCATCGGTCGGGTCGAACAAGACACCCTCAAGATCATGGATCTCCAAGAATGGATAATGCTCTTTGGCCTGTTCCGGCGTCCAGATCTCCATCTTGATGCCCTGATACCGACCCATGGCGCAGGCGCGTTCGAACTCTTGCATCCGCTCTTTTGTGTGCGCTAGGCGAATGGAGCCGGACTGATGATAGTTCATCGGATAGTCGACTTCTTCGGCCAGCCCGGAATACAGCTCGGTTGAATAGCGCTGCATGTTCATGATCGACCAAGAGGTCGAGAACGTCGGAACGTTGCCCGCAGCGTGCCAGGTCGACCCTGCCGTCAGTTCGTTCTTCTCGAGCAGGACACAGTCGGTCCAGCCTTTTTTAGCAAGGTGATACAGGGCCGAGCAGCCAACGACGCCACCGCCGATGATGACCACGCGGGCCTTTATTGGAAAATCAGACATGATAGCTCCCTAATCTCAGTCTCTTTGCGGCACGCCGTCCGCAATTTCGTAAAAGTCGGCCTTGTGGCGGACAAAGATGTGTTTCTCGATCTTGAGCCCGGATGATCCGTCTATGGCGCCAAGCGCGAAACTGATGGTGTCTTCATTGTGGGCCTGCCAGAAAAGGAACGAGCCGCAGCGCGCGCAGCTCCCGCGCTTGGCGGTCGGGCTGGATTCGTACCAACGGACCGCGCCCGAAATCTCCAAATCGGTTTGCTTCACATAGGCGGACGACCAGATGCCACCGGATTGTTTGCGACATTGACTGCAATGGCACATCGAAGGCCCTTGCGGCGTTGCTTCGGTCGCGAACTGAATGTCACCGCAGAGGCAGCTGCCTTTGATCATGCTGCACCCTCCGGCTGTGGTGTGCTGCTGATCCCCAACAACACGCCATAGACAATGAAACACACGGCCATCAGACGGCGTATCCAGACATTGAAAACAGCCGTCAGCGCAGCCCGTCCCAGAACCACACCCAAGAGCGTGAACCCCGTGTACGCCAACGCCGTGATGGTCAAAGCGGTCGGGACAATCACAATCATCTGCTGCCAGATCGACACATCGGGCTGCACGAATTGCGAAAACGCAGCGAGATATCCAGCAACGCTTTTGGGGTTGATGGTCGCCACCGCGAGCGCATGCAAATAGACATGCCGCGCCGGACGTTCGGCGGAGGGCGCGGGACGGGTGGCAGTCTTCCAACCGCGCCACCCCAAGTATATCAGGAAACCAGCGCCTACTAATTTTGCCATGAAAAACCCGGTCGGCGAAGTGGCAATCAGCGCTGTTACACCAAGCGCGGAGAGCACCAGAAACAAGCTCGCCTGGGTCAGGATCGCCAGCACGCCAAGCATGGCTTTGGGCAGCCCAAGGCTCATCCCGTTTGAGATGCAGTTCACCGCATTCGGACCAGGGGTGGTGACAAAAACCACCCAAAACAGCGCAAATATGCTCCAGGCTTCAACAGACATGAGTCAATACACCGGAGGCGCGATCACCCAGACCGCAACACAGGGTTCGTCGTAAGGGTTGGACCACTGATAGGGCTCATGACGAATGCGGAAACTATCCCCAGGTCCGACCGAAAAGGATCGTCCGCCAATAACCAGATCCAGCCGACCCGAAATGATGTAACCAACCTCCTGTGTTGGGCGGTCCGCAGGTGTTTGCATATGGGAGCGAGGTCGAAAGGTGGAATGCACCATTTCGAAATCATCCGTCAAATCCGGGGACAAAAGCTCTTCCATCAACCCTTCTTCACCGGAACCCATGGGCCGACGGGCACCCGCACGAACGACATATCCCTGCTCTTCTGCTGGAGCGGCGGAATGGGCAAACAACATCGACATCGGGACATCGAGACATTTTGCAATTGCTCTCAAATCCGAAATCGAAGGCTCGGATTTGTCGCGTTCCACCTGGCTCAGCCAGCCAACAGACCGGCCAAGATGGTTCGCAAGATCGCTCAGCGTTAGGCTGCGCGCCTTGCGCAAAGCGCGCAGATCAGCGCCAAGGGTGGCAGGTTGCGGACTGTGGTCGGTCACTGAAGTATCCGTGAAAAAATCTAGCTCTTTTTCATCGTGCACTGAGTTCGTGAAATTTCCAAGCGTTTTTTCACGTCCGAAGATGGCGAAATGGAACGCCAGTCAGATCATGGAATACCCGGACCGAATTACCCTTGGCTGCCCGACCCTAAATAGGCAGGCAAAAATTCGATAAGACACTGATTTTTATGCAACTTCGCATCGGGACCGCACAATTTGGGCAGCTGCAGTCACGCGCAGCAACCGCCATGCGCGCACCTTGTGGTTCAACCCAACAGACGGCACGCATTACACCTGGCGCAGCTCACACTCAGGCAACCCCGGGCGCATCTGTTTCAGAGGATTCGCAAAGAAACCCTGCGATCGGCCGTCGATTCAGATACGGCCGAACACCTGGCGCAAGATCTTGTCGAGTTCCGCTGCATCCGTTTCCGTAAACGCATCCGGCAAATCGCTATCCAGATCAAACACAGCAATCACTTCGCCAGCACTGCCAAATACCGGCAAGACCAGTTCTGATCGCGTGGAAGACGCACAGGCAATATGGCCCGGAAACGCATCCACATCTGGGACCAGCTGAATGTCACCGGTCCGAGCCGCCGCACCACATACCCCTCGTGCAAAGGGGATCTGCAGGCATCCATGTCCACCCTGGTAGGGCCCGATCTTCAGCAGCTCTGGTTCAACCACACGATAAAACCCGGTCCAATTGAACCTGTCATCCGCATGATGCACCTCGCAGGCAATCGTTGCCATCAGAGCAACGGCATCCGTTTCCCCATCGGTCAGCGCGGCAATCGTCTTGGTCAAATCGGAATAATTCACACAAGTCGTCATCAACTTACCTTTTGGTTTGGGGGCCGGAGTGCCGCCTGTGTGCCGTGTGATTGGCGCATGGTCAATCAGATCATCGTCCACCCCTTTACAAAACTAGATATGTAGTTATTTTGATCTCATGACAACTCAGACATCACAAGCACGCGCCCTCGCGGCGCTCGGACATGACGCGCGGCTAAGTATCTTTCGCCTGTTGGTGAAGACTGGGCATTCTGGTCTGCGGGTCGGCGATATCGGCGCCATGCTGGATCTCGCGCCATCCACGCTTGCGCATCACCTATCGACCCTGGTCGACGCCAACCTGGTGGTCCAAGAAAAACACGGCCGCGAAGTCTTCAGCAAAGCGCATTTCGATGTGATCGAAGATCTTGTCGCGTTCTTGACTGCCGAATGTTGCCAGGGTGTGACCCCGCCTTCTTTGCAAAACAGCGCATAGGCTGTTTTTTGACCAAAATAACTACAAAACTGGATATGTAGAAATGACGGAAATCTCTGATCATCAGCCGAGCCAAATTTCAGCAATATGGAGCGTTCTGCGCCAACAGATGGTATGGCTCGCATCGCTCGCAATCTTTGCCCTGCTGGCCGTTATCGTACCCGCACAGGCCTATGACAGCGGTCAGTTCGTCGCAGCAGCAATCTTGTCAACAGGCCCGTATCTACTGTTTTCGATCCTCGTTGCAGCATGGGCGGGCGCAACCGGGGCTGACAGTTTGATCGCCAAAGCTTTCACCGGCGCACCGCTGGTGATGATCGCCCTTGGAGCAGTCGCCGGAGGTATTTCGCCATTCTGCTCTTGCGGGGTTATTCCGCTGATCGCCGCATTGCTTTCGATGGGGGTGCCCCTGTCGGCCGTGATGGCATTTTGGCTGGCCTCCCCCATTATGGATCCATCAATGTTCTTGCTAACGACTGGGGTATTGGGTTTTGAATTCGCGCTTGCCAAAACCTTCGCCGCCATCGGGCTGGGACTGTTTGGAGGTCTTGTTGCCCATGTGCTGGCGGGCAGTGGCGCTCTGAAGACACCCTTGCGGGATGGGGTCGGGAACGGCGGCTGTGGCGCCGCCAACCTGCGCAACCCCGGCGCCGTACACTGGCGCTTCTGGAACGAAGCTGACCGGCGCCGTACCTTCCTGTCCAACGCGTTCAGTACGACCGCGTTTCTCACCAAATGGTTGGTCTTGGCGTTTTTGCTGGAAAGCCTGATGACCGCCTGGATCCCTGCAGAAACCGTGACGCAGGTACTCGGCGGGACCGGTGTTCTACCCATCCTGTCTGCCACGCTTGTTGGCGTCCCAGCATATCTGAACGGGTACGCTGCACTCCCACTAGTGAACGGGCTGATCGAACAAGGCATGGCACCAGGTGCAGGGCTTGCCTTCCTCGTCGCTGGCGGCGTCACATCCATTCCAGCGGCTATGGCCGTTTGGGCTTTGGCACGGTGGCCGGTCTTCCTGCTTTACATTGGCCTGTCTCTAGGCGGTGCCTTCACGATTGGCCTGTTGTTTCAAGCCTGGCAGTACCTCTAATCCTTAACGCGACCGACCTACTTCAGGTCGGTCGCATTGATGCAGACGTTATACGCGTTCAATCGCGATCGCCGTACCCTCGCCGCCGCCGATGCAGATCGCAGCGATACCGCGCGACAGACCGCGGGTTTCAAGAGCATTCAAAAGGGTCACCATGATGCGCGCGCCAGACGCCCCGATTGGATGACCAAGCGCGCAGGCCCCACCGTTCACATTGACCTTGTCCCGCGGAATGCCCAGCTCCCGCATGAACGCCATGGGGACGACGGCAAACGCCTCGTTCACCTCCCAAAGATCGACATCTTCGACACCCCAGCCCAGCCGATCCATCAACTTGCGCGCGGCAGGAACAGGCGCGGTTGTAAACAGCCCAGGCGCTTGGGCGTGACTCGCATGGCCCAAGATACGTGCCCTGATGGCAAGCCCTTGTTCTTTTGCAGCCTCTTCTGTTGCCAACAACAAGGCCGCAGCACCGTCGGAAATGGACGACGCATTTGCGGCCGTCACAGTGCCATCCTTACGAAACGCCGGTTTGAGCGTCGGGATCTTATCCGGCCGCGCAGATTGCGGCTGCTCGTCCATTGAGGTCACGGTGTCGCCCTTGCGCCCTTTCACCGTAACGGCAGCGATCTCAGCCTTGAACGCACCAGACGATTGCGCCTCCAGTGCATTGGCCAACGACCGAAGCGCATAATCATCCTGCTCTTCCCGAGTGAATTGGTAAGTCTCGGCACAATCCTCGGCGAAGGTGCCCATCAGGCGCCCCTTGTCATACGCATCCTCAAGCCCGTCGAGGAACATGTGATCCACCACTTGACCATGGCCAATCCGCGCGCCGCCGCGCATCTTTGGCAGCAAGTAGGGCGCATTTGTCATGCTCTCCATACCGCCGGCGATCATGGTTTTGCTGTGACCCAAAGCCAATTGATCATACGCGATCATTGCGGCTTTCATCCCGGATCCGCACATCTTGTTCAGGGTGGTCGCAGGCACGTCTTCCCCCAAACCTGCAGCGAAACCGGCTTGCCGTGCAGGCGCCTGACCCTGGCCCGCAGGCAATACACAGCCCATCAGAACTTCGTCGACGGTGCTGGCACCGGCCGCATCCAGTGCCGCACGAATGGCAACACCGCCCAATTCGGATGCTTCAACACCGTCATACATGCCCTGAAATCCCCCCATCGGAGTCCGGGCCGCACCAGCAATGACAACATTCTTCATCAAATATTCCTCCCATTGACAAAATAGTGCATACAAAATCGTAAGGATTGACGTCTACTTTGATCGTCAACACTTTTCGACGCGGGGACAAGCACCGATGAGCCTGACCAGTACCACAGCGGATGGCACTCAGATCGTGACCGTCAATGCCGAACGCATTGACGCTGCGATGGCGATTCAATTCAAAGAAGACATGCGCGCGACCACAGAAAACGGTCCCGAGCGTGTTATTTTGGACCTTTCTGAGGTCAAATTTATCGATTCAAGCGGCCTCGGGGCCATCGTCGCAGCAATGAAACAGCTCGGTCAAGGCCGCAAACTGGATTTGGCAGGGCTGACGCCGATGGTCGACAAGGTGTTCCGCTTGACCCGGATGGACACCGTTTTTGATCTCTATGCCTCCCTACCGGACGCGCAATCCGCAAACCGACTTAATTCTTGATTAGACACGCGCTGGCACCGCGGAGCGATACGTTTATGGCTGAAACATTCACCTGCTCGTTCACGGCGACTGAACTGGATGCACGATCCGGTATTCAGACCGTTTTGGACCGCCTGCGCGCCATGGGCGTGCCGGAGGCGCGAGCAGATGAGGTGCAGATTGCGCTGACGGAAGCTGTGAACAACGTTGTCGAACACGCCTATGCAGGCATGGCCGTTGGCGATGTGAACATTGATTGCAGCCTGGACACAGACCATCTCTGGGTATCGATCGGGGACTCAGGCGTCCCGTTCAAGAACAACGAACTGCCATCAGGGGCGCGCCAAGATCTGACAGTCGCGACCGAGGATTTGCCAGAGGGTGGTTTCGGCTGGTTATTGATCCGTGAACTCACCAGTGATGTCCAATACGAGCGCAGCGACAGCGGCAACAACCTGGCCCTCCGCTTCGAACTTCAGGCCCGCAACGCCAAACCGGCATAGCCAGGTCACATCCTCCGCAAGTGACAACATTTCAGAGTGCGACCTGGCTCTAGCCGCCCTTCATCTCTTCGACTGCCAAGCTGCCACCCCGAGCGTTACCTGAAACGCACGTCCACTCCAGATGATCACGTTCCAGCGCGGACCCTTCCCAAGCACAGGTCGCGCGCTAGTCGTTTGCCGCATCGCCACTGAGATGAACCACGTCGAGCGTAAACCGCGTGCCCCAGCTCACATGCAAGGGATCGTGGCCACCGAATCAGGTTTATTGAACCTTTCATCCTGCCTGATCAGAGCCTGAACTGACAGCAGCATCGTTGCCTTTGGCGCTGCAGGGTCTAATGTTCCCTGCAAGTTGGAGGAGGTATTATGCGCGATTTTCACACACCTGGCCGGTCTGCCGTTTTTGCCGAAAATGGGCTCTGTGCAACGTCTCACCCCTTGGCCGCGAACGCCGCCATCGACATCCTTAAACGCGGTGGCAATGCGATGGACGCTGCCATTGCAGGCGCCATTCTTCTGGGGATCTGTGAGCCGCAAATGACCGGACTGGGCGGGGATTGTTTCGTGCTCTATTCGCGACCAGGCCAACCCATCAAGGCTATGAACGGCTCCGGGCGTGCTGCTGCCGCTGCCAATGCCGCGGATTTGCGCGCACGCGGCCTTCAGACCGTCCCCTTGAACAGTGCGGATGCCGTAACGATCCCAGGGGCGGTTGATGCGTTCTGTCGTCTGTCAGACAGCGAAGGCGTGATTGGACTGGACGCTCTGCTGCAGCCTGCGATCCACTACGCCGAAGCAGGGGTGCCGGTTGCGCCGCGGGTCGCATTTGATTGGGCCAATGATGCCGATACGCTTCAAGGCGCAGCACGCAAGGCATATCTGTTTGATGGCGCCGCGCCAAAGGTTGGGCAGATGTTCAGGGCACCCGGCCAGGCCGAAGTTCTGCGCCGCCTTGCCAGTGATGGGCGGGATGCGTTTTATAAGGGTGAAGTCGCCGACGACATGATTGCTGCTCTCACAGCGCTTGGGGGCAAACACTCCGCCGATGACTTTGCCGCGGTGGCCGCAACCGAGACATCACCTGTGTCCGGCAGTTACAAGGGCGTTGACCTTGTCGAGCACCCACCAAATGGCCAGGGTGCCACTGCGATTTTGATGCTGAACATCCTGAAGCACTTTGACATTGGCAGTATGGATCCGTTGGGCGCAGAACGCGTGCACATCGAAGCCGAAGCCGCCAAGCTGGCCTATGATGCGCGCAACCGGTTTATTGCCGATCCGGATTTCACCTCACGTCTGGACCATATGCTTGCGCCGGAGACTGCATTGCAACTGGCCAAACGGATTGACCCAAAGACCGCTATGCGCGCACCTGCCGAAATCAGCGAGGCGGTTCACAAGGACACGATCTACATCACCGTGGTCGACAAGGACCGCATGGCCGTTTCGCTGATCTATTCCATCTTCCATGGCTTCGGCTCCGGCATCGCATCGGAAAAATTTGGCATTTTGCTGCAAAACCGCGGGGCGGGCTTCACGCTGGAAGAAGGTCACCCCAATGAACTCGCTGGTGGCAAGCGGCCAATGCACACCATCATTCCCGGCATGCTCCGCAAAGATCAGGATGTGACAATGCCCTTTGGCGTGATGGGCGGCGCCTATCAGCCCAATGGTCACGCGCGCTTTCTATCCAATTTGACAGACTTCGGAATGGACCCGCAATCCGCGATAGATATGCCACGCGCCTTCGCCGATGGTGCGATCCTAAAGGTAGAGCGCGGCTACAGCGACGCTGTCAGACAAGAGCTTGAAAACCTTGGCCATGAGGTCGTCATTCCCGACACCGCGATCGGTGGCGCGCAGGCCATTCAAATCCATGAAACCGGTATTTTAGAGGGCGCAAGTGACGCCCGAAAAGATGGCTGTGCTTTGGGCTATTGATCGGATTTGGGTTTCATCCCGCTTGCGTGGGGTGAAACCACATGCGCGCGCCCGTGCAGGCGGCGATCAGTTCATCTGGTACTGAAGCGCATAGACCCCGTCGTCGAACGGGCCAAACATGTCCGAGACATCTGGATGCCCAATCGGTTCGCCTGAATAATCCGGCACCAGGTTCTGTTCAGACACGTAAGCAACGTAGTATGTCTGATCGTTCTCAGCCAACAAATGATAAAAAGGCTGCTCTTTTGCAGGGCGGCTGTCTTCAGGAATGGCTTCGTACCATTCTTCGGTGTTGGCAAACTGCGGATCGACATCAAAAACCACTCCACGGAACGGGTGGATGCGATGCCGGACAACTTGTCCCAAACGATATTTTGCGCGTGTGCTCAACATGGGTGCGGTTCCTACTCCTACTACATAGGCTGCCACAAGTGAAAATGTCTATAAAACCGCCTTGCCAGGATACAAACATAAGGTAAAGGAGAGCAGACCGCCTTTCTTGGCTCGGCAAAGATCACAGCCGCGCAGGTTCGGCTCTGCACGTCTCAATTGATTTGGCGGCCGTCCCTTGGTTTCTGCTGCCACTGCTTTCATATATGGGGCAACAACAAAACGGAGATAAAGCGCATGATCGATTTACTTGGCGGCGCAAGCGATGCAGCCCCGAACGGGGACCTGATCAAAGATGTGACCGAAGCCACATTCATGCAGGACGTGGTCGATGCGTCCATGAAGGCCCCAGTTATCGTAGACTTCTGGGCACCCTGGTGCGGCCCTTGCAAAACCCTGGGCCCGGCGCTGGAAGCCGCGGTGACCAAGGCCAAAGGTGCTGCGACAATGGCAAAGATCGATGTTGATCAAAACCAGCGTCTGGTTCAGGCACTGGCCCAGCAAGGTCTGCCGCTGCAATCTGTGCCAACCGTCGTGGCCTTCGTCCAGGGGCGTCCCATCGACATGTTCCAAGGTGCTGTTCCCCCATCGGAAATCGATGCATTTATCAAACGTGCCATCGAAGCCGCAGGCGGGTCTGCAGATGGTGGGCTGGGAGAGGCCATCGAGATGGCAGAGCAAATGCTGGCCGAGGGTAACGCCGAAGATGCGGCACAGACATTTGCCGCTGTACTGGGCGAAGACAACCAGAATGCCGCAGCCTATGGCGGGCTGGCACGCGCTCATATTGCGCTGGACGATCTTGACCAGGCCGAAGCGGTTTTGAACGGCGCACCCGCAGAGATCTCCGCCGCGCCGGAAATCGAAGCCGCCTTCGCGCAAGTCGAATTGGCGCGGCAAGCCGCAAATGCCGGCCCTGTTGCAGAACTGCGCGCCAAGGTCGATAGCGATCCCAATGATCTGCAGGCGCAGTTCGATCTCGCACAAGCCCTGCATGCGGCAGGAGACGCCGAGGCTGCCGTTGCTGAACTGTTGTCCTTGTTCCGTAAGGATCAAACATGGAACGATGGTGCCGCCAAAACCCAGCTGTTCACAATTTTTGAAGCTCTGAAGCCCAATGATCCAATTGTGTTGAATGGACGTCGAAAACTCAGCTCGATCATATTTGCCTAGGCTGGTGCCAGCACTAGAACACTGACTATGTTACAGGCTACTGATTTGCCCGAAACCCTGTCGGTTTTTCCACTGCCCGGGGCGCTGCTGCTGCCCCGGTCTCGACTCCCACTGCATCTGTTTGAACCACGGTATCTGCAGATGCTCGAGGATTGTCTGAAGACCCCGCACAGGCTTATCGGAATGGTGCAACCTTTCCCGCGAAAATCGGATGGGGCAGGATTGCATAGTATTGGCTGCGCCGGGCGCGTCACCCAGTTTTCGGAAACGGAAGATGGGCGCTATATGATCACTTTGTCGGGCATTTCCCGGTTTCGCATCCACAGCGAAGTCGAAGGGTTTACGCCCTATCGGCGCTGCACGGTTTCGTGGGGCAGCTTTGAACGCGACCTGGGCAAGGGAGAGCGAGACGAGACGTTCGATCGCCCCGCGTTTCTGGGCCTGTTGGAGCGGTTTTTCATATCTCGGAACCTGTCAACGGATTGGGAAGCGCTTAAGGATGCTGACGATGAGCTGTTGATCAACTCATTGGCGATGCTGTTGGATTTTGATCCAGAGGACAAACAGGCCTTGCTAGAAGCCCCCTGCCTTGCGACAAGACGAGAGACCCTTGTTACATTGATCGAGTTCGCGCTTCGCGGCGGCTCGCCAGAGGAAACCCTGCAATGACCAATGACGCTCCTGAGCTTGACGCTATGCAGCAGAAACAACCAACATTCGACCGCCATATGCTGGAAGCATTGGTATGTCCGTTGACGCACACAACGCTGCAATATGATGCCGATAAGCAGGAGCTGATCTCCACCGCGGCCAATCTTGCGTTTCCAATTCGCAATGGCATTCCGGTGATGCTGAAGGACGAAGCGCGGCCGCTAGAGTAGGCAGCATCGGCGCACCTCACCACGTAGACACAGCCACCTAAGAAAAGGGCAGCCGTTAGATCGGCTGACCCTGCAGTAGCTTAGGCAGATCACCGGTCAGCCCTGCGGCCTCCCGCACGAAGCTGCGCCGCACACCAGGCAATGCGCCAACAATTCCCATCCCCAGGTCGCGCCCCATGCGCAGGACGGGATGGTCGTTTGAAAACAGCCGATTGAACGTGTCCGTCGCGGTTGCCAAACTGGCCGTGTCGAACCGGCGCCACTGCTGATAGCGTTCCAAAACCAGCGGAGATGCCAGATCTTCCCCCCGCCGCTTGGCCTCCGTCAGCACCTGCGCCAATGCACCGACATCGCGCAAACCGGCGTTCAGCCCCTGTCCCGCGATCGGATGCACGCCGTGTGCCGCATCACCGACCAGCGCAACCCGATCGGCAAAAAATGCATTCGCGAGGGTCAGGTTGAGAGGATAGGTAAACCGATCTCCCGCCAAACGGATCGCGCCGAGAAAATCCCCAAAACGCGGGCGCAAGACCGCCAAATAATCCTGTTCGTCCAACTGCTGAATGGAACCCGCGCGATCAGTGCGTTCGCTCCAAACGATAGAAGACCGGTTGCCCGGCAGCGGCAGAATGGCCAAAGGGCCCGGTGGCATAAAGAACTGATGAGCAATACCACCGTGCGGCAGCTCATGTTCGATTGCACAGACGAGGGCGGTCTGCCCGTAGTCCCAGCCTGTCCGTTTGATCCCCGCGCGCTCGGCCGTGCCGCTGCGCCGACCGTCAGCACCGACCAGCAGCCGCGCCCCCAGGTGCTGCCCGGAGGCCAGCGAGATCGTGACGCCACTTGGCCCCACCTCTTGAGCGATGACACGATCATTGTCGATCAAGGTGATGTCCGGGCTCGCCTCCATCGCATTCCTAAACGCCGCCCGCAGATAACGATCCTCGATCATGTAGCCCATCGGCCCTTCTTCGAGTTCGGCATGGTCAAAATGCATGAAGAATGGCGATGGTCCCTGCCCGACCCGACCATCCGTCACCTTGATCTCCAGCATTGGCTGCGCCTTGTCTGCCACCTCAGGCCAGACGCCTATCTGCGCGACAAGGCGCTGTGACGCCAGCGCAAGAGCATAGCTGCGCCCGTCAAACCCGGGTTCTGCACGGGTCTCCTGCGGCAAAGCATCAACCAAAGTGACGGTGTGACCGGTCTGGGCAAGAGCCAGGGCAAGGGCAGGGCCGTTCAGGCCGCCACCAACAATCAGGATATCAGTCGCATTTTCCATGCCTCGCAATATGCCGCTGTGTTTGCCATTGTCCATGGGGCGTCGTGCCGCTACCGTCGCCTCAGCTACAAAACGAAGGGGGTTGGGATGCGGGATTGGCTGCAACAAAGCGCTGCGGATTTGGGTCGCGGCATCGCCGCAGGAGACGTCTGCCCGGTTGCTCTGACCGAGTGCTATCTGGAGGCCATCGACGCCCACCCTTTGCGGGATCGCATCTACAGTTCTGTCACCCATGATCGGGCTTTGGCCGAAGCAAAAGCCGCGAAGCAACGCGCAGCCCTTGGCCAGCGCCTGTCGCCATTGGATGGCGTGCCAATCAGCTGGAAAGATCTGTTCGACAGTGCAGGAACGGCCACCGAAGCAGGCTCTGATCTGCTGTCTGGCCGTGTTCCTACCCAAGATGCCCTGGCCTTGCGGACGGCCACAGCAAAGGGTGCCGTCTGCCTTGGCAAGACCCATATGAGCGAATTGGCTTTTTCTGGGTTGGGGCTCAATCCGGTCAAAGCGACCCCGCCCTGTGTGCATGGCAAAAATGCTGCGCCAGGTGGCTCGTCCTCCGGGGCCGCCGCTTCTGTTGTCTTTGGGTTGGCCGCCGGAGCAATAGGCTCTGACACTGGTGGTTCCGTAAGAATTCCGTCTGCTTGGAACGATCTCGTTGGTCTGAAAACAACATCAGGGCGGATCAGCCTGGAGGGCGTCGTTCCATTGTGCCTGCGGTTTGACACCGTGGGGCCGCTGGTGCGCTCCGTCGAGGATGCCGCATTGTTTCTGGGTTTGATCGAGGGGCACACCGGTCCCGACCTGCGCGGAGCAGCGCTTGAAGGGCGCTGTTTCGCGAATTTGGTCACGGTGGCCCAGACTGATCTGGATGCAACGGTTGCTGACGCGCACGCCGAGGCGCTGGACCGGCTTCGGCGGGCAGGTGCGGAAATCAAAACGCTCGAAATCCCAGAGCTCGAAGAGGCAATGGCGCTCAGCCCAATCCTCTACACGACCGAGGCCTATGGCCTGTGGAAGGACACAATCGAAGCCGCCCCGCATCTGATGTTTCCCGAAATTCTCGAACGTTTCCGAGCAGGCAAAGCGTTCAGCGGCGCCGACTATGTCGCGGCCTGGGCCAAGCTGGACAGGATCCGCAAGATCTGGACCAACGCGACGGCTGCGTTTGACGGTGTTCTTTGCCCGACATCCCCGATCCTGCCTCCTGATATGCAGCGGTTGGAGGAGGACCACCAATTCTACGTCCGCTCAAACCTGATGGCGCTTCGCAACACGCGCATCGGCAATCTGATGGGGTTCTGTGGCCTGTCCCTGCCAACCGGTGTGCCGTCATGTGGGCTGCAGATCTACGGCCGACCGCAGCAAGAAGAGGCACTGCTGCGTCTTGGTGCCGCCGCGGAGATCGCTTTGGCGTGAAAGCCACATTTTGCCGGACCGGACATCCTGCGACTAGACGGAAAAGCGACGGCTCTGTAGTCTACTGGTAAACGGGGCACTAACGATCCCGGACCTGAGGCCAGATACATGATTTTTCCCGAGCGGTTTTCCAACCTGCCGCCCTATGCTTTTCCGCGCCTGCGCGCTCTGCTCGATCATCACACACCGGGCGGGGACGTGGTGCATATGACCATTGGCGAACCCAAGCATGATTTTCCCGCTTGGGTCACCGATGTGATCATGGAAAACGCGGCGGGTTTTCGAAGCTACCCCCCCAATGAAGGCAGCCTTCCGCTGCGCGGCGCGATCGCAGATTGGGTGAGACGCCGGTATGATGTTGCGGTGGACCCGCAAACCCAGGTCATGGCGCTCAATGGGACACGGGAAGGGCTGTACAACGCGGCCATGGCGCTGTGCCCAGAGCAGAAAAACGGGCAGCGCCCCGTGATACTGATCCCGAACCCGTTTTATCAGGTCTATATGGTGGCCAGCATTTCGGTCGCGGCAGAACCGGTATTCGTGCCCGCAACCGCAGAGACCAATCACCTGCCCGACTATGCAAGCCTGCCTGAAGAGGTGCTGAATCGCACAGCTGTCGCATATATCTGCTCGCCCGCAAATCCGCAGGGCGCAGTGGCCAGCCACAGCTATTGGTCCGAATTGATCCAGCTTGCCGAGAAACATGATTTCCGCATTTTCGCCGACGAGTGCTACTCGGAGATCTATCGCGACGTTGCCCCCACCGGCGCTTTGACGGTCGCCAAGGAGCTGGGAGCAGATCCAGAACGCGTGATCCTGTTCAACTCTTTGTCCAAACGCTCCAACCTGGCGGGGCTACGATCCGGTCTAATGGTCGCAGGGCCAGAAACAATGAAGCGCGTGCATCAACTGAGATCCTATGCAGGGGCCCCATTGCCCGCGCCATTGCAGTCAGCGGCGGCAAAGGTTTGGGCTGACGAGGTACATGTTGCGGAAAATCGCGCCTTGTATCAGGCAAAGTACACAATCGCAGACAACGTCTTTGATGGGCTGGATGGCTATATGGCGCCAGAAGCCGGTTTCTTCTTGTGGCTGCCGGTGGAAAATGGCGAAACCGCAGCGCTGAAGCTCTGGAAAGAGACCGGAGTACGCGTTCTTCCCGGCGCCTATCTCGCGCAGGGGGAAGGGGTGGACAACCCTGGCAGCGGCTACATCCGCGTCGCGCTGGTTGCCCCCGCTGACCAGACCGAAGCCGCGCTGATCAAGCTGCGCGATTGCCTATATTGACGGGACGCGCTTGGGACCAAGCGGTCAGGAGCGCCGGACAATTCAAACCGATGGGATACCACCTGCGGCAAACAGCAGGGGCCTGGGTGAAAAAAGAACGAGGTTGGCATGGCATTTCAAACGCGCAGTCGTGATCCCCTTCTGGACAGCACGATGCAAGCGGCCATTGAAAAACGAAGCAAAGAGCTGATCGGCGCCCTGCTGGTCGGCTTGGGCGTTTTGGTGGCGGTCATGATTGGCAGCTATTCGGCGGACGATCCGAACTGGATGGTGTCGACCGATGCGCCAGTACAGAACATCCTTGGCCGCACCGGAGCATCCATCGCGTTCATGCTGATAACCCTGTTCGGAAAAGCGAGCTGGGCCATTTCGGTATTTCTGCTGGTTTGGGGTGCTCGCTTCATCCTACACAAAGGCGAAGATCGCGTTCTTTGGCCGCTGTTCTTGTCGCTGCCGTGGATGTTGCTGGTTGCGCTGCACCTGGAAACCCTTGTGCCATCCGAACCCTGGCGCGCTGCCCATACATTTGGCCTGGGCGGTATGATTGGATACACGTTTCTTGGAATGCTTCTGGCCTTGCTCCCTGTGGGGCTGAGTTTCCTGGTGAAATTTCTGTCGCTGCTGACCGCCATCGGCATGTTGGTGGTCGGTGCCGGTGTGCTGGGCTTTTCACGGACAGAGGTGTTCCGCGGGCTACGCTTTGCGACTCTCGGCCTTGTGGTCATCTATGACGCGATTGCCAGTCTGCTGGGCCGCGGCGCGGCCAATGGGATGCAAGCCGCGCTGAACTATCGTACCCGGCGCGCAGAACGCGCTGCGCAACAAGACGCCTACAGCTACGACGACCTGGATGCACAGAGTTTTGATCCTGTGGACTACGACGATCATCCCTATGATCCAATGGAAAGCGGCGCCCCCGCCCTAGGCCCAGCCGTCGATCCCAACGGATCCGCGGAAAACACCCATCCTGCCGGGCAAAGCGATCCGGTCCAAAAGGAAAAACCTGGCCTGTTTGCGCGCGTTCCCAGCCTGATCCGCCGGGCAGAGCCGCCATTGCCCACGCCAGAATTGATCCACAACGATGTGGTCGACAGTAAACTGCCTGACAACATCGACGATCTTCCCGGAGATGAGCGCATTGCTGAGAAGATTGCCAGCGCCGTTCGGATCCGTCGCGCCGCAGATGTGCCGCCAGAAGACAGCTTCCCGCTGACCAAAGGCCGTGGCCAGCGCCCAGAACCCTTGATTTTCAACCCCGGTTCAGATGCACATGGCGCCCCCAGCGAACCGCCGCTGGCGGCTGCAGCAACCGAAGGTCTATCTGCGCCGCTGTCTTCGACCCTGCTGCCGGCTGCACCGACAGCATTCCCATCTGCTCCGTCGCTCTCCGCCGACATGCCACTGGCAGAGGACAATCCAACCTGGGAAGCAGCCGCCGACCAGCCGGGGGAGGCGCAACACGTCCCAGCATCGTTTGTGGATCATGTCCCAACAGAGGGATTGCCCGCAGCCAAACCTGTTCTGCACAGGGCCGTAACACCTGCCATCGCACCCGACGCGACAGCAGCTCCCGCGCACCACCGCACGCCACCTGCACCATCAATAGACATCCCGGTTGCCACCCCGCGCAAAGCCGTGGTGGAACAGCCAGTTAGAAAGCCGCAACAACCGTCTTCGCGGGCAAAAGCCGAGGCTGAGCCTAAGCTGGCGTTTGAGGACAGTTCGACAGATTTTGAACTGCCGCCACTGTCCCTTCTGACGAACCCGGCACAGATCCAGCGGCATCATCTCAGCGACGAAGCGCTGGAAGAAAACGCCCGCATGTTGGAATCCGTCCTGGACGACTACGGCGTCAAGGGAGACATCGTTTCGGTGCGCCCAGGTCCTGTGGTCACCATGTACGAACTGGAGCCCGCGCCCGGCCTGAAAGCCAGCCGTGTTGTTGGTCTGGCCGATGATATCGCACGCTCCATGTCTGCCCTGTCTGCACGTGTGTCCACGGTTCCGGGCCGGTCCGTGATCGGCATCGAACTGCCCAATGATAACCGAGAGAAAGTAGTGCTCCGGGAGATCCTCGGCAGCCGTGATTTCGGCGATGGAACCCATGCCCTGCCGCTGGCCTTGGGCAAAGATATCGGTGGCGACTCTGTCGTTGCCAACCTGGCGAAGATGCCGCATTTGTTGATCGCAGGGACAACCGGATCCGGGAAATCCGTGGCGATCAACACCATGATCCTGTCGCTTCTTTACAAGCTGACGCCAGAAGAATGCCGCCTGATCATGATCGACCCAAAAATGCTGGAACTGTCCGTTTACGATGGCATTCCACATCTGTTGTCACCGGTCGTCACCGACCCCAAAAAGGCTGTGGTGGCCCTGAAATGGGTCGTCGGAGAAATGGAAGATCGCTACCGGAAGATGTCCAAAATGGGCGTCCGGAACATCGCAGGCTACAACGGGCGCGTAAAAGAGGCCTTGGACAAGGGCGAAATGTTCTCGCGTACCGTTCAGACCGGATTTGACGATGACACTGGCGAACCCGTGTTCGAAACAGAAGAGTTCGCGCCAGAGGCCCTGCCCTACATCGTGGTCATCGTGGATGAGATGGCCGATTTGATGATGGTGGCGGGCAAGGAAATCGAAGCCTGCATTCAACGGCTGGCGCAAATGGCGCGGGCGTCCGGCATCCACCTGATCATGGCGACACAGCGCCCATCGGTGGATGTGATCACCGGCACCATCAAGGCCAACTTCCCCACACGTATCTCTTTCCAGGTGACCTCCAAAGTCGATAGCCGGACCATTCTGGGTGAAATGGGGGCCGAGCAACTGCTGGGTATGGGCGACATGCTCTATATGGCTGGCGGTGCCAAGATCACTCGGTGCCACGGACCTTTTGTGTCGGACGAAGAAGTCGAGGAAGTCGTCAACCACCTGAAGCAGTTTGGCCCACCGGACTATATCGGCAACGTGCTGGATGGTCCGGATGATGACAAAGCGGACAACATCGATGCGGTTCTTGGACTGTCGACAGGTGGCAACACCGACACCGAAGATGCGCTCTATGACACGGCGGTGCAGATTGTGATCAAAGACCGGAAGTGTTCCACCTCCTACATCCAGCGAAAACTTGCCATCGGTTACAACAAAGCCGCCCGTTTGGTCGAACAGATGGAAGACGAGGGGCTTGTCTCCCCCGCAAATCACGTTGGTAAAAGGGAAATTCTGGTTCCCGAACAATAATACAGGGGGCGAAGCGGGTCAGGCTTCGCCCTCTTCACTTTCCACGTTCTCATCTTATCTTGGTATTATGAAACAGCTTACTTGCGCCGTTGCGCTGACGCTCTGCTCTACTGCTGCGATGGCGGCGGATAAACTGAGCCTGAATGAAATATCAGGATATCTAAACGGGATTTCGACCGCCCAGGGCCCGTTCAGCCAGATCAACGATGATGGCAGCTTGTCGACTGGGAAGCTCTATATGGATCGTCCCGGAAAAATGCGTTTCGAATATGACGCTCCAAACAGTGGCGTTGTGATCGCAGGTGCCGGTGCTGTCGTGATCCAGGACCCCAAATCCAACCAGCCCCCTGAAACCTATCCTCTACGCCGGACCCCGCTGTCGCTGATCCTTGCGCGCACTGTCAATCTTGGGCGGGCCAATATGGTCGTCGATCACGGATTTGACGGCACGTCCACCGTTGTGCGGGCGCAAGATCCCGAGAACCCGGAGTATGGCAGCATAGAACTGATGTTCACCGACGACCCGGTCGAACTGCGCAAATGGGTGATCTACGACGGCTCCGGCGGCCAGACCACAGTGATCCTCGGCGAGTTAGAGACCGGCATAGATTTGCCCAGCCGTTTGTTCAGCACCAGCACCGTTCCGTCGCGTTGACGCTGTGAAAGCCCCTGGGATCAACTGATCGCAGGATCAGAAAACACCCGGGGCTTTCAGTCTTTTATTCGGGCACCTTGTGCCACAGTTTATCGACGGGCCCGGCGACACGTGGCCAGCTGGGTCTGATACAGGTTCGCGCGCGCCTGAACCTGCCCTGCGACCCTGATCAACCAAGGTTTTGACCGGTAACTGCCGCGGGCAAATCCGGTGTGACCCTCGTGATAGGCCAGATATTGATTGCGGGCATCAGTCAGGCGAATACCGTTTCGCTCTCGGGTCTGGTTCATGTACCAACCCATGAAGTCCGTCGCATCCTTGATCCTGTTGCGCTTCGCGCCGCGGCGTCCGGGTCCTTTGCGATAGTCATCCCAAGTTCCGTCAAGCGCCTGACTGTACCCATAAGCGCTCGATTGCCGCCCAAGCGGGATCACGCCCAGTGCAAAGCGATGCGGCGTGCGGGCATTAGATCGAAAACGGCTCTCTTGGTAGATCGTGGCCATCTGGACATGCATTGGCACACCCCACTTGCGCTCGGTAGCGCGGAAGGCTTTCAAATACTGAGGTCGCTGTTTGATGATGCTGCACGCGTTGTCCAGATCCCGCGGCGGCGATCCGCCCCCGCCACTACAAGACGCCACGACCACGGCCATAAGCATGGCCCCAACCACTCTGATCATTACCACTGCCTCTTTATTTTCTGCTCGGGCTTCGTTGGGAGCAGTTTACCCAATCACGTTGAGAGTGAAAATCACAATTGTGCCGGCCACCTCTGGTCGGTGGCTGGCTCATGATGTCTTGGGCGAAATCGGAAACTAAAGTGACCGTCGCCTAGAGGTCAAAGGTCGCAAACACCGGTGCATGGTCGCTTGGTTTTTCCCAACCGCGCGCGTCGCGGAGGATTCGGCTCGAGTGCGCTGCGGTTTTGATATCGCCTGTGGCCCAGACGTGATCGAGCCTGCGGCCTTTGTCCGCTGCGTCCCAATCTTTGGCACGGTAGCTCCACCAGCTGTACAAACGCCCATCCGGGATGTCATTGCGGGTGACATCCGACCAGTTGCCAGCCTCCATCACCTGAGCAAAGTGATCCACTTCGATCGGTGTATGGCTCACCACTTTCAGCAGTTTTTTATGGTCCCAAACATCGTCTTCGCGCGGTGCAATGTTCAAATCACCAACCAGGATCGACTTCTCGGGTGGTTCGGCACGGAACCAATCACGCATTTCGGTCAGGTAGTCCAATTTCTGACCAAACTTTTCGTTGACCTCACGGTCCGCCACATCGCCGCCAGCAGGGACATAGAAGTTGTGGACCGTCACCCCGTTCTCAAGCCGCGCGGCAACATGGCGGGCATGACCCAGATCCGCGAAATCCTTTTCGCCAACATCCTCAAGTGGGAGCCGTGACAGGATAGCGACCCCGTTGTATCCCTTTTGCCCACGTGCAACCAAATGCGTGTACCCGAGGGCCGCAAACTGCTCCATCGGGATTTTATCAACCGGGCTTTTGCATTCCTGAAGGCACAACACGTCCGGCGCCTGTTCTTTGAGAAGTTTGACAACAATCGGCTCACGTAGGCGAACGGAGTTGATGTTCCAAGTGGCAAGGGTAAATGGCATCTTCTGGTCCTATGGTCAGTCACGGCAATAATGGCGAGCCAGCTTGGAAAGCGCCAGTGATCCCACGGCACCAGATGAAATAATGTGAACCACGCGTGAAATTTTGTTGAAAAAATTCACGACTCAGCGTTTATCCGCTTTGAAAGCACTATGTCGTGTTTCGGAATGAGTTTAGGGCAGTCACACAATGGCAACTGTTTTGGGGCAACGCCCCGGACACCCATATAAAAAAGCCTATGACTGGTGGCCGCCGCCAGAGGCCTGACCTTTGGGCCGCGGCTCAGCACATCATGCTCCCCAACATCATTGCCAAGAGGTTTTCCATGGCAAACGCTATCCTGCGCACCGAAACCGGTGTCGTTGAAATCGACTTTTCGACAGGCACAACTGCTGCCTTCCCGTTCATCTGGCTGAAGGACAATGACCCGGCCGGATTTCATCCACAAACCCACGAGCGCGTCGCCGATCTGACTGCCATCGACCTGGACGTCGCGGTCAAATCCCTGGTCCTTGAAGACGATACCCTGACCCTCGTTTGGGACACCGAAGAGACCTCCACCTTTGACCTGACTTGGCTGGCTGCGCATATTCCCGGCCAACGCGCCGCAGATCCCGCACGCACAGGCTTCACCCATTGGCGCAAAGATCTGGGTGCGGACGGTATCCCACGGACTCATGCCAGCGCCATTCTTGAATCAGATGAATCGCTGAAAGACTGGCTGGTACAGACGCAGACCTTTGGCTATTCGATCGTTGAAGGCCTGCCAGACAGCACAGAAGGCGGCATGGATGTTGCCCGCCGCATCGGCTTTTTGCGGCAAACCAACTTTGGCGTCACATTCGAAGTGCAGTCAAAGCCCAACCCGAACAATCTCGCCTATACGCCGATTGCACTGCCCTTGCACACGGATCTGACAAACCAGGAACTTCCTCCCGGTTTCCAGTTCCTGCATTGTCTTGCCAATGAGGCCCAAGGTGGCGGATCGCTGTTTTGCGATGGCTACGCCATTGCCGAAGATCTGCGCAGTAGCGATCCGGAGGCATTTGAACTGCTCTCCACGGTCTCGGTGCCGTTCCGGTTCCATGACGAAGAAACTGACATTCGCAACCGCAAGAAGGTGATCAACCTCGACGAAGATGGTCAGGTCATCGAAATCTGCTTCAACGCACATCTGGCAGATATCTTCGATCTCGAACCCGCTCTGATGACCAGATACTACCGTGCGTATCGCAAATACATGATGATGACGCGCTCTGATGACTACCTAGGCAGCACACCTATAAATTCCTTATCATTCGTATTGGCTTGTGCTTCATTTCCAGCAAAACAACATGCTGGGGTGTGAAAATGGCGCGTTCGGACATGAGCGATCTGGAGTGGGAGTTCATCAAGGCAGTCTTGCC